>NKPV01000096.1 GCA_002254605.1 Armatimonadetes bacterium JP3_11
CTGCGCCTGCGCCTGCGCAAATCGGGAATGGCTCTGCCCCCCGACATCGAAATGGGTGAGCTGTAGCCCGCGCGATTCGAGTTGCTCGCGCAGTTGTTGCTGGGCTTGCTGCAACAACTGGCGGGTCAGGTCGCGTTCCGCGCTCACCCAAGCCTGCACCTCGTTGCCCGACGCATGCACACGCAGCTCGATGACGCCCAGTTCCGGGGGATCCAGCCGCACGGTAATTGCATCGCGTTCGCGGTCATAGACCATCCGCTCGATGTGCTGCGCCATCTGCTCCACAGTGTGCCAGTTGGGGTCGGCAGTAGGAGCCGTGGGGGCTACGGGGGGCGTCTCCACCTGTCCTGCGGAGGTGGTTCCATGCGTTGTGTGAGTCGGGTGGGGAGTGTGTGCAAGATGCCGATCAGTATGCGTCAGATCAGGATGCTCCTGACCGATGCGTTTCGGAGCGATGGGTTCTGACGCCTTTAGAGCGAGCGGGTCTGCGCCTTGGGAATCGAGCATCGGCGTGGGAGGCGTCTCCTCCTGACGGGCGGACGACACAGGAAGAGCGCCCTCTACGCCGTTCGCAGAACGCGGGTCAGTAGGTTGCCCCAGCCCCTCAAACCCACCCTGCTTGCTTGGCAAACCACCCCCAAGGACGATCATCGTCTCTGCACTTGACTCCTCTGCCGTAAGGTGGGCAAGGAAAGTTTCTCCAGCCTTCACCCACGCTTCTGCTTTCAGGCTCTGTTCTGAATCGGTTTTAAGACCCCTCCACTCCGCTTCCACGGCGTTGGCGATGGGCGTTTCCACAGCCCTCGCCTCCAGCGGCTCTCCCGCCAATGAGACGAGAAGAGTTTCGTGCCCTTGCTCCCACGCTAAGGGAGAGGGAGGCAGGGAATTCGGGCTTCCCGAAGACGCCTCCTCTGGGACCGTGGGCAAAGATTGGGGCAGAGAGATCAATAATGAGTGAGGGCTAATCCCAACTCCTAACTCGCCCTCTTCGATGTCCGAGTCCAGTAGTTCGTGCAGAACCTGCTCGAACACCCCCACATCACCTAATTCGGAGCCAGCGTTGTCAGAAGCGCAAAGAGACTCTGCTCCAAGCGTTGGCTCTGTCCCAATCACAGGCGTTAGCATCACCCCGTATTATTGGCAGCGGGACGGAATCTTTAGAGGCAGGCGCATCGGCAGGATTTTCCCCTCAAGCGTCATAATAAAAGGTATGCACTGGCGAGTGGGCGCGTGGCTTTTGGGACTAACGCTGCTAACCGCAAGTTGGGCAGGTACACCGACGCTGCAGGCACGCGCGGCAATCTTGATGGACGCCGAGACAGGGCAAGTTCTTTATGCCAAGAACGCCCACCAGAAGCTGCCTCCTGCCAGCCTGACCAAAATCATGACCGCAATTGTGGTGCTGGAGCGGTGTCGACTCGATGACTCCGTGAAAGCGTCGCAACGCGCCGTGAACGCCCAGCCCAGTTCGATGCATTTGCGGGTCGGTGAAGAGGTGACGGTGCGCGACCTGCTTTATGCCCTAATGCTTCGCTCCGCTAACGACGCCGCGGTCGCCTTAGCCGAGCATACTGCTGGCTCGGTGGAAGCGTTCGCCCAGCTGATGAACGCAAAAGCGCGGGAAATTGGCGCGACAAACACCCATTTCGTGAATCCCCACGGCTTGCACCATCCCCTGCACTGCTCCACTGCTTACGACCTTGCGCTCATCACACGCTACGCGATGGCGCACGAGACCTTCCGCGAAATCGTGAAAACGCGCTCCTATATCGTGATGCGTTCCCTGAATCAGGAAGACCTCTGGATGGTGAACAAGTCGAAGTTCCTCCAGCAATATCCGTATGCCGAGGGCGTAAAGACGGGCTATACGAACCAAGCAGGCTTTTGCTTTGCGGGCGCAGCGTCCAAAGAGGGGCGGCGGCTGATTACGGTGGTGCTCAACAGCCCCCAGCGCGAAGCGGATACGATGGCGCTGATGGAACACGGCTTCAACGACTGGGAGCGTATCGGAGTGCCTGCGGGCGAGGTGGTGGGCACAGTGCAAGTAACGAACGGCGAGCCGAATTCCGTCGCAGTGCGCCTCGATAAGCCACTGGTATGGGTGGTTCCCAAAGCGCAGCGGACACGCTACCACTGGAAACTGCTTGCCGAGCCGCTCTCCGCTCCACTGCGTGCAGGCGACCCTGCAGGCTGGCTGGTGATGTACTCCGACGAAAAGCCGTTGCTCAAAGCCCCGGTATCCGTTGCGCACACTGTGGCGCGTCAAGCACATCCCAGCACGCCGATAGCAGGCATCCTACTGGTAGCACTCATGCTGGGGCTTGTGCGCTGGCGACTCCGAGGGAACCGCCCCCGACGCGCACGAATCTATCAGAAGCCCCTGCGTGGGTAGGAGGCGGCGCTATAGGGCGCCCCACCGTCAGCCGTACTCCACTCAAAATCCAAGAGGAATTGAGACAGCCGCGAAAGGTCGCTCAGGTCTTCTCTGGCTCGCGCACACCGAGAATATACGCCAGCAGTACCCCAAGCGCTACCGTGCCCCAGAGGAACTTCGCCCAACTGGGAAACGCATAGAACGAGAAGAACGCTTCGGTGAACGCCGCGATGAGAATCAGCACGAGGGAGCCTGCCAAAATCCAGAAGGCATCTGGCGCGACTTGACGCACCGCTTCAGAGCGCGTGAGATCACCTGGCACAATCATCGCACGCCCCAACATTAGCCCTGCCCCGCCGCATAAGAACACTGCTCCCAGCTCCGGTACGCCATGCGGGTAAATCGAGACCAACAAAAACCCCAGTTTGCCGACATGGTACATCTCGCCTGCGAGCGTGCCCAGCAGGAAACCGTTGGTAATGAGCAAATAGACCGTCGGGATCGCCCAGAACACGCCCAGCCCGAACGCAAGCATTGCGACACGCGAGTTATTCACGAAGTAGAAACTGCTCATCACGGAGGCAAGCCCCGTTTCGCCCGGCTGATGCTGCTTGCCCGACTTCCAATGTTCGAACACAGGGCGCCACTGGGGATCAACCAGCACTTGGGCAACAGCAGGGTTCACCACAATCATCGTGAAGGGAATTAACGCCCCCAGCAGCGTGAGCGCAATCGCCAGCCACACAAAGCGATGGCGTCGGCGCACCGCCGCAGGGAATGCATACCAGAACATGCGCAGTGCGTTTTTCACACTACCTCGTCGCGCACGATAGAGAACCCCGTGCGCGCGCCCCAGCAGACTGTTGAGATACTCCACGACGCTGGCGTCCGCACCCTGTTGACGCGCGTAGGCTAAATCCGCCGCGGTCTGCCGATAGAGCCTGCCCAGTTCGTCCAGTGCGGCGCGATCTAACCCCGAGCCCCCTGTCCAGCGCAGCGCATCCAGTAGCTGCTCGAACCGCTGCCACCGCTCCCGACGACGCTCCACAAACCGACGAACATTCATCGCTCACCCTCGAGGATACCCCAGCAGGTACAATCGTGTGTATGCAACCCCTCTCCCAAATCGACCGCGAAGCGTGGCGGTTTATCAATTCCGTGAGTATCGTCACGGTTGTTGTGGACGGTATCGTGAACGCGATGAGCGCGGAATGGTGCGCACCTGTGTCGCTGAAGCCGCCGCTGATTGGCGTGTTTGTGGGCGAAGAGCGGTTCACCCGCCCCCTCATAGAACGCGCCACCACCTTCGGCGTGAGCTTGATTGCAGAAGACCAAGCGTGGATTGGGCGCGTGTGTGGACGGTACTCGGGACGCGAGGTGAACAAGCTCGCCGAGTTCAACATCCCTATCGAGCCAGCACAGTCTATTGAGGCGCCCCTAATTGCAGGCGCCGCCGCGCAGTTCGAGTGTCGCGTGCTGGAGCGGCGCGTCTACGGGAGCCACATACTCGTGGTGGGCGAGCCACTACGCGCTGTCGGCAACCCCAACAAGCGTGCTATCGCCTACTCACGCGGGCGTTTCTACCGCTTGGGCGAGGCGATTCCAGAGTAGGGTATAATCCCGCATTGGAGGAAACCACCTTGCGGTACATACCGAGCATCGGCATGGAAGTGCATGCGCAGCTCTTGACCGAGAGCAAAATGTTCTGCGCATGCCCCACGCGCTTCGGCGATTTGCCCAACACGAATGTATGCCCGATCTGCTTGGGCATGCCAGGCACGCTGCCCGTGCCCAATAAAAAAGCGGTCGAGCATGTCATCCGCACCGCGCTCGCGCTGAACTGCCGTATTGCTCCCGTCGCGATGTTCTACCGCAAGAACTACTTCTACCCCGACCTCCCCAAGGGCTACCAGATTTCTCAATACGGCGAGGTGCATCCCATCGGCACGCACGGCTATCTGGAAATCGAGGTCGAGGGAGAGCGGTTCCCCGTGCGCATCCGCCGCGTGCATCTGGAGGAGGATACGGGCAAACTGTTCCACTACCTGCCGGGCGAAAGCGAGGTGGACTTCAATCGCGCGGGTGCGCCCTTGATGGAGATCGTCACCGATTTCCCGCCCGACTTGCACTCCGCCGAAGCCGCGAAAGAGTACTTGGTGCAGCTACGAGCCGTCCTGACCTATTTGGGCGTGTGCGACGGCAAGATGGAGGAAGGCTCTTTGCGCTGTGAGCCGAATATCAGTGTCGCACCCGAAGGCAGCGACCGACTCGGCGTCAAAACCGAACTCAAAAACCTCAACTCGTTCCGCTCGGTGGTGCGTGGTATTGAGTTCGAGGTGGAACGGCAAATCCGAATCCTTCAAGAAGGCGGACAGGTCGTCCAAGAGACGCGCGGCTGGAGCGAGGAAGGGGCGTATAGCTTCCCCATGCGCACTAAAGAGTTCGAGCAGGACTACCGCTACTTCCCGGAACCCGACATCGTGCCGATTCACATCACCGAGGAGTGGCTGGAGCAGCTCCGCGCCACCCTTCCCGAACTGCCCTTACAAAAAGCCGACCGCTACCGCAAAGAGTACGGGCTGGGCGAGCGCGAGACGCGCATCCTCACCGCCGATATCGACACGGCAACCTATTTTGAGCAGTGCGTCGCGCTGGGGGTAGAGCCGAAGACCGCCAGCAACTGGATTACGGTCGAACTGCAGGCGCGCCTCAACGAAACCAATACCGAAATACGCGATTCGAAACTGCAGCCTGCTCACTTAGCGGATTTGGTCGACCTGCTGCAGAAAAATGTGATTTCTGGGCGGATTGCGAAAGAGTTGTTCGACGAGACGTTCCAGACAGGGTTGATGCCCTCCGAGATCGTGCGGGAGCGTGGGCTGGTGCAGATTTCCGATGAAGACGCGCTGCGTGCCGCCGCCCGCAAAGTCATCGCGGCAAACCCCGATGTCGTGGAGAAATATCGCGCTGGTAAAACCAGCGTGCTGGGCTTTCTGGTGGGGCAAATGATGCGCGAAACGCAGGGACGCGCGAACCCACAACGCGCGCAAGAACTCCTACGCGAGGAGCTGGGGTAAAGACGCTATGGGGACACGCAAATGGCTACGGTACGGCATCAGCCTTGTGATGATGGGGTTGGGAGTTGGTATTATTTACTATGAGTATCTTCTCTACCGGCGTTCGGAGGGGCTGTTGCTGGGCAGCTTGCTCATCCTCTGGGCGTTCGTGCGACTCTGGGCGCTACGCTATTTTGTGGAACGACCGACACGCTGAAACGAAGAGGGACGATAGCGATGGGGCTAAAATTGTTCGGCTGGAAGAAGACAAAACAACAATCGCAGGAGGCGGCGCCGCCAAAGCGTCTGCTCATCCCGTTCAGCAACACCCACGACGACCGCGAGGCGTTGCGCTTCGCCTGTGAAATGGCGCAGGTGTTCGACGCACACCTTACTGTGTTGTGTCTGGTGGAGACCCCACGCTCCGTGGGACTGGAGAGCTGCCCAGCAACCCGCCTGCACGAGGGCGAGCTGGCGGCGGTCGCAGCACGGGAAATCGCCGAGGAAATCGGGGTTACGGACATCGAGACGCTCGTCCGCCCCGTGCATCACTGCGGGTACGCCATCGTCGAAGCAGCGGACGAGTATCAAGCAGATCTGCTGTTTATCACAGCACGCTATCGAAGCGGGCGCGCTCGCCCCACACTCGACGACACCGTGGAAGTGGTGTTGCGTAAAGCACGCTGCCAAGTCTGGCTCTATGGTGCAGCTCGGGAGGGAGACTAACGATGCGAATTGTGATTATGGGCTGTGGGCGCACAGGTTCCATGTTGGCGCTGTTGATGAGCAGTGCAGGTCATCAGGTGACAGTTATCGAGAAATCCCAGGACGCCTTACTGCGTCTGGGCAAGCGTCATACGTGTAATCTTATCGTGGGTGACGGGTTAGATGAGGATACCTTGCGCCGCGCTGCAGTGGACAAAGCGGACGCCTTCATCGCCTGTACCAACGGCGACAACACAAACCTGATGGTGGTGCAGATGGCGCGCGAACTGTTCGGCGTGCAGCGCATCGCGGCGAAAGTAAACGACCCCGTGCGCGCCGAAGCCTATCGGGAGTACGGCATCTTTACCGTCACCAGCGGTGCCGTCCTCGCGGGCTACCTGCGCGACTGGCTTCTGGGCAGCCCCCCACGCAACATCGAGGAATACAACCAGTTCTATCCCGAGCTCAGGCAACTGCTGGAAGACTGAGAAGGTGAAGCGATGCGGCTCCTCGTGGCAATTGGGATGAGTGTGTGGCTTCTTCCAGCATGCCGCGAGGCGTCAACCCCACCTATCGAGCCGTTCCAGTTTCCGATTGTCGTCGGCATCCAAGGCAAACCGAACGACTATTGGGACGCCGTTCTGCGCGGTATGGAACAGCGCTTGAACCTGCCAGGCGTGCACCTGGAAAAAATTCTATTCACAGGCTCCGAGCGGGAAGCGTTTGCCCAGCGTCTGCAGGAGGGCGATTGGCGTGCCGTTGCCTTCTGTGCCCCGAATGATGCTTGGGCGAAAGCGACCGTAGAGCAGATGGTTCAGGCGGGCGTGCCCGTTGTGCTGATGGGCGTGGATTTACCCGAGACGGCGCGACTGGGCTATGTGGGCACCTACTATTACGACGCCGGACGGCGCGCTGGGGCGTGGTATGCGCGGCGCCTCAATTCAGGCGAGGTCGCCATCGTCGCCGGACATCCAGTGCCTCGCGCCGTGTCGGAGTTCTGGGAAGGCTTCCGACACGGGCTGCTGTTCAATCGGCGTGTTCGGGCGCGACTCGTCCCCCTTAGCGAGAGCCGTAATGCCCCTTCGGTAATTCAAAAACTGGTTTCCGAGGGGCGCGTTAAGGGTATGTTTCTCATGGGCGCAGAAGTGGCGCAGCAGGGAATCGGCGCCGCACGCCTAAACAATATAGGCGTCCTCAGCTGGCGCGAGTCGGCAAAAGACTGGTACTTCTCGAAACAAATAGACCTGCTGATTCTGGAGCGTCCAGAGGAAATCGGCGTGCGCGCTGCCAACCTGCTGCGGAATCTCAGTCAGGGGCGCGGCGCGGATTTGCAAATTATCTATGTGCCTTACGACTGGCGTGCGCGCTAAGGCACAAAACTCGCAATCTTACTGTAGTCAGGAACCGTAGCAATGGCGTATATTATAGGTAAAGGATTCGTGGAGGCAGGGGTATGAATCCCTCGTCGTGGCGTGTAGTGGAAACGGCACTTGCTCCTGCCCCAATGGAGTTACCGCGTCCGAAGGGGGGGCGCGATTCATACATGCGCACAATACAACATCTCATACGCCCCATCCGCGTGTGGGTCAATCCCGACCACACTGTGGAGACGGCTTTGGTGCTGATGCGCGGGCACCAATTGCAGGGACTGCCCGTGTATGAAGGGGGGCAGATTTGGGGGATTCTGGTCGCCGAGCAGCTGCTGGGCGTCGATCCGAATACCCCGGTACGCGCCGTGATGACCACTGAACTGCTCATCGCAGAGCCGCAAACGCCGTTGCGCGTTGTCGCAGAATGGTTCCAACGCCATCGCCAAACCGTGCTTCCTGTGGTCGAAGAGGGGCGGCTGGTGGGGATCATCACCGTATACGACCTGCTCTCGGAAATCGGGCGCAGCTACGACCCCATGACGGGGCTTCCGTGGTCAGATCACCTGCGCGAGTGGAGCATCGAGCGACTGGCAGAAGGCAACGAGATCACCGTCATCTTTTTCGATTTGGACAACTTCGGCGTGTTCAACAAACGGTATGGGCACCTGGTCGGCGATGAGGTTCTGCGGCGCGTGGCGCAACTGCTCTTGAACGAGATAGACCCGCA
>NKPV01000024.1 GCA_002254605.1 Armatimonadetes bacterium JP3_11
CGCGGTGAGCGTGGTCTTGCCGTGATCCACATGTCCAATCGTGCCAATGTTCACATGCGGTTTCGTACGCTCAAATTTCTGTCGTGCCATCGTTGTCTCCTCACTGTGTGTTATTTAATTTACCTAAAATTTCAAGGAAAGTGGAGCCCTCGACGGGAATCGAACCCGTGACCTCGTCTTTACCAAAGACGCGCTCTGCCTCTGAGCTACGAGGGCGCCATGGTGGGGGGAGCAGGATTCGAACCTGCGAAGGCATCGCCACCAGATTTACAGTCTGGCCCCTTTGGCCGCTCGGGCATCCCCCCGCAGCGCAGAAGTATACCCAACTTCATAAGGTATCTGTCAAGGGGGTCAGAGGGCATTGGGGAAGCGTTATCGAATAGAGCCGGTGTTTGGGGGTGTGAAGAGTGCGTATAGGAGTGTTTGGCATTCGCGTTCGTGGTTGGGTGCGCGTGTGTGGGTATGGGGGCTGTTTGTGTTGTGGAATAGGGTGGGTCTGGTTCGGGTGTTGGGTGGCGGGTGATCTTGTGTGTTTGGTTTGGGGGTCGGTGTGGGAGCTACTTTTCGAACACCCCCGGGGGCTAAAGGGGGATTCGAGAATCTCCGCTGCCTTGCCGATAATGCTGGCTGATGCTACGCGGGCTGTATGTGGCAGCCGAGGGAATGGCTGCCCGACAGAAAGCGCAGGACGCGATTGCGAATAATCTGGCGAACCTGAACACGACGGGATTCAAAGCCGACCGCCCTGTGTTCGAAACGGTCTACGAACGGCAAATCTATCGCCTGCAGGGAGCACAATCCCAACCGATCGGCGTGCTTTCTGCAGGAGCCACCCTCCGCGAACTCTACACCGATTTGCAACCGGGGGCGCTTGTCTCAACGGGTAATCCGCTGGATGTCGCCATCGACGGCGCGGGGTTTTTCGCCATCCAAACGCCTCAAGGGGTGCGCTACACGCGCAACGGCGCGTTCCAACTCAACGCACAGGGCATCCTCACCACACGCGAAGGCTATCCCGTGCTGGGGATAAATGCGCAACCGATTCAGGTTCCGCGCAACGCCGAGATTCTTATCGGCGAAAACGGTACTGTGCAGGCAAACAGCGCATCCGTAGGACGATTGCTGATCGTTCAGGGCAACCTTACGAAAGACCCCGACGGCTACTTCGTTGGTGCGGCGCAACCTGTGGAAAACCCGCGCATCACGCGCGGCGCTCTCGAAACCTCGAATGTCAATATGGTGCGTGAAATGGTGACAATGATTGAACTGATCCGCGCCTACGAGACCCATCAGAAAGCCATCCACACCCACGATGAGACACTGGGACGGGCAATCAACGAACTGGCGAAAATATAAGGAGGTAGACGATGATACGCGCATTGCATACGGCAGCGGCTGGCATGGAAACGCAACAATTTAATATCGATGTGATTTCGAACAACTTGGCAAATGTGAATACGAACGGCTATAAGACGGTACGCCCCGATTTTGAGGATTTGCTGTATCAGACGCTGCGTCCTGCCGGGGCGACGGCGGCGGGCGGCGTGCAGTTGCCCAGCGGCTTACAAATCGGGCTGGGCGCGCGCCCTGCGGCAACCTATGGACTGTTCACAACAGGCGCGATTCAAGTCACGGGCAACCCCCTCGATATGGCAATTGAGGGCGACGGCTTTTTTAAAGTGCTCCTGCCCGATGGCACGGTCGCCTACACACGCGACGGCGGCTTCAAACTCGACGCGCAGGGCAGGTTGGTCACCTCGAACGGATACCCCCTCGAGCCGGAGATTATTATTCCCCCTGACGCGGAGCAGATTATGGTGGGGCGCGATGGGATTATCAGCGTGCGGCGCGGCGGACAAGATGGCGTCGAAGAGATCGGGCAGATCACTTTAGTGCGTTTCGTGAATCCCGCAGGGCTGAACCGAATCGGCATGAACCTCTATCGCCTCACGCCGGCAGCCGGTGAACCGATTGAAGGCGCGCCCGGCACAAACGGCATTGGCAGCCTCGCTGGGGGCAGCCTTGAAGCCTCGAATGTGCAAATCGTCGACGAGATGGTGCGCCTGATTATGGCGCAGCGCGCCTACGAGGTCAACTCCCGCGCCATCCAGACCGCCGACGAGATGCTTAGCGTGGCGAAAGACCTGAAACGCTAACGCTCGCCTATAACTCCAGCGGTGTAATGAGCTTCACCGCGAGGCGATTCTGCGTGCGGCTGGCGTTCGGCAAACCGTAGATGAGATACAGGTCGAACCCACGCCGTACGCGCTGCAGATAGGTCAGGTAGAAATTGCGCGTGGTCTCCACTTCCCCGCCGAACTCCAATCGGTTCAGAATCAGCCGTCCGCCAAGCGCGCGTTCGGGGTCGATCTCGTAATTGAGCGTGAAAATCAGCTGACGGGCGCGGTCAGGAGGCGCATCGGGATAGTCGATCTCGAGGCTCTCTATGTCAAACCGAACTCGGAATCGGGGCGCGATTTCATACGCCTGCACCCACTGCGCGTACAAACTGCGTCCACCGTTCTGGTCGCCGAAGCGCAATGTCACGCTGCCCGTGCGATACAAATCCAGCACATTCCACGCATAGCTCACGCTCACGGTGCGATCGATGTTGGGGGGGCGGTCGAGATACTCGCCTGCAAGAGTCAGACGGTGCTGCGAACTAAAGAGCCACTGCTGCTGCACCGAAACGCCCTCGTCGAGCCGTGTGCCTCCATAGCGCGTGCGACGGTTCACCGTGAGCTGGGTTTCGGTGTAGAGCAAGCGCTCGCTCTCTGGGCGGTCGAACCAGAGGACGCCGAACCGCACCCCGCGATAGCCCGTTTCGGGCGCGTAGCCCAGTCGGGGGCGATAGTTCGGCTCGATATCCGTGTATTGCAGCAGATAGTTGGGCACGCGTTCGGGCGCGTTGCGGAGCAGTGTGTATTGTTGATACGCGCCATCGCGGTCGCCGCTGAGTTTGTAGTAGGCGGCGGTCAAGCGCAGCTCGCCGTCCCCTGAGATGCGCTGCGTATCCACAATCGCGCCGAGCGTATCTTCCTGCACATCGCCCTGCAAGCGAATACCCAGCAGGTTGATGAACGACCGTTCCGCGAACTGATAGCGCACGCGCCCCACACCAAACTGGCGCAGGCGTCCGTTCTGCGTATATTCGCCGATGGTTGCGCCGTAGCGCCAGTCTCCGAGCGTGCCAAACGCCTTCAGCCCCGCATTCAAATCGTGCACCCGCAGGCTATAAAACGCCGCGCGCGGTGGCATAAACTCACTGCCCTCTTGGAAGAAGGGGCGCGTTTCGGACAGCACTCGCTCGGTGTAAGAGAAGTCCACACTGGCTACATCCGCGGCGATGTTGCGGAAATCGGGCTTGAGGGTCAACAGAGCGGTGAGAGGGTCCCCCGCGATGTAGCGTACATCGAGACCGCTGCGCCCCCGCGCTTGCTGGGAATCGCTGTCGCCGGTGAAATAAGGCAGAAAAATCACCGGATAGCGCGGCGGCGGCAGTTCCAACCCGCTCCAGAGGCTCTGGCGCCGCTCGGAATAGTACGCGCCCATGTTTGGGAAAGTATAAATCTCGTCCAAGCGCGGGATATATCGCTCCAGAATCACCCCGAAACGGTTCTGTCGGGGCGGATAACGCAGGATTCGAAAAGGAATGCGCATCTCTGCGCTCCAGCCGTTCTCCAGTATCTTCGCGGCGGCTTGCCAGTCGCCGCGCCAACGAATGTTCTCGGTTGTCCCTGTAGGGATATAGTCCGACTGCACGCCGCGCGCGTTCACGGTAAAAGTATATGGCTCCAATCCACGCGCTTGCGGCTCGATGAGTACCATAACGGTGTCATCGTTCTCCAGATAGCCGCCGCGTTTGGTCTCGCGTGCGCGTATCTGGCTGGGCTCGGGGTCTTCGCAGACAAAGGCGACATAAATCGCTTCCGAGTCGTAGCCGATGTAGGCGCGCGTTGGGAACGCGCCCCATTGCTGGCGCGAGGGCGACCAGAATCGCTCTGCGGCGTACGCCTCCGCCCACTCGTCAGCGTTCACGACGCCGTCGATCACAGGCGGACGGCTCAGTTTCTGCGCAGGGAAACTACGCGGCTCCACAGGCTGCCCCAAAGCCAGCCCCACCAGCCCGACAGTCCATAAACAAACACACCAAAACGGTCGCATCAGAACCTCCCCGATTGCGAATATTCGATGCCCCCATCGGGTCTCCTGCAATGCACCCCGTGCCTGAGGGTGTTTGATAAATCGTGGGGTGGATAGCAGGGCGCACACCCAGGTGCGCCCCTAACATAGGATCTGTAGAGGCAGACCGATGTGTCTGCCCTTCCAAAAAGGGTTTTGCCCAATTTTCGAACACCCTCCCCACGCCTTGCCAAGTGGGTATAATCACTATCGCACTCATCCAACAACAGGAGGCGATAATGAGCGATTTAGCGATTAAAACGGTCAACTTGACCAAGCGCTATTCGGGACTGTGGAGCAAGCAGCCCGTGGACGCCGTGAAGAATCTGAACTTAGAGGTGCATCGCGGCGAGATTTTTGGTTTCCTCGGTCCCAACGGCGCGGGAAAGACGACCACGATTAAGGTGCTGCTGGGCATTATTTACCCCACCGAGGGCGAAGCCTATGTGCTGGGCAAGCCTGCAGGCGACCCCAAAAACCACTACAAAATCAGCTACCTGCCCGAAAATCCCTACTTTTATGACTACATGACCGGGCGCGAAATCCTCACCTTCTATGCGAAGCTGTTCGGCATTCCGGAACCCGACCGCGGTAAGCGGGTGAACGAGCTTCTCGATCGCGTGGGGTTGTCCCGTGCGGCGGACCAACCGTTGCGCACCTATTCCAAAGGCATGCTGCAGCGCATTGGATTGGCGCAATGCCTCATTAACGACCCCGAGCTGCTGATTCTGGACGAGCCGACCGCAGGTTTAGACCCCATCGCGCACATCGATATTCGCGACATGATTTTAGACCTGCGCAATCAGGGCAAGACGCTCTTTATCAGCTCGCACCAGCTTTCGGATGTGGAGCGCGTGTGCGACCGCGTCGCGATTCTCAATCGTGGCGTGATGGTGCAGCTGGGACGCATCGAAGATTTGCTTGCAGGTGGGCATGTGGAAATCATCGCGGACAAAGTGCCGGATAATGCGGTAGAACCGATTCGGCAGTTGGGTGGCAAAGTGAGCCTGCACGATGGACGCTTGATCGTGGAGCAGCCGGACAACGGTTCGGTGGATCGCGTAATTGATATTGTGCGGGCGGCAGGCGGACATATTATCAGCGTCAAGCCCTACCGCCGCTCGCTGGAAGACCTGTTCGTGGAGACCATTCAGGGAGGCGAGAACGCATGAATGCAACTTTTGCAATCGCTGGGGCGACCTTTGGCGAAGCCGTCCGCAAGCGTATCTTGATGGTGATTTTGTTGGTCGCGCTTCTGATTATCTTGATTAGCCCTGCCTTTGAGCCGTTTGCTGCGGGGCGCGGCGCACGCACACTGATTATTAGCTTCGGCTTCGGCGTGATTCAGCTCGCAGGCACTTTTATCGCCATTATCATGTGTACGGGCATGATACCGACCGAGATTGAGCGACGCACGATTTACACCATTCTCTCCAAGCCGGTGCAACGGTATCAGTTCGTGTTGGGCAAGTTCTTCGGCGCGGTCGGCACGCTGGCATTTATGTATCTGATGATGGGAATCGTGTTCCTGATTGCGTCGCGTATGGCGCTCGGCTCGTTCGACCCTCAGATTATTCGTGGCTTAATCATGTTCTTCTTCCAGAGTTCGCTCTTGGCAGCGGTAGTGCTGTTCTTTTCCACCTTCGTCTCGCCGCTGGTGAACTACTTCCTCTCGGGCGGGGTGTTCCTGATGGGCAACCTGCTGAGCAGCTTCTTGGAGACTATCCAGCGCAACCCTGAAGTCACCCCGCTGACGCGCATCCCCGTGCAATTGCTCACGGTGATTCTGCCCAACTTCGCCAACTTCAATGTGCAGAACCCGATTATCAATCCCGAGCAGGTGCTTACCGACGAGACGGCGTACCTGGTACAAACAATTGCCTACGCGGTGGTCTATATCGCACTTCTGCTGGTGGCGAGCATGCTGATTTTCAACCAGCGTGAGATGTAGGGTAAGGTGAATTCGTATGAAACGCAATTCTTCGAAGTTATGGGTCGCCATTGTCGTATTGTTGTTGATTCAGGCAGTGTTGCAAATACGCATCTTCCCGCTGTGGGTGCGCAACTACGCGCCGAAGCAAGCCACGCCGATTGGTCTTGCGCCGGAGCAGTTGCTGGTTGCTGTGGCAGGCTTTCGGGAGTTTATGGCGGCGATTCTGTGGGTGCGTGCGGACGGCTTCTTCCACTCAGGCAACTACGACGCCGTGCTGCCGATGTTGCGCCTTGTGACATGGCTTGACCCGCACAATATCGATGTCTACTCCACCGGCGCGTGGCACATGGGCTACAACTTCACCGACGAAGCGCAACGCTCCGACCGACGCTACATCCCGATGGCGCTCAAATTCCTGGAAGAGGGCATCCAGAACAACCCCACCGTGTGGGATCTCTACTTCGAGATGGGCTGGATGTACTACCACAAAATCCAAGACCCTACCAACGCCGTGCCGTGGATGCAGGTCGCCAATGAATACAAAGACATGATTCCCGCGCGACGCCACATGCTCGCCCACGCGCTGTTCAAGTCAGGGCGATTCGACGAAGCCGTCGATCACTGGGCGAAACTCTTTTTAGACGCCGAGAAAGACCGCGGCAAGGACTGGGAATCGAGCAACCTCTATGATGTGCGCCAGAACAACCTGGAAGATACCCTGCTCGACCTCCTGCGTCGCTACGGACCCGACCCAGAGACGCAACCGCCTGTAGACCTACAGTTCGATGCCAGCGTGAAGGTCGTGCGCCCGCGTGTGCTGCTGGTGGAAGGCAGGTTAGGTATCCCCACGATCGGCTGCCGGGTGACGGTTATCCTCCGCGATAAGGGCAAAACGCTCGAATACAGCCCCAAAGCGCTTAAGACTTTCACCTTCGAAGTCGACCCGAAACTGACCTATATGCAAGATTCGCTGGCAGTGCGCGAGGAGAAGTTCCGACGCGAAATCGACATGAGCAAAGACCCGAAGATGTACCCCTTCAAAGCGGAAGAGTATGAAGTGGAATTCATCTTCGAGCCGCGCTATGCCTCGCCGAATGTTCAAGCACGGATTGGCTCGGACGGAGTGGGCATGTGGGATGCACGCTACTTGGAAACCGTGCGCGAGAAGCCTGCTCCTATCGAAGTGCCCGAATATGCGCAGGTCTCGGATGCGGTGCGCCGCGCGGTGGAGAACCCCACGCGCGAGGTGGAATACAAGCGTGTGCGCAAAGTGGTGACGCTCACCCGCGCGGATATTCTGATGTTAGGGAAGCGAGGCGAATGAACTTTCCGCTTTCGGGCGAGAGCCGATTGAACGACCCCGGCGCGCGTTTGCGCCTGCTTTGGGAGCAGCGCAATATCGTGGTGATGCCGGGGGTGTTCAACGCCGCACTTGCCCGACTCGTGCAATTCCACGGTTTCGAAGCGTGCTACATCTCCGGCGCCGGCGTCACGAACAGCCTGTTGGGGTTGCCCGACCACGCGTTCATTAGCCTACCGGAGATGGCGCAGGTGTGCAACTACATCACTGCTGTTGTGAACATCCCTGCCATCGCAGACGCCGATACGGGCTACGGGAGCGCGCTCCAGACCGCCCGCGCCGTGCAGATGCTCGAACGCGCCGGGCTGGCAGGCGTACATATTGAAGACCAAGTCAGCCCCAAACGCTGTGGGCACCTCGAAGGCAAAGAGATTATTCCTGTTGAAGAGATGGTCGCCAAAATCAAGGCGGCGGTGCATGCACGCAGCAACCCGAACTTCGTGATTATCGCGCGTACCGACGCCCGCGCCCTCGAGGGATTAGAGGGCGCGATTGAACGCGCCAAACGCTACCTGCACGCAGGAGCAGACGCCATTTTCCCCGAAGCGCTACAATCGCCCGACGAGTTCGAGCAGTTCGCTCGCGCTGTGCCTGCACCCCTATTAGCGAACATGACCGAGTTCGGCAAGACGCCCTACCTCACGGCAACCGAGTTCGCGCAGATGGGCTATAAGATGGTGATCTTTCCGATGAGCTGTTTCCGGGCGATGATGAAAGCCGCCGAGCAGACGCTGCTATGCCTCAAGCAGCACGGCACACAAACGCCGATGCTCGATGCCATGCAGACCCGCGCGGAACTGTATGAACTGCTGGAGTACGACCGTTACTTACAATACGACCAAGAACTGGCGCAGGAATGAGCGATATTATCTTCGTGGCGGAGAAACTGCAGCGCGTACCGCCTGCCTACCCTGATGATAGCCTGTTGCGGGCAGCGGAGTTGATGACCCAAGGCGGCGCAGGCATCCTGCCCATTGTTGAAATGGGCGCGCCGGTGGGGGTGTTGACCGAGTCGCGCCTGCGCGAAGCGATCCAGCAAGGCGCCGATTGGCTCGAACCTGTTGCTTCATGGATGGATGAGGCGTTCCTGCGCCTGCCGATCGACATGCCCGTTGAAGAAGCCGCGGAAACGCTGGCGTATAGCGAGCAGCCTGCCGTCGGTGTGGATACTTGGGGGCGGTATGTGGGGATCGTTTCGCTTGCCGGATTGGCTGCGCGCCCCGTCAGTTTGCCCCAAGTAGGACTGATCGGCGGGATGGCGACGCCGCTCGGCGTCTACCTGACCAACGGCGTGGTCAGCGCCGGCGCGGGGACACCCGGACTGATACTCACGGGCGCGCTTCTCTTTGCGCTCTTCCTGCTCGCGAACTGGTTGGTCATCGGCGGGATGTGGTGGGCGCAAAACCAGTTTGGGATCCCCCTCTACAGCTACTATAACTCGCCGTTCGCAGGACAGTGGTTCCTGTTCTCGGATGTGATGGGGCTGGTATTGCGAAGTTCGATTTTTGTTGTCTTTTTAATGCTGATGCGCCTCTTGCCGATTGCGGGCACGCACGCTGCGGAGCATATGGTCGTGCACGCGATTGAGCGGGGCGAGCCGCTCGTGCTGGAAGTGGTGCGCCGCATGCCCCGGGTGCATCCGCGGTGTGGAACGAACCTCGTGGCGGGGATTGCCCTCTTTCTGGGGCTTTCCAAACTGTTCACCTTCGGCATGCCCGATGGCGACTCGCGCGATTTCGCCCTGTTGATGGCGCTCCTTATGACACTTATATTCTGGCGTACTTTCGGGGGCTTTCTGCAGTGGGTCGCTACAACCAAGCCCCCCACAGATAGGCAACTCCTGAACGCCATTCGCGTCGGCGAGGAACTACTGCGTAAAGCGCGTCCCTATAGCGGCGCAACGCCTTCCTTCGGACTGCGCCTACTCAACAGCGGGATTATCCAAATCCTCATCGGAGCGTGGGGACTGATGGCAATCCTCTCGCTCTTGGAGAGCCTACTCGGAATCACCCTCGTGGTGCAGTAGTGGCGGGATGGTTATCCCATTCTGATTCCCCAATCATAGGGGATTTCGGGCGTATCATAGGGCAGGCGGAGTTCATCGGGCTGAGCGCGATGGTACGGCTCGGTGGGGAAGTTAATCAAAAGCGACGGCTCCACACCGATGGTCTTATAACCGTGCGCCACCCGCGGCGGGATGACCAAGAGGATACGGTTCTGCTCGCCCAGAAAGAACTCGTTGATCATCCCATGGGTGGGCGATTCGGGGCGGCGGTCATACAGCACGGCTTTCACCATCCCTTTGACCACGACCCAGTAGTCGGTTTGCCGTTCGTGCCAGTGCCATGCTCGAATGACGCCGGGATAGTTTAGCGACACATACGCCTGTCCGAACTTCTGAAAAATCGGGTCGTCGCAGCGGAGCATCTCCATCAGGTAGCCCCGTTCGTCCGCGTGCGCAGTGAGCGGCTTGATTTGAACCCCTTCGATGAGTCGTTTTTCCATAAGGTTCATCCCCGCCACACGATTCTGGGTGCGTTTTTGTAGGCGTCGTATTGCCCCGCGACGCCTGCCTCGTCGGTGCGTCCCTTGTGGAGCCATAGTCGGTAGCGGAAGGTGAGCGCGGTGCCCTTTTTGAGCGTGTAGTCCCCCACGCCTTTCGGAGTACCAGGCACAAAGTCGTGGACGCCGAACGGGTTCGCCGCGAACAGTCCGTAGTCTCGCACATGCCAATAGGTGGGATGGCGTAGGTTCGCGGGATGGTCAAAGATGGCGATTCCGACCACCTCGCCGTCCACGACGCCGGTGTAGTCGCACCATGGGGCGCGTTTGCCCCACGCTTCGCGGTCGCGTTGCCCCGCGGCGTTGACAATTTGCCCTCCTGCGTTGCGGGTGACCTCCATGCTGCTGGCGACACGCACGCCGAAAGTGCCCTCTTTGGTATCACCGAACTGCACATCGGCGTCTAAGGCGGTTAGGACAACTGTGTAGTCGATCCAGCGGGCGTTCGGGGTGTGGTAGCAGACCACCTCCGTCATCTCTTCCAGCAGCGGCTTCCCCTCGGGCGTGCGCCACTCGTTGTGGGCTATCCAACGCGCCAATACAGGACCCGACTCCACCAATTCCAGCGACCGGTGTACGATGGCGCCTTTGCCGTTGCCCTCTGCCCAGAAATCGACGCCGTTCACCTCGCCGTGTGTGAACCAGATGGAGCGATGGTGCGGGTGGTCGGTTGTTTCCCCCGCGATGCGCTGCATCGGGAAATGGCGCGTGATGGGCTTGTCGTTGGGTCCCATCACGGGATAAAGATAGGGCTTGGGCGCGCCCCGAAACACATACGCCGTGAACGGCTTCCCCTGATAGCGTATCTGGAGGGCGGTTTCCGTCTGTGCATGTTGAAACCCCTCCACAGGACGGGGGTGCGGGCGCACGGTGTAGATTTTCGTCTTCCCGCGTGTAAGTTCTGGTTCAATCCAGACCAGGTAGCGCTTCCCCCCTGACTGCACCATCTGCGCGGGCACAAACTCGGTCCCGAGTTGAAGCGCGGCGGGTTCACGCAGAGGCGCGCCGCGCAGCTCCGCCCAAAGAGGCGTCTGACGATAATCCGCCTGCGTTGCATGGACCGAAAGGCGCATCGGTTCGTTCTCCTCCTGCATGGTGAGGGGATTATACCTCGCCGTGTCAGGTATACTTTCCCCCGTTATGGCGGTTGCGGTCGTATTTCCAGGGCAGGGCGCACAGCGTCCAGGGATGGGACGCGAACTGTATGAACGCAGTCCCGCCGCTCGTAAGGTGTTCGAAATCGCCAGCCAATTTGCGGGTCGCTCGTTCACGGAACTGTGCTTCAATACCGATGAGGAGACCCTCAAGCGCACAGAGAACGCGCAACCTGCGTTGCTGGTCGTCTGCTATGCGGCGTGGGAAGCGCTGCGCGAGGCGGTTCCAGAGTTTACACCTGATTTCGTGGCTGGACATAGCGTCGGCGAGTATCCCGCACTGGCGGCGTCGGGTGTGTGGACTTTCGAGGAATCGCTGCGTTGGGTGGAGCAACGCGCCAAAGCGATGCACAAGCTGGCGTATCAGGTGCCAGGCACGATGGCAGCGGTCATCGGACTCACTGGCGAGCAGGTGGAAGCAGTATGTGCGCAGGTGCAACGCGAAACGGGCGAAGTGGTGATGCCCACGAACTACAATGCGCCCAACCAGATCGTGATTTCAGGCACGATTAACGCGGTGCAGGTCGCCGCAGAACGGCTGAAAGAGGCTGGAGCGCGGCGGATTGTGCCCCTGATGGTCGCAGGGGCGTTTCATTCAAGCCTGATGCAGCCTGCCGCCGACCTGATGACCGAAGCCTACCGCGAGGCGAACTTCCAGAAACCGGTCTACCCCTTCTTCTCCACCATCGAAGTGCGTGTGCTGGACGACCCCGAAGAGTTGCGCACTGTGATGGGGCAGCAGATTGCCCGCCCCGTGCGCTGGCAGCAGAGCGTGGAAGCGATGCACGCGCTCGGCGTGGACACCTTTATCGAACTGGGCGTGGGCGATGTGCTGTCAGGGCTGATCAAACGCATCCTGCCCGACGCACGCACGCTCCGTGTGGTAGACTCTAAGACCTTAGACGAGACCGTAGCGTTTTTACGAGGCGGAACGGCATGACAATCAGTTTAGAAGGGCGCGTCGCGCTCGTTACGGGAGCAGGGCGCGGGATTGGCAAGGCGGTAGCGCTGACACTGGCGCACGCAGGCGCACAAGTCGCCGTGCTGAGCCGCACCGAATCCAACGCGCAGGAAACCGCCCACGCCATCGAGCAAGCAGGTGGACACGCCCTCGCGTTCGGAGGCGATGTGGCAGAGACCACGACGGTGGAAAGCGTTATCGACCAGACCCTCAAACACTGGCAACGGCTCGATATCGTGGTAAATAATGCAGGGATCACCCGCGATACCCTACTTTTACGCATGAAAGACGAAGATTGGGACGCGGTGCTGCAGACGAACCTGAAGGGCGCGTTTGTGTGCAGTCGCGCCGCGCTCAAGCCGATGATGCGCCAGCGATGGGGTAGAATCGTGAACATCAGTTCAGTGGTTGGGCTAACGGGTAATGTAGGACAGGCGAACTACGCCGCCTCCAAAGCCGCGCTGATTGCGTTTACCAAAACCGTCGCGCTCGAAATGGGCAGTCGCAATATCACCTGCAACGCTGTGGCGCCAGGACTTATCGAAACCGACATGACCCAAACCTTACCCGAACAGGTACGCGAGTACGCCTTGCAACGCATCCCGCTGGGACGCTTCGGCGCCCCCGAAGACATCGCGTATGGGGTACTCTTTCTATGCAGCGAATTTGCCTCGTACATCACGGGGCAAGTGTTCATCATCGACGGTGGACTTACCGTCGGAATCTAACATTCAGAGGAGGTTGACCATGAATCAGGAGATCTTCGAGCGTGTGCAGAAAGTGATCGTGGAGCAGCTGGGCGTGGACGAAAACGCCGTCACTCCCGAAGCGAGCTTTGTGGACGACTTCAACGCCGATTCGCTGGACTTAGTGGAACTGGTGATGGCGTTCGAGCAGGAGTTCGATGTCTCTATCTCGGAGGAGGAGTCGGAACAGGTACGCACGGTCGCCGACGCGGTGCGTTTGCTGACCGAGAAGCTCCAAGTGGAAGAATAACCTATGCGTCGCCGCGTCGTCGTCACGGGAATTGGACTGGTCACGCCGCTAGGGCTGGGGAAGGAGGCGTTCTGGGAAGGGTTGACCCTGCCCCGCCGCGTGGTGGGACCGATCACACGCTTTGATGCCAGCGGCTTCAGTACGCGAATCGCCGCCGAGGTCAAAGAGTTCGACCCGACGCAGTTTATGGATCGCAAAGACGCCCGCCGCGCCGCGCGCTTCATCCAGTTCGCGATTGCGGCGACCACCCTCGCCTTGCAGGACGCGCAACTGGAAATTACCGACGCCAATCGCGAACGGATAGGCGTGCTAATCGGTTCTGGCATCGGCGGGATCGATTATATGGATACGCAGGTGCGTATCTTGGATCGGCAGGGTCCCGAGCGCATTAGCCCATTCCTGCCCGCGATGATGATCAGCGACATGGCGTCGGGAATGGTCACGATCCATTTCGGGATTAAGGGTCCGAACCTGTGCGTGGTGACGGCGTGCTCCACGGGTGCGGACGCGATTGGTCTGGCGATGCGCCTGATTCAGTACGGCGACGCGGAGGTGATGTTGGCAGGCGGTACCGAAGCCGCGATCGAGCCGATTGGGGTGGCAGGCTTCTGCGCCGCGCGCGCCCTGTCCACCCGCAACGACGACCCCGAACACGCGAGCCGTCCGTTCGATGCGGAGCGCGATGGCTTCGTGATGGGCGAAGGCGCGGGCGTACTGGTGCTTGAATCGCTGGAGCATGCCCAAGCGCGCGGCGCGACGATCTACGCGGAGCTGTTGGGCTACGGAATGACCGCCGACGCCTACCACATCACGCAGCCCGACCCCGAAGGCGACGGCGCTCTGCGCGCGATGCGCAACGCGCTCCGCGACGCAGGGCTACAACCGACGGATATTGATTACATCAACGCGCATGGAACCTCCACCCGCTACAACGATGCTAAAGAGACGCTCGCAATTAAGCGGCTCTTTGGTGAGTACGCCTATCGGCTACCGGTCAGCTCCACCAAGTCCGTCACGGGGCATTTGCTGGGCGCAGCGGGCGCGGTGGAGACGGCGGCATGTATCCTCGCATTGCAACACCAGACCATTCCGCCCACGATCAACTACGAGTACCCCGACCCCGAATGCGACCTCGACTATGTGCCCAATCAGGCGCGCCCTGCAAACTTGCGCTATGTGATGACCAACTCGTTCGGCTTCGGCGGGCACAATAGCGTGTTAGTGCTGGGGAAGTTATAGCGCTCGGAATTCGAACTCGCGTTCCCCTTTGGGCGGGCGCGTCATGAGGTGTTCCAGCGCGTCGCGGATGGCGCGCTCGCCCCGTAGAATAGAGGCAATCGCATGGAGCAGCGGCATCTCCACGCCCCACTGCACCGCCAACGAGTGCGCGACCAGCGCGGTGGGGTAGCCTTCCGCTACCTGTCCCAGTTCGGCGATTGCCTGATCGGCTGTTTTGCCTTCTGCGACGGCTCTGCCGAGCCGGTAGTTGCGGCTTAGTCGGCTTACGGCGGTCGCGAACAGGTCGCCGACGCCCGTTAGCCCCATAAAAGTTTCCGGGCGTGCGCCCATCGCCGCGCCAAACCGCATCATCTCGGCTAAGCCGCGTGTGAGCAGCGTCGCCTTCGTGTTGTCGCCAAAGCCCAAGCCGTCGCTCATCCCTGCGCCAATCGCGTACACATTCTTGAGCGCGCCCCCCAACTCCACGCCGATGACATCGTCGTTCGTGTAGACGCGCAGGATGGGAGGCGTCATGAAGATTTCCTGCACCTGCTCGGCGCACGGTAGGCTGCGCGAGGCGGCGACCGTCGCGGTCGGCGCACCGCGTACCAACTCCACCGCGAGGTTCGGTCCCGAAAGCACTACCGTGCGCGCCTCGCGGTCGCCAACCACTTCCCAGACAACCTGCGTCAACAGCTTGCCTGTGCCAGGCTCCAGCCCTTTCGCGGCGATGACTAAGATGGTGTTTGGGGGCGGTTTTAGCGCGAGCGCCGCGCGCAGCGCCCCCGAAGGCACCGCCAGCACCCATACCGCACATTCCTTGAGGGGCTGCGTCGCATGCGTGGGGCGAACCGTCTCGGGCAGGCGCGCTTCGGGCAAATAGCGACGGTTCACCCGCTCCGCAGCGATGCGCTCAATCTGCGCGGCGTCCCGCCCCCAGAGCCAGACCGTGTAGCCCTTTTGCCCCAGCAGCCACGCCAGCGCGGTTCCCCAAGAGCCTGCGCCAATCACCGCAATCCGCATCTCAGTTACTCACCCACCGTGCGCGGAGCTCCTCAAGTAAGCGCAGCGCCTCTGCCTCATCATCAGCATGAACCCAAATGCGGGTGGGCTTTGACCAATACAGAGTAAACACAGGAGGAAACGCCGCATCGATGCCGTTCTGGAGCAAATGGTCGCGTACCAGCGTCGCGGTCATATCGTCGTAGGCAGCCGCCACCGCCACAAACTGCCCAATGCGCTGTCGCTCACGCTCGCCTAAGATGTACCATCTCATATCCACTCATGGCATGGGCGTCCGCGCCCACAACTACGCCGCCTGTAGGATACCTGACGCACTCCCATCGGAACATAACTGAGGGACAGGTTGGGCTACTTTTTGTCGATGCCCCACAGCGCCTGGTCTAAGTCCCAAAGCAGGTCCTCTGTTGTTTCCAGCCCGATGGAGAGGCGAATCATCTCAGGACCGATGCCTGCGATGCGCAGTTCCTCGTCGCTAAGTTGCTGGTGGGTGGTGGAGGCAGGGTGAATGACAAGGCTGCGCACATCGCCCACATTCGCCAAATGCGAGAACAGATGCAGGTTCTGGATAAACCGTTTCCCTGCCTCGCGCGCATCCATGCCGACGGGCGGCTTAATGCCAAACGAGAATACCGCGCCAGGACCTTTCGGGGTGTATTTCTTCGCGAGCGCATGGTCGGGGTGATCGGGCAATCCGGTGTAGGCGACCCATGCGACGCGCGGATGCTCGGCTAAGAATCGCGCGACGACCTGCGCGTTCGCCACATGGCGCTCCATTCGCACCGAAAGCGTCTCCAGTCCCTGCAGCAACAAAAATGCGTTGAACGGCGACAGACACGCGCCGACATCGCGCAGAGTCTCCGCACGGAGCTTCATCAGGAAGCCGTAGTGCCCGAAAGTTTCGTAAAATTTCAGTCCGTGATATGCGCCCGACGGCTCGGCAATCGTAGGGAAGTGGCTGTAGTCGAACTTCCCCGATTCCACCACCACGCCCGCGATGGAGGTGCCGTGTCCTCCGATGAACTTCGTAGCGGAATGCACGACGATGGTCGCGCCCCACTCGATAGGACGGCACAGGTACGGCGTGGCGAAAGTATTGTCCACAATCAGGGGGATGCGATGGGCGTTCGCCAACTGGGCAAGCCGCTCGATGTCCAGTATGCTTCCCTTCGGGTTGCCGATGGTCTCCCCGTAGAGGGCGCGGGTTCGGGGGGTAATGGCGCGCTCCCACGCGTCGAAATCGTGTGGGTCTACGAACCGAACCTCCACGCCCAGCTTTTTGAAGGTGTGGGTGAACTGTGTGGTCGTGCCGCCGTACAGGTGCGCCGAGCTGACAATCTCGTCGCCGGGTTGCAAGAGGGTATAGAAGGTAAGGAACTGCGCCGCCATCCCGCTGGCGGTCGCCACCGCCCCCGTCCCCCCTTCCAGCGACGCGATGCGCTCCTCAAATACAGCGTTGGTGGGGTTCATGATGCGCGTGTAGATGTTGCCGTATTGCTTGAGTTCGAACAGTTGCGCCGCGTGGTCGGGGTCGTCGAACACGAACGAAGTGGTTTGGTAGATGGGCACGGCACGTGCGCCCGTGTACGGATCAGGAATGTGCCCTGCGTGCAGCATGCGGGTCTCGAAGCCAAACTCGCGCGATGAACGGCTCATGACGGCGGGTATTGTACCTCAGAGCGCGTAGAGCGTGAGACCCAAATGTGGGTGCGACGCCGTTTCTGTCGTCGCACCCAATCGCTCCGCGGCTAAGGTATCTACTCGCCTGAGCCGTGCACTTCGACCGTAACAGTTGCCTCGATGTCGGCTTCCCAGCGGATGGGCACTTGGTAGGTACCCGTCATCTTGATCGGCTCCAGCAGCTCGATGACGCGCTTGTCCACGCGCACGCCGTGCTGTTGCTGGAGCGCTTGGGCAATGGCATCCGCTGTGACGGCGCCGAAGAGTTTCGTGGAGTTCGGCGCAGTGCGTCCCTGAATCGTTACCGTTTGCCCGTTGAGTTTCGCAGCAGCCTCACGCGCAGCTTGGCGGATTTGTTCGGCGCGCTCTTTGCGCACGCGCTCTCGCTCCGCGCGGGCTTTGAGGTTCCCTTTCGTGGCGGGCACCGCCCAGCCTTTTGGAATCAGATAGTTGCGTGCGTAGCCGCCTGCCACCTTTTTGATATCGCCCGCTTTGCCCAGATTAGGCACATCGCGTACCAGAATCACTTCCATCGTATTTGCCTCCTTAGCGTTGAATGCGTATGCCGAACGCAGGCTGATTGCGTCGGAAGGGGCTATCAATCCCGCCCCAGAGCCACACGCCTTCCGACACGCGCCAGTGCAACCGCGCATGCCCGCGCCAATCGTTGGGGTCGAACAGGTCCAGCGTGAATAAACCCTGCTCGCCAAGCTTATAGTCTACCCCAAAACTTGCCTTCGCCCCATAGATTCCATAGCGCAGCAGTAGATTCCCGTTAAGCGGTGTCCCGTACTGGGCAATCAGCTGGTCCGATTCGGTAAAGTCGTACAGTCCAACCCGTAGCTGGTTCTGGTTTTGCAGATAGAAGGTCGCCAACAGGTCGGTGCGGTAGCGTTCCAAGTCGGTGTTGTAGCCCATTTCGAGCTGATAGGTCGCGTCGCGTATGCCGAAGGTGCGTGCGCTCACGAAGTTCTCCAGCGACTCGTTCAATTTGCGGAACGATTCGCCTGCCTGCTGCAGGATCGGCTTCGCCTCATTGAGTGTGTCGTTCAAGTTGCGCGTGAGGGACTCGGCGTTGTCCAGTACGGCGCCCGTTTTATTGGCGAGTTCCACCGCGCGTTCGCTGACCGTGCGCACATTCCCAGCGGTCGCTTTGATATCCTGCTGGAGTTGCTCGTCGCTAACGAGTTGGTTCACCTCGCCCAGAATCTGCTCTACCTGCTCTGCGCTGGCGCGTGCGTTGGCGAGCATTGCGCGGAGGTCTTCACGCAGTTGCGGGTCTTGAAGTAGTTGGTTCGCGGTTTGCAGGGCGCGGTTCATTTCGCGGGTGGCGTCGGCGGCGTTGGCGAGCAATTGGCGCATCGTGTCGCGATTTTCGCTGATTAGCCCTTCCGCTTGCGCGAGGAGGCGCGTGGTTTGATTGGTAGCGCGTTCCACTGCCTGCAGCGTGTCTTGTATCGCTGCGCGCAGTTGTTGGTCTTCCAGCAGGCTCCGCGCGGCGGCGAGCGTGCGTCGCAACTCCTGCAAGGTCGCGCGGATTTCTGGCGTGAAACGGTCGAAGGCGCGGCTCAGGTCGAAGGGCGGTTCGCCGTCCACCACGCTGCCTGCACGCAACACGCCGCGTACCTGGTCGGGGGGGATAATCTCCACGCGGGTCTCGCCAGGCAGCAGCAGTCCACCCGAGAGCCGAAAAGTGGAGCCTTGCGGGATTTGAACCTCGTCGCGGATTGCGAGCGTGAGCGTCGCTTTG
This sequence comes from Armatimonadetes bacterium JP3_11, assembly GCA_002254605.1. Lineage (GTDB taxonomy): Bacteria > Armatimonadota > Fimbriimonadia > Fimbriimonadales > GBS-DC > GBS-DC. The sequence continues at coordinate 18,817 of NKPV01000024.1, forward strand.
GGAGGCGTACCCTCCAGCGCAACCGCTTTGACAAAACCCACTGGCACACCCGCCATCAACACCTGCGCGCCCACCGACACATTCCGTGCATCCGAGAAACGCGCTTTAATGAGATAGTGCCCCCGATCCGAGAAACGCGCCTGCAAAAACTGCAAACCGACGACGAGCAGCGCCACACCGATCAGCAACACCGCACCTACACGCGCCAAATCGGAACGCATCCCTTATAAGGGTACCTGATTCAAGGCTTCACTTCCCAAACGCGCGTGGTTTGAATCTGGATCTGGATTTCCGACACGCTGCGAAACTCCAGCAAGCGCAGGCTGCCTTCACGAGCGGGCAAGTAGCTGCGCGTCGCGGGCGACTGAGCGCACCAGGCCTCTGCCTGCTCCTCGCTTTCTGCCATCCCCACGCTTTCCATCTCAAAAGTGAACACCCGAAACGACTCACTCAGACGCGCCAGCAGATTGGGCGGCAGCGCGACGGTGAACACCGCCTCCACGCCTTGCTCTTTCCAGCGTGTATTATCGCGGTCGGGGTCATACTGCTCGCAAATCTCTATGACTTCCGCTCCCAAGTCTTGCAACGCCTGCTGTTGGGCGTCCAAGAGCGCATGCCGAGAGATAACTACACTTTTCATAATGCAGGTATAATACCTAAGATGCGATGGCTCCGCTGGGTGGATGCCCTGCTGTGCTTGCTGGTGCTTTACTATTTCCTCCCCGATCTCACGGGCGAGTCGCGTGAGCGGTTGCTTAGTGTAGAGTACTGGAGGCAGCGCCTACGCGGCGAGCATCTGATGACGCGCGATGGGGTGCTGTGGCGAGGCGACCCGAGCCTGCCAGTCGTCGCGCTCACCTTTGACGACGGACCCGACCCCGAAACCACCCCCCGAATCTTGGAGATTCTGAAACGGGAAGGGGTACGCGCGACTTTTTTCGTGGTCGGCACGAAGCTCAAACGCCACCCCGAGTTAGCGCGGCAGATTGTGGCGGAAGGGCACGCGCTCGGCTGCCATAGCTACGACCACCAGCGCCAAACCGACCTGACCGAAGAGCAAGTCTGGCGCCAGATTCGCGACTGCCAGGTTTTGGCGCGTCGGGCGGGGGTGCAGCTCGTCGCCTATCGCCCGCCCTATTTAGCGCAGAACGAAGCCGTGCGTCGCGCCGTGCAGCGCTGGAAGATGCCGCTCGTGATGGCAACAGTCCTGGGCGAGCCAGGGCAGCCCCCGCGCGACCATCAATGGGTCTATCGCTATGCACAACGCGCCCACAACGGCAGTATTCTCCTCTTGCATGACACCTATCCCTACACGGCGGACGCGCTTCCTGAGCTTATCCGCGCCTTGCGCCAACGCGGGTTCCGATTCGCCACAGTGCCCGAACTGGTAGAACAGCTGCGTGCGGCACACGATCATCGCGAACCGCGCGCCGCCACTTTGCGCGATTAAAGACTTTCCAGGAACTGCGCTAACTGTTTCCGCCCGATTACCTGCGCGCCCGTCTCGGCAAACCAACGTTCGGCAAACGCGGGGCTGGGCGTATCGGGGAACACAATCGCGGAGCGTTGCATTCCCAGATTCAGCAGGTTCACCAGCCGCTTCACCTGGCGGGGTTCCTCGTCATAGAGAGCGTTCGCGCTTTTGCATTCCAGCACGGCGATCCCCATCTCATTGGGCTTCCTGCGCACCACCAGCAACAGGTCTGCCTCGCAGAATGCGCCGCCCTCCGCCTCCAGTTTCACATTCCGCTTCGCCAGCAGCAGACGATTCCCCAGAATCTTCCGCACCTCTTGCGCCACATACAACTCGAACCATCCGCCCGACAGGTAGTTATGCACAAACGGCTGTGGACGCACCTTTAGGTGGATAGACTCCTTGCGATGGTACTCATAGCATGTGAGCATATACAGATCGAGCAGACGCTTGCCTGTGTTCGTCAACACAGAGATTGCTTCCTGCGACGCCTCGGACAGGTCAATTCGCACTTTGCGCGGTTGTTGCAAGGTCGCACGGAGTTCGTCCAGCATCTTACGGGTTATCTTGTAGTGTTGTCCCATAAAGTACGCCAAATGCATTCGCTGGCGCATCACTTCATTTTCCGGTGTGATATCCGTCGCCTCGACGATTTGCAACTTCCGTCCCTTCAAGTAACGAGCCAAAAACACTTTGGCGTGCTCAGCCGTATAGACAGGGGTTTGCACCTGAATGTAGGAAGGCGCTGCACCGCTCGGTTGGACAGCGCTGGTATTGGCGCCGCGCTCCAGCAGAACCCGTATCGCTCGCAACTCATCGAGAATTTGACCCAATAGGGAGTGTAGGTCTCCCTCTTTGCAGTAGTTCACTTGCATAGTGCATTCATATACTGACAGCGATTGCGAAAAGTTCCCGTATTTCTGAGGGGGGAACAGGATTTTGGCGTGCGGCGGTGAATCGCATACGGGAGGGTTCCGACGATGGAAACGGGTATGGAGCGCCAACTGGAGATTTATCGGAAGGGGCTGTTTGGCATGCCCGAACGGTTTCCCGTAGATTACGCTGACCTTGAGAGGGCGGCGAAGCAGGCGATGAAGCCTGAAGCGTATGATTATGTGGCGGGCAGCGCGGGTACCGAAAGCACAGCCGCTGCCAATCGGCGTGCATTTGACGATTGGCAGATTGTCCCTCGCTTTCTGCGGAATGTGTCGCAGCGGGATTGGAGTGTGGAACTGTTTGGGCAAAAGCTCCCAGCGCCTGTGTATGTCGCGCCCGTGGGGGTTCAGGGAATCGTGCATCCCGATGGCGAGTTGGCGACCGCGCGCGCCTGTGCAAAGTTGGGCATCCCCTTCGTGTTGAGTACGGTCTCTTCGTACACGATTGAGCAGGTGGCGGAGGCAATGGGCGACGCGCCGCGCTGGTTTCAACTCTACTGGAGTCGCCATCACGAGGTGGCGGCGAGTTTCGTGCGTCGCGCGGAGGCAGCCGGGTACAACGCCATCGTCATTACAGTAGATACCTTCATGCTGGCGTGGCGCCCGCGCGACTTGCGCCATGCGTATCTGCCGTTTATGCACGGCGACGGACTGGCAAACTACTTCAGCGACCCCGTGTTTCGCTCGCTGCTCGCCGCACCGCCCGAAGAAGACCCCGGCAGCGCGGTGATGCAGTTCGCGGCGATTTTCGGCAACCCCAGCCTCACTTGGGACGATTTGGCGTTCCTGCGCCAGCAGACGAAACTGCCCATCTTGCTGAAAGGCTTGCTCCATCCCGACGACGCTCGCGAAGCCGTGCGGCGCGGCGTTGATGGGATTATCGTCTCCAATCACGGCGGCAGGCAGGTGGACGGGGCTATTTCCGCTCTACACGCTTTGGATACCATTGCGCAAGCGGTCGGCGTGCAGGTTCCTGTGCTGTTTGATAGTGGCATCCGCACGGGCGCGGACGCACTGAAAGCCCTCGCCCTGGGCGCACAGATGGTGGGATTGGGCAGACCCGTAATGTGGGCGTTAGGTATCGGGGGCGAAGAGGGGGTCCATACTTACCTGCGCAACTTCCTCGCCGATTTTGACCTCACCCTCGCCCTGTCGGGATATAAGCGTCTCAGCGAGGTGAACCGCGAGTCGGTGTGGTATATGGGGTATTCTTCTCCCTGATGACGGTTCAACCTGTAGCATGGCGCGATGGGGTCGTCGCGATTTTAGACCAGACTCAGCTCCCGGAGCGCGTTGTCATCGAGGAGTTCGACGACTGGCGCGGCGTGGCGGAGGCGATTCACATGATGAAGGTGCGCGGCGCCCCAGCGATTGGCATCGCCGCCGCCTATGGGCTGGCGCTGGCGGCACGCCAGATAGAAGCCCCCACGATGGACGCCTTCCGCGCGGCGTTTGGGAGCGTGTGCGCCGCGTTCGCACAGACGCGCCCTACTGCTGTGAACCTGTTCGGCGCGATTGAACGCCTCCAACAGGTCGTCGCCCAGAGCCAAACACCCGACGAGGCGCGCGCCCGATTGCTCGAAGCAGCGCAAGCCCTCCAGCACGAGGACTATGCCGCGGATCGCGCGATGGCGCAACACGGCGCGGCGTTGCTCCCCCCCCATGCACGGGTGATGACTATCTGCAACACAGGCGCACTGGCAACTGGCGGGATCGGCACCGCGCTGGGGATTATTCGAGTCGCCCATGAGCAAGGCAAACTACAGCATGTGTACGCCTGCGAGACTCGCCCCCGCATGCAAGGGCTGAAACTAACGGCATGGGAACTCCTGCAGGAGGGGATTCCGTTCGAGGTCATCGCGGACAGTGCGGCAGGAACCCTGATGGCGCAAGGCAAAGTGGACGCCGTGATTACAGGCGCCGACCGAATCGCCGCCAACGGCGACACGGCAAACAAAATCGGCACCTACACGCTCGCCGTGTTGGCGCATCATCATCGCATCCCGTTCTACATCGCGGCGCCCGAAACGACCATCGATCCCACGACCCCCGACGGCGCCGCAATCCCGATCGAGTACCGCGACCCGACCGAGTTGACGCACATCGGCGGCTTGCAGGTCGCTCCCACAGGCGCGCCTGCCTTGAACCCCGCCTTCGATGTCACCCCCGCCTCCCTCATCACGGCGATTATCACCGAAAAAGGCGTCTACCGCCCACCGTACCGATTCGGGGGTTAGGCACGCTTGGGGGAGCTTCCGCTACCGCTGCATACGCCCTTCACGGAGGGATTGCACCGTTTCAGCGATACGCCGAGCGCGCGTAGCAGGCGTGCGGGCGCTCTCAATCCAGCGTAGGTAGCTCTTGCGATAGAACGGCGCAAGATCCTCAAAAAACCGCTGCGCCTGCAAATCAGCCTGAATCGCCGTGCGGATGTCGTCTGCCAATTCCTCCACTAATGGACTTTCTAAATAAAGTTCGCAAGGGAATTCTTGCGCGGGCTGGACCCCGTTATCCCGGAGCCACGCCGCGCCCACAGGTAGGATTATCTGGTGGTGCTTTCGTTCTGCACGCCCCCGAAACGGGCGACCGGCGAGTTCCCCAGCAAGATAGTAGTGCGATCGTTCACCCCACAGTTGCGTTGTCTCATCAGGTAGCACAATCCAGCAGCGTGATCCGTGCTTGACCAAAGAAGTCGTGAACCAAATCGTCGGTTTCGGCATCGTTTTTCTCCGAATCGGAATACCACAAAAATGACTACGGCAGGATTGTACCTCATTAGGGCGAACACGAACCTATGCTCTCACGCAGCGCGGTCTTTGCCCAAAACGGGGTCGTGGCGAGTTCGCAGCCGTTGGCAGTGAGCGCCGGGTTACATATCCTGCGGAGCGGTGGTAGTTTCGTCGATGCGGCGATAGCGACTTCGGCGGTGTTGTGCGTGGTGGAGCCGTGGGCGAGCCATCTCGGTGGGGATGCGTTTGCCGTGTTGTACGACGCTTCCAAACGGCAGACGCTCGCGCTTAACGGGTCGGGAGCGGCGCCCCAAGTCGCGACCCCGAACCGTTTCGCCAACGGCATCCCCCTGCGTGGGATAACCGCCGCGACCGTGCCAGGCTTGGTCGATGCTTGGTTTCGGTTGCACGCCCTGTACGGTAAACTCCCGATTCCGCGTCTGCTGGAGCCTGCAATTGAATATGCCGAACAAGGCTACCCGATAAGCGAGCGCAAGGCGAACCTCTGGCGCAACGCAAGCCGCTCGAACGAACTGCGTCCGGTGATACGCGGATTGCTGGGTCAAGAGCGCGCTCCACGCGCTGGCGAGGTGGTGCGTTGCACAAACACGGCGCGCACCCTCAAAGCGATTGCCACAGGCGGACGCGACGCCTTCTACAAAGGCGAGATTGCGCGGCGCATCGTCGCCTTCTGCCGCGAGCAAGGCGGCTGGTTCGAACCCGACGACCTCGCCCGCCACGAAAGCGAGATTCTCCAGCCCCTCCGCGTGCGCTATCGCAACTACACTGTTCACGGTCAGCCCCCCGTGTCGCAGGGGATGATCCTCTTGGAAGCCCTCGCCCTGCTGGACGGCTTCGACCTAAAGGGAATCGACACTGCACAACGCACGCACCTGATGGTGGAAGCCATCAAGTGCGCCTTTGCTGACCGCTGGGCGTATCTGGGCGACCCGCGCTTTGTGAAATCCCACGCCGAATCGCTGCTTGAACCCGACTACATCCGCGAGCGGCGCGCCGCACTCGCCGCCGACAAGGCGCAGGCTGTGTACGCCCCCGGCGCCATGCGCGACACCAACACGACCTACTTCTGCATCGCCGACAAAGACGGCAACGCTATCTCGTTTATCCAGAGCATCTATCATCCCTTCGGCAGCGGCGTGGTGGTGGACGGTACGGGAATCTTGCTCAACAACCGCATGCGCGGGTTCTCGCTGAACCCCGACAGCCCAAACTCCCTGGCGCCGGGCAAGCGACCGATGCATACCCTGAACGCCTACCTGATTACCAAAGGCGACGCACTGGCGTATGTGGGAGGGACGCCCGGCGGCGACATCCAAGTGCAAACGAATCTGCAAATTATCAGCCACCTCATCGACTTCGGCATGGAGCCGCAGCGCGCCATCGAGCAGCCGCGCTGGGCGTGGCAACCCGCGCAAAGCACCGAGCCGTCGCCCGGCACGCTGAGCATCGAAGAACAGGAGGGCGCCCTCGTGGAATCGCTACGTCAGCGTGGGCACAGCGTGCGCACCACCCCTTTGGGCACGCACCCCAGCGCGGTGCAGGTCCTCCAAAAGTTCGGTGAAGCGTATTGCGCCGGCTCCGACCCACGCACCGAAGGGCATGCAGGAGGCTACTGATGC
>NKPV01000171.1 GCA_002254605.1 Armatimonadetes bacterium JP3_11
ACGAATTTTCGAACACCCTCACTCTACAGGAGGGTGTTCGAAAATTCCCTTCGCAATGGGTAGAAACCCTTTTTGCAAGGGCAGACACGCAGGTCTGCCCCTACCGATTGTGCAGGGTGGGATGTAGGGGCGCACCTGCGTGTGCGCCCTTCTATTCCCTGCCTACCGATTTTTCGAACACCCTCACCCTACAGTTGTATCCGCCCTTCAGGGCGGGTGAGGGGGGAAACACCCCCGACCGCCTGCGCAACATCACACTACCCCTCTGGCGCGCCATCCATAAGCGTCCGTAGGGTATAATAGGGCTATGCCGGCGCGCGTCTTGTGGAAAAACTTCCAATGGATCGCCTGGACGGGCGGCAAACCCTTCAAGGGCGAGCCCTACGAAAAAACGGGCGATGTGCTCCTCGTCGCCGAGAAACCCGGCCAACTCTGGCGCACCCCCGAAGTGCCCGAACTCGACGGCAAAATGGGGTACTGCCCCGATGGGCTATTGGACAACCTAACAGGTATACCGCGCGCAATCGTCGCAAACAGGGAACTGCGCGAAATCGCCGAAAACAACCCCAATTTCGTCGTCCTCGAATACTTCGAAGAACCAGAGTGGAACCCGAAACCGCTGCGCACCCACGACGAACACGGCAACCCAATCGCTTACTAATCCATGCCCTTTGAGGATTGAAATAGCCACAGCGCTTGGAAGCCACGGGGTGAGTTAAGCTTGAAACCCATAAACGATCGAGCATTGTACCCAGTGTAAACCGCAAAAATGGGTAAACTGTAGCGGTGTGCGCAGACTATTACGCCCACACGCCCAACGATCAGGGGCAGTGGCACGGGTTGGTTGAGCATCTGCGTCGCACCGCCGAGCAGGCGCGTGCTTTTGCCAAGCGGTTCGACGCAGGCGAGTTAGCATACTCTATGGGGCTGTGCCACGATATAGGCAAGTTCCACCCCAAGTTCCAGCAATACCTGTGTCAATGTGCGGTGGGACAATCGGCGCCCAAACACCCCCACGCCATCTACGGCGCGAAACTCATCGAAACCGTCTGCAATTTGCTGGCGTTCCCGATTGCCGGGCACCACAGCGGCTTGCCCGACGCCAGCGCCCTGAAGGCTCGGCTGTGTGCGTTTCAAGATTTGCCCAGTATAGTGTCTGTGGCGCAGACACATCTGCCCGAGCTCGGACCGCTGCTCAACCTGAATACACCACTCCAATTGCCCACGCGCTTTCCCCAAGACGACCCGCTGGTGTGGGAGATGTTGACCCGCATGCTGTTCTCGTGCTTGGTGGACGCCGATTTTCTGGACACCGAGCGCCACTTTGACCCGAATCGCGCCAGCCAGCGCGGTCAGACGCCGACCCTGCAGGAGCTGTGGCGACGATTCGAGACTAACCAGCGCCAACTGCTCCAACATGCGCCCGACACCCCAGTCAACCGTGCGCGTCGGGCGATTTACGACTCGTGCCTGTGCGCTGCGAAGAGCCCACCGGGGCTTTATCGGCTCACTGCGCCGACGGGTGGGGGCAAAACCCGCGCCGCCCTCGGATTCGCCCTCCAACACGCCCTGACCCACGCGCTGGAGCGCATCATCGTCGCGCTGCCCTACACCAGTATCATCGACCAGACCGCGCAGGTGTACCGAGAAATCCTGGGCGAGGAGGCAGTCTTGGAACACCACAGCGCGCTCCGATTGGACGACGCAGAAGAAGACGCGCTCAATCGGTGGAAATTGCTCAGCGAGAACTGGGACGCGCCTCTGATTGTGACCACCTTTGTGCAACTGTTTGAAAGCCTGTTTTCGAATCGACCGTCGGCGTGTCGCAAGGTGCACCGCTTAGCACGCAGCGTGATTGTGCTGGACGAGGCGCAAACCTTGCCCGCTCATCTGTTGCTTCCGACCACCCACGCGCTCCAGCAGCTGGTGGACTATTTCGGGACGACGGTGGTCGTATGCACCGCCACACAGCCCGCGCTGGAGCATTTGGGCTTCCGCACCCCACCCACCGAGATTGTGAAGACGCCTCATCAATGGTTCGAGTCGCTCAAGCGTGTGGAATACACCCGCCAGCCCGATGCATGGGATTACACCGCTCTGGCGCAGCGGATTGCAAACACGCCGCAGGTGATGGTGGTGCTCAACACGCGCCGCGACGCGGTGGCGACCGTGCAGGCACTGCGCGAGGCGTACCCATGCTTAGAGGGTGTATTCCATCTGTCCACGCTGCTGTGCCCCGCGCATCGTCGGCAAGTATTGCAAGCCGTGCGAGAACGGCTTCACAACAACGAACCGTGCCGACTGGTCGCCACCCAAGTGGTGGAGGCTGGCGTCGACCTGGACTTTCCAACGGTGATGCGGGCAGTAGGACCTTTAGATCGCATCGTGCAAGCCGCAGGACGCTGTAATCGCGAAGGGCGGCTGGAACGGGGACAAGTGATTCTTTTTGAGTTGGCGGCGGGAGGCGCGCCCCGCGGAGCCTACCGCACCGCAACGGATGAGGCGCGAGTCATGCTCCAGCGCCCCGAAACCGACCTGCACGATCCCGAAACCTATCGCCTCTATTTTCAGCGGCTGTTCCAGTCGGTCAACACCGACTCGAATGCGATTCAGGGCAAGCGTAAAGGCTTCCAGTTTGAACAAGTCGCCAAACACTATCGCATGATTGAGAATGATACGGAGATGGTGGTGGTATCTAACTACGCGCCTGAAGCCGTGAATCGCCTCTTGGGGGAGGCGCATGGGCGACTGCAAGCGGGCGGTTTGCTCCCACTGCGGTGGTATCGGCAGATTCAACAATACACGGTGAACCTCTATCATCACGAAGTGCGTACGCTGGCGCAGCAGGGCGTGGTGCACCCCCTCCCCGAACTGGGGCTATGGCTCTACACAGGCGACTACGATGCGCTGTTAGGAGTGCGGGCGCAAGCCGACCCTGCCGATTTGGTTGTGTAACACCATTTAGGTATAGTCTATCCCGATGAGTGAGTTCGAGCGGGAGCTGAGCATCCTGATTAAGGCGCGCTATCCCTTGATTTACCTGCAGACGGTGGAGGAGGCGCGCGCAGAGGAGATGATCAAGCATCTCGCGCAGCAACGCAACACCCGCCTCTATACTTGGACTTTCACGCGTGGCTACGAACCGCCGATCCCCGCACCCGCAGAAGCTACCTCCACGCGCCAACTCGCCCCCGAACTGGAAGCGATTACCCAGCTCTTGCGCCTGCAAGACGACGCACTGGTGGTGCTGAAAGATTTTCATCCGTACCTAAGCGACCCGCGCGTGATTCGACTGCTGCGCGACTTGTACCCCCGCCTGCAACGCACACGCCGCACGGTCATCTTCCTTAGCCCCGTGCTAAAACTACCCTCCGAACTGGAAAAGCAAATCACCGTGCTGGAGATGCCCCTGCCCACGCGCGAGGAGATTGCCCACAAGATTCAGGAGATTCTGCTCGTGCTGAAAGCCAGCCAGCCGGAAGTACGCACCGACCTCAGCCCGCACGAGCTGGACGAACTGGTCAGCGCCGCGCAGGGGCTTACTCTGGATGAGATTGAAAATGTGTGCGCCCGTTCCATAGTAGAACACAAGTCGCTTAGGGTGGAAGCCATTCTAAGCGAAAAGAAGCAGATAGTGCGCAAGTCAGGTGTGCTGGAGTACTACGATGCCCGCGAGACGATGAGCGATGTGGGTGGGCTGGATTTGCTCAAGGAGTGGCTGCGCAA
>NKPV01000173.1 GCA_002254605.1 Armatimonadetes bacterium JP3_11
CCTGCTATGATTATTTCGCTCGCCAGATCTGCCACACGAATCGGGGTAGATTGCGCACTTTTTTGATTTTACGGGGGTCTTGTAGCAGGCGCCAGAGCCACTCGTAGCCGAGCTGTTGCATCCAGCGGGGGGCGCGTTTGACCACGCCGCCATACACATCGAAACTCCCTCCCACGCCAATCATCACGGGCACTCCCAACGCGGTGCGGTGGCGCCAAGCCCACTTCTCTTGACGCGGCATCCCCATGCCCACCAGGAGCACATCGGGACGGGCGGCGGCAATTTGCGTCACAATCGCGGGTTCGTCCGTGGGGGGGAAGTAGCCGTGCTGCACGCCCACTATCTGCGCGTTCGGGTATTTGCGCAGCAGGTTCCGCGCCGCTCTTTCTGCCACGCCAGGGGCAGCTCCCAGAAAGTAGAGTCGGTAGCCCTTCTCGTGGCTTAGGCGCGTAAGCTGCTCCACCAAATCCACGCCGGACACGCGCTCGGGGAACGGCTGACCGAGTCGCTTTCCTGCCCAAGTGAGCCCGGCGCCGTCCGCCGTGACCAGCGGCGCCGTCTCCATGAGTTGGTGAAACTCCGCATCCTCCAGCGCAATCAAGATAGCGTTCGCGTCCGCGGTAATCACCAGGCTCGGCTCGCGACGCTGGATGAGTTGCTCGATTGCCCGGAGCGCCTCCGCCATCCGCACTCGATGCACCCGTACGCCCAGGATCCGCGCCTCCTGCAACCGTGTCTCCCGCTCCTGCAACGCGCTCTCCATGTCGCCCCCAAAGATACCCTATGACAGGCACTCGAAATGTGCTATAATAGGAGGCAGGGGAAGACATGACCCCCGAAAGGAGTATTCGGTATGCGAACTGTGAGCGGAGTTTTGGGCGTTTTGACTTTGACGATAAGCGTGTATGGGCAGGCGTTTATTCATCAGAAGTTAGGAGAAAACTTTATTCAGGTAGGCACAGGGATTCTGAGCGAGGAAGGGCTGCCCTTCTGGTCGGCGGAACTCATCGCAGGCAACCTCGATGTGTTCAAAATCACCAGCAACACGAACCTGACTGCTTCGATCCTTGGCTCGAGCCGCCTTGCTAATCCCGTTGCCTATCACCCAACGGCAGGCTTGATGTGGGAAGGTTCGGGCTCCGCACTGGGGGCGAGCAACACGGATGTGTTCGTGGAGACGACAAACCTCTCGGCGTCCGTGCTGGGAACGGGACGGTATGCGTTCGGCTTCAAGTTCACCACCGCGGGACAGCCAGTCTGGTACGGCTCGGGGTCAGGCAACAGTAACCAGATCGATATTTTCCTTGGTGCAACCAATCTGACCGCCTCGGTGTTAGGCTCCAGTCGCGATGCGATTCCGGCGGCGCTGAACGCCAACAACCAACTGCTTTGGGATGGCGCCGGCACGAATCTCGGCGTCAATCGCGATGTGTTCCGCACAAACTTGACAAACCTGACCACCACGAACCTCTCTCAGACTCCCCTGGGAAACAACCGCTTTGCTGTTGCCGTCGCGCTCAACGCCAATAACGATGCTGTCTGGTATGGCGCAGGCTCTGCCAACGGCGACTACAACGATGTGTTCTTCAACAGTACAAATGTTAGCTTCCCTGCGATAGGCGGGGGGAATATCGCCAACCCGCGCGACGCCGTCGCCTTCGATGTGAGCGGGAACAATCTAACTTGGAACGGACGCTCCGCGACCACCAGCCAGTTCTACGACTCATTTGCCACCACCGTCGGCGGCGGAACCGTGAACATGAGCCAATCGGTGTTGGGGAACGGTCGCGATAGCTATCCCATCGATATAGAGGGCGCCTCGGTACTGTGGAACGGCATCGGTGCGAATACCAACAACTACGATGTGTTCGTAACGCGCCCGGGCGCCACGCGCAACCTGAGCCAGCTGCGTTTCGGCGGCGGCAGCACGCCGGGCGTGCGCGAAGGCTACGGCGTAGCGGTGTTCGCCAACGGCAACGCCTTCTGGGTCGGCAAACATAGCACCACCAATGCCAAAGCCCACCTGTTCCATTACAACTGGGCGAATAATAGCAGCACGAATCTGGTGCAAGAGGCGGTGAACCGCGACGCAGACGCTATCTATCTGGCGCACAACAGCGCGGAGCAGGTGCTGTGGGCGGTTCCTAACAGTGCAGGTACCCGCTACGAGGTCTACCTCTCCACCCCAAATATCGCCACGAACCTACAAGGCACGGTCACCATCGCGGGCTTTGTAGGCGACACTTCACAAATCGCACTCACCATTCGGCAGTACGACCCCTACACGGGGAGCGTCGCCGCCACCCATACAGGCAACATGAATAGCGGCGGCGCCTACTCGATTGCGGTGACGCCGGGACTGTACGACGGTTTGCGAATCACCGCACCGCGCTGCCTCGCTCGCAACATCCCCGGACTGCGTCGCCTGCTGGGCGCAACCACGCTCAACTTCAGCCTCACGCTCGGCGATGTGAACGGCGACAATGTGATTGACGACGCCGACCTGCTGGAGGTGCTGTTCAACTTCGGTTCCAGCACCACGAACCCTGTTGATCTCAACGGCGACGGCGTGGTGGATGACGCCGACTTGCTGATTGTGCTGTTCAACTTCGGCGCTCAAGGAGACTGAGCCATGCGCCTTAGCTGCGCAGCCTACTCCTTCCGAGAGGCTCTGACCAAGCGGGAGATGAGCCTCTCGGAATTCATTCGTCTCTGCGCTGAGTGGGGATTGGACGGTGTGGAGTTGACCGGCTACTACTTCCCCAACACGAATCGCTCGACCTTGAACGCTCTCAAGCGGGAATGCTTTCGCTACGGCGTGGCGGTTGCAGGAACGGCGACGCGCAATCACTTCACCCAGCCTGATCCCGACGCCCGAAAAGCCGAGGTGGAAAGCGTTAAGCAGTGGATTGACATCGCTGCGGCGCTGGGCGCGCCGATGCTCCGAATCTTTGCCGATCGGGGAATCCCCCAAGGCTACTCGGAACGCCAAGCCTATGATTGGTCGCGCGAGTGTATCGAGCAGGTGTTGCCCTACGCGGAGGCGCAGGGCGTCGTGCTGGCGCTGGAGACCCACTGGGGCTTGACCGCCGATGCGGAGCGCACCCTGCGCTATGTACGCGACCTCAAAAGCGACTACTTCGGCATCCTACTGGACGGCGCAAACGCCCACGAGAACCACTACGAGATGATCGAAAAACTCGCCCCCCATGCCGTAAGCGTCCACGCCAAGACGCACGCGCGCAACGCCCGCGACGAATTTTTTGAGCTGGACTACGAGCGCATTTTCCGTATCCTCAAGGCGGCAGGGTATCGGGGCTACTTGGCAATAGAGTACGAATACACGGAGCCGCCGATGCAAGCCGTCCCGCGTTTTGCCAAGACACTGCTCGCGCTGCGCGACAAGATAGCCCGATAAAGGTATACTCTGGCTCCCTATGAAAGCGGTGGTACATTACGCGCTGGAGCCATGTAGTGTGGAGCTGCGCGAGATTGCGGAGCCGACCCCACGCCCTGGCGAGGTGCTGGTGCGTGTGCGGGCGGTGGGCGTGTGCGGCTCCGACTTGCACCAATACCATGGCACGCAATCGTGGAAGGTGAATACACCCGTCGTGCTGGGGCATGAGTTTGCTGGCGTCATCGAGGCGGTGGGCGAGGGCGTTCAGGGGTGGCAAGTGGGCGACCGCGTCGC
>NKPV01000211.1 GCA_002254605.1 Armatimonadetes bacterium JP3_11
CATTCCGGGGTTGGGCAGCGTGCGCTGGGGAGAGTATATCGGCGCGTTGCGTCGCGTCGGCTACAACGGCGTGCTGTCCATCGAACACGAGGACGCCGCTGTCGGACGCGAGGAAGGGTTCCTCATCGGCAAACGCTACTTAGAACAGTTCCTTGCCCCCGAGGTGTGAGCCATGCAGTCCCCTACGCCGCAGCAACTGATGCAACAGTTCGCGCAGAAAGTCGCCCGCACCCGCGCCTACAGCTACACATGGGAATTTCAGGAGCGCGACGAGAGAACGGGCAAGCTGGGCGAGAAGCAAATCTATAAGTTGGAGTTCTTGCAACCGCACTACCGCAAGATGACAATCATCCAGCGCGACCTGTTCAGCAACGGCGCCGTGCTCATCTACAACCCCGATGTGGAGAGAAAAGTTCACGCGCGTAAGGGGCTGATCCGCCGCGTCTATGAACCCAACGACCCCGAAATCGCACGGTTCTTCGAAACAGATTTAGACTCTATTCTCAAAGACCTGCAGAGGCTCTTTCGCGGCGCAAAAGCGGAGACGGTCAAGCGCGAGCGGGTGGGACAACGCGAGGGCAATACGCTGCGCTTTGCTCCACTCAAAGACGCCGTGCAGCAGGTAAGCCTGACGCTGGAAGTACGCGACATGATGCCCCTGCGTATCGAGTATGCTGATTCGAAGGGAACTCGCTCGCTGCGCGTGTTCACCGAGTATGCGTTCCCGCATCTTAAACCCGATGATTTCAAATTTTAGGGGCGATTTGGAGCCGACGACAGCCGTTGTCTTAGCAGGTGGCGGGATTGAGCCAGAATGGCAGGCGCAGGCAGGCGCGCGTTCGCGGGCGGAGGTTGTCGTAGGCGATGCGCCGATGTATCAGCATGTACTGCGGGCACTGCAGGGCGCGGACGGTATCCACACGATTCTGATGGTGGGCGATGTGCCTGAAGGGATAGGATACACCGTGCTGTCTCCTGGCGCTAACCTGCTGGAGAACGCGCGTATCGGCTTGGAACGGAGCCCCACGGAATCGGTACTGTTTGTGACGGTGGATTTGCCATTTTTGACGGCGGAGAGCGTGCGCTTTTTTCTGGAGGCGAGCCAGCGCAGCGGCGCTGTGCTGACCTACGCGGTTGTGCCTGCCGATCTGTGCCGCGAGCGGTTCCCGACGATGAAACGCACGACCGTGCGTCTGCGCGAGGGCGAGGTAACAGGAGGCAACCTCTTCTGGGCGTACCGTGCGGTCGCCCTCCGCGAACTGCCCCGTCTGGAAGCGCTTTACCATGCACGCAAGCAGCCGCTACGCATGGCGATGCACATCGGACTGGGACTGCTGGTACGATTTCTGGCGGCGCAGTATCTTAACCCGCGCTGGCTGAGCATCGAGCAAATTGAGCGGCGCGTGGCGCAAATTTTGCATGTCCCCGTGAAAGCCATTATCACCCCGTATCCCGAAGTAGGCACGGATATTGACCGCTTGGAGCACTGGCAGGCAGTGCAGCGCGGTTGAGGAATGCTGTGGTGATATCCTGCAACAGGGTACAATCAGGGCGTGGATGTGGTAGAACGCCGATTCTGGCGCTATGTGGCGGCGCAGTGGAAGCCGCTGGTGGTAGCTCTCCTGTGTTCCGTTGGCGTGACGGCGATTACGGGCTTCACCGCCTACCTGCTGGAGCAAGTGATTAAGTCGATGGATATGCGCGACTCCACGATGCTCAATCGCGTGTCGTTGACCGTGATTGGCGTGTTCGCGTTGAAGTGGTTTTTTTCGTATGGGCAGGTGTACTATCTTGCGCTGGCGGGGCAACGGCTCACGGCGAAGTTGCGTGAGGACATCTTTTCGCATTTGCAACGCCTGCCGCTGGGCTTTTTCCAGTCGCGTCAGATTGGCTCCATCCAGTCGATTATCACGAACGATGTGCCTGTGCTGCAGAGTGCGGTTCTGCTGGTGCGCGATGTGCTGGACGCGCCTCTGCGTATCGTGGCGTTTCTGGCGTATATCTTCGTGTTGAACTGGCGATTGGCGTTGCTGGCGCTGGTGTTTCTGCCCCTGATTGCGATTCTCATTCAGCGGTTGGGGCGTCAGGTGCATCGGATCACGCATCAGACCCAGGGCGCGCTGGCGAGCGTGTCTGCCTTGGTGCAGGAGGCGTTGGCGGGGGTGCGGGTGATTAAGACTTTCGTGGCAGAGGACCGCGAAATTGCGCGGTTTGTTGAGCGCAATCGCGAGGTGCTGCATCATTCGCTGCGTGGGGAGCGGCGGCGCGCCCGCCTGCGCCCGACGGTAGAGTTTATCGGCGCGGCGAGTATCGCGCTGGTGCTGTGGTTTGGCGGGCAGGAAGTGGCGCGGGGGCAAATGACCACGGCGCAGTTGCTCAGTTTCCTGTTTTTGCTGCATCAGATTGCGCAGGCG
>NKPV01000278.1 GCA_002254605.1 Armatimonadetes bacterium JP3_11
CATTCCGGGGTTGGGCAGCGTGCGCTGGGGAGAGTATATCGGCGCGTTGCGTCGCGTCGGCTACAACGGCGTGCTGTCCATCGAACACGAGGACGCCGCCGTCGGACGCGAGGAAGGGTTTCTCATCGGTAAACGCTATTTAGAGCAGTTTATTGCGCCCGAGGTGTGAGCCATGCAGCCCCCAACCCCGCAGCAACTGATGCAACAGTTCGCGCAAAAAGTCGCCCGCACCCGCGCCTATAGCTACACATGGGAGTTTCAGGAGCGCGACGAACGGTCGGGCAAACTGGGCGACAAGCAAATCTATAAACTGGAGTTCTTGCAGCCGCACTACCGCAAGATGACCATTATCCAGCGCGACCTGTTCAGCAACGGCGCCGTGCTCATCTATAACCCTGATGTGGAGAAAAAGGTTCACGCGCGGAAGGGGCTGATTCGGCGCGTCTATGAACTCAACGACCCCGAAATTGCACGGTTCTTCGAGACGGATTTGGGCTCTATTCTTAAAGACCTACAGCGTCTCTTTCGCGGCGCGAAGGCGGAGACCGTCAAGCGCGAGCGGATAGGACAGCGCGACGGCTATACGCTTCGCTTTGCCCCGCGCAACGACGCTGTGCAGCAGGTGAGCCTGACGCTGGAGGTGCGCGACCTGATGCCCCTGCGCATTGAGTACGCCGACGCGAAGGGCATCCGCTCGCTGCGCGTGTTCACCGAGTATGCGTTCCCGAATCTTAAACCCGATGACTTCCAATTTTAGGGGCGATTTGGAGCCGACAACAGCCGTTGTCTTAGCAGGTGGCGGGATTGAGCCAGAATGGCAGGCG
>NKPV01000341.1 GCA_002254605.1 Armatimonadetes bacterium JP3_11
ACGCGATACCGACCCCAACGAGGTAGGCGATACTGCGGTGTTTCTGTTCAGCGATATGGGACGCGGCGTCACGGGCGAAGTGATCTACATCGACGCAGGCTATCACATCTTGGGAATGTAACGATGTCAGCGACGCGACCGCCCAAACTCCAGCCGCTGCCTCCGTTGCCCATCGAGCGGCTTGTGAAGCCCTTCGCGACATTCGCCAAGCAAGCCAGCGCAGGGGGCATCGTATTGCTGGCGTGCGCCATTATCGCGTTG
>NKPV01000232.1 GCA_002254605.1 Armatimonadetes bacterium JP3_11
TCGTCGGGGTGCGCCGATGGGTTTGCGTTTGCGTTTGTAGAGGACGCGTTTGAGGACGGGTTCGATGACCGCCCCCTGTTGGGGCGTTGGGTCTGACGGATAGGTTGGTTGGACACTCATACCGTGATGATACCCCACCTACCTTCTTAAACAGTCTCTAACAGCATGAGCGCGTTTGAACCACTTGCCGTCTACCCAGCTCCCATAGAGGACCTGTGCCTGCATGTCACATCCCCGCAAAAATGTGGTATAATAAAGTGGTTCTTGAGAGGAGAGAGCAAGGCAAATGGATAAGCCGTACCCAGCCAGGATCATGCTTACCCCTCTTAAGAGACCGGATCTACTGAAAAGGAGGCTCTTGCTATGTGCAGATGCATGCGGGAAGCAAGCGTTTGGCTTGCATGGCTTGGGTTGATAGGATGCGCCTTTGCTGGCGCAGGCAACATCGACGTGTATGTGTACAACTTGCAGACGGGCGCAGAGGTGCGCAACTACACCGCCCGTCTTGTGGGCACAGGCGGCTACGATCAGAGCATCACCGTCGGCGACACCAACTATGTGCGCTTCAGCAATGTGCCCACCACCCAGCTCTACACGCTCACCGTGTCCAAAGACGGCTACTACAGCCGCTCAATCTACCGGATTATCGTGTCCCACGCGCGCACGCGCGGTTTCAATCTGGCGCTAACACCCACCGGGGTCTCCAACCGCTTCTCCATCAGCGGGCGCGTGGTGGATGCCGTAACCAACCAGCCGATTGCGAACGCCTATGTGACGGGCTACCGTTCTTCTAGCGCGCGACGCATGTACGCCATCACCGATTCCCAGGGGCGTTTCACCTTCGAGAACTGCATCCCGGGTGGCTATGTCATCTGGGCGTCGCGCGAAGGCTATTACCAGTCGCCAGCGTTGGAAATCTCCGCGAACAGCGCGATCAACGACGCCTTGCTGCCCTGCGCCCCGCACGGAACACCTCTGGGCGATTGGGTGCTTTCTCGTTTCTACGATGCGCTTACTGGAGGCGAGCTGCGCAGCGGCGAGGTGCTGCTTCAGAGCGAGGCGGGCTGGACGATGCGATTCTCCATCTGGAGCGGTATTACCCTGGAGCGCCTGCCCACGAACCTGCGCTACAATATCACCGTGCGCTACACGAATACCGACTTCACCTTCCATCCGTCCACGCGCGTCGGATTCCAGTTCATACAAGGAGTTAATAACTATACCTATCACTACCTTGTGCCGGGCGATGTGCAGGTGGGCACGCTCACAGGCGTTGTACGCAATATGCTGGACGGACAGCCCGTGCCGAACGCATGGGTCAACCTGCGCTATGGCGATCGCTCCATCGCCTCTATGTACACGGACAATCAGGGGCGCTACACCTTCACCAATGTGCCGCGCGATTATCGCGGACTGGTGGTGGATGTGTCCAAGCCGGGCTGGATTAACTACTCGTGGCGTATGCCTGCGTTGACCGCCAGCAGCGTGTCCAACGACCTCTTTATTTGCCCGAACTGGACGCCCACGGGCGCCCTGCGCTTTTACATCTACGACGAGGCGGCAGGCTACTCTGTGGGCGGGGCAACGCTGCAGATTACCCTCCCCAGCGGGCACAGCACGCGCGTGGATATGGGCGACGGGGATTATGAGCTTATCAGTGGGTTGCCTGCATGGCAACTGTATGACCTGACCGTGACGGCGCCGGGCTATCGCAGCAGCGCGTTTGTGGCGCAGTCGGTGCCCTTCAACTCGGAACGGGACATTTCCTATTATCTGCGGCGCTCCTCCCAGGCGGTGGGGCGAATTATGGGCGTCGTGCGCGACCTGCTCACGGGCAATCCGATTCCAAACGCGGTAGTCTCTGCCTATTCTGCCACGCGCACCGACAGTCAGGGGCGCTACACGCTCAGCGACCAGCCAACAGGCTCCTTCGCGCTGCGGGCTTCTGCAA
>NKPV01000201.1 GCA_002254605.1 Armatimonadetes bacterium JP3_11
CAGCACACCTGCCCCACCGAAGAAGCCTTCGGGAGCAGCCAACTCTGCTCCCCCCACGCTCACTTTGGAGCAGCGGATTGCCAGCGCCAGCAGCCTCTTCAGAACATCCGCCAGCAAGTTATCGGAAGCCCTCGCCAGCTTAACCAGTAATTTGGCGCGGCGCGGCGGCAACAAGACCCCTTCTACAGGTCAGGTGAAGTTCATCGAACCTGATTTGAGTGAAAGCAGGTTGCTTGAAGAGGCTCAACCGCTCTTCAAGTGGGAACCTGTGAACAACGCTACGAAGTATGTAATCACCCTACGAGCGAAATCTGGCAATCTGGCGCTCGTGGATGAGCTGTCGCCTGAGCAGACTGCATACCGCCCCCCCACTCCGTTAGAGCGTGGAAACGATTATACACTGACCATAGAGGTGGTGCGTGAAGGACTGTCTACCTTGCGCGGGACGCTGCGCTTCGAGGTCATTTCGGCAGACGACCTGCACGACCTTCGAGTGGCACGGGCAAATATGCAGAAACACCCTGAAGCCAGCGGAGTCGTTTTCTACCGCCTACAACGCTACAAAGAAGCGCTAACGGCGTTCGAAGTTGCCCAGCAGCGCAATCCCCAAGATCCAGAAATCCAGCGCATCGTGGAGCGGTTGCGTGAACTGATCAGGTAGTATACAATCGCAAAGAAACCCATAACTCGTAAGCGTTCTTGCAGACAGGAGGAATGTTTATGGAACACCATGACTGGAACGAAATTGACCAATTGGCATTTGAAATTGCCAATTGGGAAGCGGCATTGCGGGATGGCGCGGGTGTTTCAGAAACGGAGTTGAGTACCGCCTACACGCGCTTGCAAGCGCTCCTGCGCCCCAAAGTGGTACCGATGGTCAACGCACTGATACGCGATTCGAGAGCAGCGGAACGGATTGCGAATGAGTTTCTTGAGCGCGTGCCGCTTATCCTACCCATGCGTTCGCATCCTGAAAACCCGTGCTCACGCTGGATTGGGGGCGCGGTCATCGAATTTGTTTACCACACCAACACAGAGGCGCACGGTCTCCTCAGTGA
This sequence comes from Armatimonadetes bacterium JP3_11, assembly GCA_002254605.1. GTDB lineage: Bacteria > Armatimonadota > Fimbriimonadia > Fimbriimonadales > GBS-DC > GBS-DC. The sequence goes on from NKPV01000201.1 coordinate 1,059, forward strand.
GCAGGAGCAGCAAATGCTTCAGAGCCTGGTGGACGTAGCGCCGCGTCATATGCTGAGCGCAGAAGAACTCGATTTGATCGACCGAGTACGCGGAACCCTGGAACCCGATGAGTTTCTGGTATGGTATGATTACATCGTTAACGGTTACGCCATCCCCCAAATCGCCGAACTGCATCAGGAAAGCCGCAGTTGGGTCGAGCAGACCCTCCAGCGGGCGCGACAGAAGCTTTGGGAAACCGTCACGACGGATTCTGTGCGCAACACATATACCGATGTGTTTGGTCAGCGCCTGGCTTGGTTGGGGGTGTTGCGCCTATACGACCACAGCAGTGTGGCGCACAGCGTCGCCAACAACGGCGCTGTGGTGGGTGTAGCGTTTGCTGAAGAACATCGTTATGCAGAACGAATTGGCAACTATGCCGCCTACATCGCTTCTGCTTTCCGCTGGCACGACTACCAGCTCACGGAGCTGGGGGAGCTGGGCGAGAATTGCAACCCGCGCTGTATGATTAGCGTCGACGGCGAGAGAGTGGTCGTTGCCAGTGACGGGTGCCAGATACACTGGGATTCAGAGCGTGGGGCGCAACGCATCATCGCAGACGGTTCTGTATATGGGATGAACGCTTGCGGCGATATCTTGGTCGGTGAGTTGGGAGGGTGCGCTGTAAGCTGGACAAATGGTGAAGTGGAGCATCTTTGTCATCAAACGCCCAGCGTCGCACGTGCCGTTTCGCCCGACGGTAGATTCATCGTGGGACGGGTGGGCAGTCATGCAGTGTGCTGGGATACCGCGTCTGGCGTTGTGCGACGCCTGGGCGCGCTCGGCGGTGAACAGAGCGAGGCGCTGGCGGTCGCTTGGGATGGGTCTGTCATAGTCGGCAAAAGCGATGGACGCGCCTTCCGATGGACGCCCCAAACCGGTATGTGCGCGCTGAACCCGCACGAGGAGGACCTCAGTCAGGCGCACAGTGTTTCCTACGATGGTAAACGCGTCGTGGGTGAAGCGTTGAATGAGGATGGTGAACTTTTTGCCTTCTTGTGGACCGAGGAAGATGGTCTGCAAGATTTAAATGTCCTCTTTGCGCATTTGCGCCCGATCGGAACACGGCTTGAACGCGCTTATGGGATCTCGCCGCACGGACGCTACATCGTCGGCGAGGGCTACCGCGCCGATGTGAATCGAAAGGAAGCGTTCCTGATCGATTTAGGCGAACTCGCCTGTTAGTCAGGAGGAAGGAGCAAGCCATGCATGCGGGGATTCGAATCACCACAGCCGCAGTGATGATCGGGCTCCTGAGCGGGGCGCAGACGAACTTGTCGCCATCAAACCAGCACGAACGCTCTCCAGCGGCTTCTCAAAACGGCTCGAAATTGGACGCCTTGTGGCATGAGCTGGAGCAGAAGTTCGAGCAGCGCCAGTACGAAGAGGTACGCAAACTTGCCGAACAGGCGCGTCATGAGCGCACCAACCCCTTAGAACGCACTTTTTTGGATCAGTTTCGCGCCCGAGCGCTCCACCGCCTGCGCCCCCAAGAACCCGCCCAGCGCGAAGAATTAATGCGGCTCTGGGAATCGCTGCGTCAGCAGTATCGGCGTATCGAGAGTATACCCCATGAGGTGGAGGCGACCCTTGCATTAG
>NKPV01000316.1 GCA_002254605.1 Armatimonadetes bacterium JP3_11
GATATGCCCGTTCTCGACCACATGGAGCGGGATCCCTGCGCTCTGCAGGGTTTCGCGGAGCCATCGGATGTGCCGATACACATACTCAGGCTCCGCGCCCGTGTCGGCAAAGATGACGGCGTCGAGGGCGAGTTCACCCTCGACCGCCATCAGTGCGAGGGTCGTGCTTTGCACGCCGCCGCCAAGACTTAGCACTTTCATAGTGTATGCCCTCCTTCGCGGTTAGGCGTCGCCCGCGTCCGTGCGGGCAGTGTCCCTCCCTCTGGACTGACGCAACCCCGCTTTCCCTCGTAGAGGGAAACTATAATAGATGGTCATCTCGCACATCCTAACCACGCTGCAGCCACTGCTATCGCTGTCGCTACGAGCGCCCACACCAGATAGCCGATAAC
>NKPV01000337.1 GCA_002254605.1 Armatimonadetes bacterium JP3_11
GTTATCGGCTATCTGGTGTGGGCGCTCGTAGCGACAGCGATAGCAGTGGCTGCAGCGTGGTTAGGATGTGCGAGATGACCATCTATTATAGTTTCCCTCGTAGAGGGAAAGCGGGGCTGCGTCAGTCCAGAGGGAGGGACACTGCCCGCACGGACGCGGGCGACGCCTAACCGCTCAGATGCTTGCAGAACGCGATTTCCAGGTGCAGGTGGTGGCACTCGCCCGCCTCACGGGTTGGCGCGTCTATCATTCTCGCCCTGCCCAATACGGCAACGGGCGATGGCACACGCCCCTGCAAGGCGA
>NKPV01000174.1 GCA_002254605.1 Armatimonadetes bacterium JP3_11
GCGTCGGGGGAACGCCTGCTCGATTTGCCCAGCATAGGGGAGCGCCTCTGCTACCGGCGTGGTGTTGGTGCGTGTGATGTTCTGCGTGTCGACGATGGTGAACGCGCCGCCGCCCGGACCTGCGAAATCCACCCCTGCCCACGAGCGACACGGGGGCAAACCTTTGTAGAAACCCGATGCATTTGCAGGTTCCTCGCCCCAGCGTTGCCAGCGGTCATCCACGAAAATCTGGAAGTCCACCCAAAAGCGCATGCCGCTGTTCACCCAGAAATAGCGCGCGGCGATGGCGTACTCTTCTTGGATGCGCTGGAGTTCGGCTTCGGTCATCTTGGGGGGCGGCGGCGCAGGGTTCGCTGGGTCGGCGTACGCCGACGCCACATTCACCACATTCGGCATCAGCAGCACTTTGACAGGCAGTCGGATGACGGTTTTATAGCCCGGCGGCGCCAATGTCGCGACGGCGTATTCGCGTCGCCACGGTGGGTTCGCGCCCCAGCGTCGCTCCTCGCGCGTGGGCTGGTGGTCGGGGTCATAAATCCGATAGTAATAGCGCGTGCCGGGCTTCAGCCCTGCGATGCGAATCCGATGGTAAGTGCGCTTGCCCGCTTCGCCGTTCACGATGCGCACCTCACGCCCTGCCCACAAATCCACCCGCTGATTGGGTGGACGCCACGCGGTCATCGGCAGGTTGCCTGTGCGGATTTGCACGCGCGTCTCGGTGGGCGTCCTCGTGAAATAGTGCAGCACTACATAGTCGCGTCCGATTTCCATCACGGGGCGCATCGGGTCGTGCAACGGCGCAGTATCGCCCTGCGACGCCACACCCCAACCCAAACCCAACAGCATGCCCAGCGCTCTGATCCATGTCCGCATAAATAACTGTTTTTCTCTTGCGCCGCCATCCTTCCTGCCCAGATACACTCTCAGTTTAAAGAGGAGGAATGCCTATGCGTAAGCTATTTACGATGCTTCCTGCTTTATGCGGGATACTTTGGGCAGTTGCCCAAGACAGACCAAGTATTGTTTGGATGCGAGGCGGGCATAACAATGCGATTAATTCGCTCGCTTTGGCTCCCGACGGGTTTACTGTTGCCTCTGCCAGCTACGACTACACAGTCAAAATCTGGGATGTTCGCGATGGGCGGCTCTTGCGCACTTTCGTGCGCGGGCAGGTGACTGAGCCTGTCTATACCCTCTTTGGAATCCGCGGCTCAATCATCTGGAACGGGTCGAACACTTCCTTGATTTGCTCTTCTGTCAGCAGGGTGCGTTCGCGTACGATGTCGATGACCAAGCGTCTTTTTCGCTTTTACGATGGGGAAGCCTGTCCGCCCCTGGGGTTGTCCGCTTGCGCTCTTTCGAGGCGACTATAGAGCCAGGCGACGCCAATCAATGCCAACCCCAGCCCCGCGAAGCTGAACGCGCGATAGGGCATCTGCAGGAACCCCAAATCGTACAGGAATAGTTTGCTGGTCGTGAGCGCGAGCATGCCCAGCCCCATCAGACGCAACGCGCGTATCGCCTGCTGCACACCACCCACCAGTAGAGCCGTACCGAGCAGCGTCCATTCCAACGAGACCAACAGGTGGGCGGCAGGCGCGTTCTTAAAACCGTTTAGCTCAAAGGCATACAGTGTCTGCTCCGCGCTGAACCACGCCAACCCGATGACGACACCGAACGCGCCCATTATGGCAAGCGCTTGGCGCGGAAAGAGACTGTCAACCGCTGCGCTTGGCTGAGTGAGTATGTCGTGATAAAGTACATGCAGCGTTATGCTCCCTGCCAGCAGGCTCGCCAGCCACGCAACACCATGTTCATTGAGCAACACATACGGTGCGCGAATCGGTTCTGACACCACACTCCACAGCATCACCGCCGCAGCAAGAGTCAAAGCGATTCCAAACCCATAGTACAAGCGCGAATGGAAGCGAAGTCCCATAGTTACCAGTCCTGATGCGCCCAGACTATACAGCACAACCTGCACATGAGGTTGGAACTGCACGGCGACTGCGCCGACCGTACAGACCAACCCCAGCGTGAAAAATCCCACCGCGGCGGGCAAGTCCCCAGTGTATCGGTATCCCCAGCTCGCCGCGAGGTAAACCAGACCTGCCAGTGCTAAGAACGCGCCGGGATAATCCCCCCACGCCTCACGCGAAAGCCCATATCCCACAGGCAGATAAAGCAGCGAGCTGACTACAAACAAAATCAGACTCCCCTCATTCGTAGGGCGTCGGCGCAGCAGGTCAGGCAGCAAAAACGCGAGGGCAAATAGCACATAATAGAGCGAGATGAACCCCAGCGTGAGCAGCCGAAACTCGGTTTTGTAGCCTGTGAGCGACCAGCCCCAGAGGAGTATTACGGTGGCAATCAAGCAGGTCGTCTGTTGCCATCGCCATTCACGCCACGCGGCGACCGCGAGCATACCTGCGTTCAACGCGGCAAGATACCCGAAGAAGTTGAGCGGGGCATTCTGACTTCCGTCGCCGCGCAGCCACACAGGCGCCGCGAACCCGCCAATGGTCGCCACCACCGCCATGGTTTCAGAACGCTGCCAGAGCGCGAGTCCCACGCCCAACAGCGTGGTCGCCGTCGTCAACCCGAACGCCAGCGCGAAGCTGAACAGTTGGTATCGCTCCCAGCCTGCCCAGTGGGTCAGGTAGAGCGTCGCTAAGCCTGCGCCCAGCAGTCCATCCACAAACCACGATTCCGAGCGCGAGCGCGCCGCACTCCCCAACCCCAAGAGCGCAAACCCGCCCAGATACCCCAGCGCCAGTCGTCCTTCGGGCGTTAGGCGCGTCCACGCCCAACCCAAAAAGAACGCCATCGCCAGAAAAATCAGGCTAATTCCTGTGTAAAGCGCAACCTTTCCCCCAAGCGCACGCTCCAGCGACTGTATCTCGTGCCCTTGCGCTTGCGGAGACCCGCTCGGCGGCGGAACGCGCAGCGGAGGTTCAGTAGATCGCTGCGGCGATGGGGATGACTGTGCCCCCGAGCGCGACTCGAGGGCAATCCGCCGCTCCAACTCGCGCACCCGATCCATCAGCGCGGTTAACTGCGTCTTAATCTCCGCTAACTCACGGCGAGCGTCTTCAGACATCGGCACACCTCCATAATTAGTTACGCAGGAGTATCGCGGCGCCTATAGGACCTTCGTCCCGAATTGGGGTATGATAAAGACAGGTGGAATCTTTTTCTGGGGTATCCGCCTCTAACAAGACAGGTGGAACGACGATGAGAAAACTCGTGCTGTGGCTGCTTTGGCTGGGCGCGGTGGTCGCGCTGTTGAGTGCGGTTCAGGCGCGCACGCGCCATACTACGACACAGAAAAATACCTGCACCACCTATATCTACTGGGAGTCGCCCCTGCTCAAATAGGCGCTATTCCCACACAAGGAACGGATTGAAATTCGTCTCGGTGTCGTACACATCGACGCCCTCACGCGCCTTTAGGAAGCCGACCACCGCGTAGGTAATCGGCGTTGCCAGCGTTTCGTAGAGCGTCTTCGCCCCCCACTCGATAAGGCTCATCCGCAGCAGCTCCGCTGTA
>NKPV01000160.1 GCA_002254605.1 Armatimonadetes bacterium JP3_11
AAGCAATTGGGATCGACAACCCCATAATAACAGGGATACGAGTGGAAGCTATAAGCAGGGTCGACAAGTTAATGATGATATACAGGGCAAAGGAGGACAACCAGCGATGCTGCTGGAGTAGTCGATATAAGTGAACTAAGGAGAGCGTAGTAATCAGGTAAAGCAGGATTGTGGGCAACGCCCCCTGCTGTTCACTCACGGCCTGGGAATAGATCTGCACGGTACTTAGGGCAAGCATCTCTCTTAGACCTAATCTCAGGGCACGTGCCCGTTGGAAGAGCGTTATTGCCGCGAGAAAAATTATTGCACTTATAAAAAACAAGGTTACGCCCCCCTGATTTCGTTTAAGCCAATTAATTGAGTGGAGAATCCGAAAGCGACGCAGTGATACGGGAGGGAGCTTTAGATGCAATCCAAGATAATAGGCTATCAGGCTGCTCCAGACATACAAACAAAAGGCCATTTCATCTATGAACTCAGGGTGAGGTAAGGGATTAAAGAAGGTTCCCAGCCCGAGCAGGGCAAAGATCATCAGGTCACACATAAAGTAAGGGCTAAGCGCGTTGAACTGCCAGCCACGCGCCCTGAGCCACAATTGATGCCCGATAACCAAGATTGCTATGCCGATGAAGAGCATGGTTCCTTTCGCACAAGGCGGTAGAACGCCTCCAGAAGCCGCGGCGCAAGCGCGCTCTGCTCGCAGTGGGTGAGCTCAGGCTTCGTGGGATGTTCCCGTGCCTGCTGCTCCCACGCGCGGAACGCCTCCTCCGTGAGCTGCGCAAAAAACTTGTGCAGCGCGCTCGGCGTGTTCGGGGCGTAGCGTATACCCGCAAACTGCCTTAAGAATTGCCAGGTGGGGTCGTCATGCTCCGCCATCTGATAGAGATACAGAATCGGACGCCCCGAAGCCAGATACAGAAAGGTTTTTCCGGGTATCTGGTACGGGCTTTTGTTCCCAACCAGTATGAGTATACCCGCTTGGCTAATATGCCTGATGGAGTCTCGATAGGACACGCGCCCTGTGAATTCAACAGCGCTTAGACCGTGTTGTTGGGCAGCGGCTTGAAAGTGCGCACTGGCGTCCCCCACGATTTGGAGATGGAGTGGGAGGGGGCAATGCGTCTTCGCCAACGCCTCGATAAGCGGGATGAGATTGCGCGCGCGTCGGCTCGCTGCGCCCACATAGCTCAGACGCACAGGCATGGTAGCGGGCGTCCACGCATATGGGGCAAAGTCAGCGTGGCGATAGCCGTACGGAATTACCAGGCTGGGTGGAACGCTTACGCCCCACCACTGCTGATAAGCGCGCTGGGTTGCTTCGGTTGTCCAGATAAGTAAATCGGCGTTCGGCAATGTGCGGCGTTCCAGCCATGTATTCTGAATCGCCTTGAGCCATGTATCTTTGTGTTGCCAATCGACCCAAGCCCATGGGTCGCCTAAATCCGCCGCCCAGGGTAGTCCTGTCTCGTGTTTGAGCGCGACAGCGGCTAAGTGCGCCGTACAGCTGCCCGAAGCGGAGAGGATGAGGTCAGGGGGACATTCCCGAATCACTGTTCGGGCGAGTTGAAGCGCATCGCGCTGCCAGCCGCGGCGCACATCGGGCGCGTAGACGCGGTACGCCAAATTTCCATACAGGTACGCCTGCCAACGTTTGCCCTGACGCTTGAGCCGATCCATCGTTCGATCGTAAGTAGGCGTGGGCGTGCGCCAAACGCGTACAGTAGGTGGAACGAGTTCACAAAGCGTCTCATCGGAAGCGGATGGGGGGACTTCCGCCGTGATGAGGTCGAACTCCACCCCTTGCTGCGCTAATGCCTCGATCCAGTAGGCAGAGCGAATCGTTTGCGACTCAGCGTAGGGAGGTAGACTCAAGCTAATCATGAGCACTCTCATCAACGAGTCCCCTCCTGAATCAGCCCTTCATAGTCGGTGTAGTAGCGCCGTGCAAGATGACGCCATGTGTGAGTTGCGGCATACTGCGTAGCACGACGATGATAATCCTCCCAGCAGCCTGCCTCGTATAAAACTTGCTGGAGCGCATGACGCAGCGCGTCGATATCGCGTGGTGGAACCAGCACGCACACATCAGCAAGACCGCGATTTTGCCCGACCGCCGTGGCAATGACGGGCTTCCCATAACTTAGGGCGTGATGCATGGGACCGCTCGCGCCCATCACACGGGTGTAGGGTACAACCAGCACATCGCACGCGCGGAGGTAGGCGTGCATGCGCTCATCAGGTAGGTATCCAAACTCCAGCCGTATCTGGGAGGATTTGCCCAGTTGCGCGTGCAGCGCCTGCAGCTGCTGGGCATACTGCTTACCTTGAGCGCCGCGGGGATTGCCCGCTATCAGCAGGATAAGGTTTGAATCGTGCTCCAAAAGTGGCGCAACGGCTTGCATAAGGTAATGGAAGCCTTTATCGGGGCGTACGAAACCGAAAGCGAAGATCAAGCGCTTACCCTCCAAACCGATGGCGGATTTGGCAGGAGCGATCTGGGAGGCTTGGAACTCGAACGCCTCACACGGATGCACTTCCGCACAAATTGGAAAATGCTCCAGCCCCCACTCTTTTTGGAACTCGGCAATGAGCGGGTTCTCGTCGCCTGAGACCAGCGCGTTCACTCGCGTCGCGAGCGCGAGCAGCTGGCGGAAGTAGCGTGCGTAAAGCGTCTCCAAGAGACGGCGCTTCCAAGTCGATCGCCCACGCTCCTGCGCCATCTCCAGAAAGTCCTCGCGCAACCACAGGGAATGGAGCGTCACGAGCGTCGGGATATGTCGACGACGCAGCCAGCGGAAGAGAGAGAGCAACGGTTCGCCATACAGGCCGCCATACAACCCCTTATGCGGCGCTTGGAAATGCACCACATCGGGACGGAACGCCTGCAATGCGCGCCGCAGATAGAGGGGGGCAAAGTGCCGCCTGAACCTGTGGTAGCCGTAGGTCACGCGTAGAATCGTGTAGTGAGGCGCAGGCGACTCCATTGGCGGTGCATCAGGCTGAATGTGCGCGCAGGCAAGGACGGGGTCGCTTACCTGTTCAGCGAGCGCGCGGTAGACACGCCCCGCATAGTGCGCCTCACCCTCGGGATTGGGCGGCATCCCTCCTACAATTGCAATTCGCATACGCGCACCCTTAGCCAAGCAGTCCCTCATGACGCAACCAGCGCGTTAGTCCCTCGCGTAAACTGATGTTTGGCTTCCAGCCCAGCAGGGCTTCAAGTTTCGAGACATCGGCGCGCTGATGCGGTTTGTCGACAGGACGCATCCGTGCCGGGTCCTGAACCACCCGCAACGATTCACCCAGCAGTTCACCTAATAGATTGACAACTTCCTGCACCGAATATTCGGTGCCTGTGCCCAAGTTGAAGACACCTTGTGCTTCGTCAAGGCTGCCCAAACGATAGAAGCCCTCCGCGACATCTTCCACATAGATGTAGTCGCGTTTCGGATGCAAGTTGCCCAGCGTCAGTTCCCGCGCACCCTGCTTGAGTGTGTTGATAATGTGCGGCAGCAGGTGCGGGTTCGTCTCATAGGGTCCGTAGGTGTTGAAGAGGCGCACGATCGTCGGTTGGAAGCCGTAACGATTCTGATAATAAGCAAGGGTGGTCTCGCCGTGCAGTTTCGTTAAGCCATAGATGTCTTGCGCTATCAGTGCGGTCTCTTCGGTAAGGGGTGTGTCGAGGGGGGGGTAGAGCGCTCCTGTGGAAGCGAACACGATTCGGTTCACCCCTGCGGCACGCATCGCCTCTAACACGGAAAGCGTACCCAGCACATTCACCTCGAAGGTCTCGCGTGGGTTCGCCTCGCAGTAGGGGATGTAGTGCAATGCCGCCAGATGATAAACCGTTTGCACATTGTGTCGTTGCAGGCATTGAACGATGCGCTCGGTATTGCCCAGATCG
>NKPV01000193.1 GCA_002254605.1 Armatimonadetes bacterium JP3_11
CCCTCGGCTAAATCGCCTACGGTGACGCGCCGATGGGTGTGCAGATAGCGCAACGCCTGCAGCTGCGAGTAAGTGAGATCCGACTCCGCCAGTTCCTCCAGCAACTTTTCGCCGATGGAAGTATACATCGCCTGCAGAAACACCTGCGCCACCAGTTCCGCATGGCTCAACAGCTCTTCCGTTAACGCAACAGGTAATTTAATCGGTTCCTTCACCAGCCTCACCTACCCTAAAGGATACCCGAAATGTAGCACTGCTAAATATTTCACACGGTTCGTAAAGACGTTGGGTATACTAATGCCGATGAGAAAGGTGCTGATGATTGTGGGAGTGCTTTTCACGGCTTGGGTGTTTGCTCAAAGTTATGTCGATATTTCGATAGGCGGCAAATTCATTATGCGTCTGCGTGCCGGCTACGGCAACATGAGCGTGGAAGAGCGTGCGCGCATCGTGGAAGCGCGGTTAGCAAAGCTGCTCGGCGCACACTTGACGGCGGAGCAGATCACTCTCAAAGAGGTGCGCAAAAATCAGGAGTACGCGATTTATGTGCGTGGACAGCTGTTGATTACCGTTACGACGGCAGACGCTGAGGCGGCTAAAATGAGCGTGAAACAGTTGGCAGAACACTGGCTGACACAGCTGCGTCAAACCTTACCCCCCATGAGCGCGCAGCCGCCGGCGTAAGTGACGGCTAAACCGAATTGCCAACGAGGGCAATAATCCTTTCGGAGGATGCAACGATGCATACAGCGTACGCTGACGAACTGCGACTGGAAGAGTACGAGGTACATCCTGAGCGGGGCTTTTTGCCCGCTGAGGATCCGCTGCCGTATCTGGAGGACCCTTATTACGCGCCTTGGGAGCAGATTGCCTCCGAGTTGCCGAAGCTGCTGGTTGCGCGTAAACTACGCTCGGTGGTCGATGGGATGCCCCGCCTCACGACCGAGCGGCTTCAGACGGAACGCGAGGCGCGACGCGCGATGCTGCTGCTCTCTTATATTGGGCATGGCTATGTGTGGAACGGCGATGCCCCCGCCGAGCGAATTCCTGCCAACTTGGCGCAACCGTGGTACGAGGTCAGCCAGCGTCTGGGGCGACCGCCCGTGCTGTCGTATGCTTCTTATGCGCTGGATAACTGGCGACGCTTAAACCCCAACGCGCCGATTGAGCTGGGCAATATCGTGTTGCTTCAGAACTTTCTTGGGGGGTTGGACGAAGAGTGGTTTATTCTAATCCATGTGGATATTGAGGCGAAAGCAGCGCGAGCGATTCGCCAGATACCGACCGCCTTGCGCGCTGCTACCGAGCAGAACGTGCCCGCCCTGACCGCTGCCCTGCAGGAGGTCGCCACCGCACTGGAACAGATGTACGCGGTATTAGCCCGCATGCCCGAAGCGTGCGACCCCTATATCTACTATCATCGCGTGCGTCCCTATATCCACGGCTGGAAGAATAACCCCGCGCTGCCGAACGGCTTGATTTATGAGGGTGTGGCAGCGTACGGCGGACAGCCCCAGCAGTTTCGTGGCGAGACGGGCGCACAAAGCTCAATTATCCCAACGCTGGACGGTCTGCTGGGCATCCAGCATGCCGACGACCCGCTCAAGACCTACCTGATGGAGATGCGGCTCTATATGCCGCCCGCACACCGGCGGTTTATAGAGGCGGTAGAGGCGCGCTCTACGGTGCGTGAGACCGTACTGCAGAGTGGCGATTCGGCGCTGCGCGATGCGTACAACGCCTGCGTAGAGAACATTCAGCGGTTTCGCGCGTTGCATTTGGAATACGCCGCGAGCTATATCTACAAGCAGCAGGCGAAAGACCCCAAAAATCCGACTCGCGTGGGCACAGGGGGCACGCCGTTTATGAAGTATCTCAAGAAGCATCGCGACGAGAGCGGCGCGCACAAGGTGTAGGCTTTAAAAGGTGGCTTGCGCATCGCGTTCGCGTCGGGCGAGTCGCTCGGCGCGGCGTCGTTCCGCTTCTTCCCACTTGCGCTGCTCTTCGTCGGTTTCGGGCAACACAGGCGGTACTGGGGTCGGACGCCCTGCCTGGTTGAGTGCCACATAGACCAGATACGCCTGCGAGGTGATGCGCCGCTCGCCTGTCAGCAGATTTTCCGCCTCGACAATCGCTTCCACTTCCATCGAGGTACGCCAAGCCCGTACCATGCGCGCCCGCACATGCACCAGATTGCCCACATGCACCGGCTCGCGGAAGCTCACCGAGTCGATTTCGACCGTCACGGCGGGGTTGCGGGCATGGCGCGAGGCGACGATACCGCCCGCTTCGTCAATCAGCTTCAATATCCAGCCGCCATGCACATTCCCCAGCGGGTTCGCATGTTCGGGGTTCATCATCTGCGTCAGAATCACTTCGGTTTCCGAGGGCGTGCGTGGCTCCATCGGGGGGAATTGTACTCGATACGCGCCTGTGAACAGTCCACGCGGTCGTCTCACTGGAACTTCGACAGGCGGTTCCCTTGAATCTACATAACAGGAACAAGCGGCTCGCTTTGGAATCTAATCCTACTATGCGTAGCCGAGTATCCGTACTATCAGTTCTGTGTTTATTGTTCATTCGCGTTGCTCTCTTTGCGCAGTTGCCTGAACCTCGCATCGAGCCGATTGTCGGCGCGCGTGCCCCTGCGCTCAGTCCCGATGGCAGTCAGATTGCGTTCGTGTATCGGGGCGATATCTGGGTCGCGCCGAGCCGTGGGGGACGCGCGACGCCGATTACCCGTCATATCGCCTATGATTCCAGTCCGCTCTGGTCGCCTGACGGCAAGTGGATTGCCTTCGCCAGCAATCGCAACGGCAATTGGGATATTTTTGCAGTTCCCGCTCAGGGGGGTGTGCCTGTTCAGCTTACCTTCCATGCTCAAAACGAAATCCCCAGCAGCTGGAGCCGCGATGGACGGTTCCTCTACTACAGCGCCTCCTACGACTCCAACAACCCCGCGATTATCGAGTTGGAAGTCGCCACAGGCAA
>NKPV01000087.1 GCA_002254605.1 Armatimonadetes bacterium JP3_11
AAAAAGTGCGTGAACACCTTTACCCACACCCAACATGCAAGCCTCCCTCTCCCACGCAGTGGGAGAGGGGCAAGGGGGTGAGGGCAGGCAATCCTCTGCGACTGCTGCCTATGCCTATTAATCTCTTCTTAAAGATGGTCCAGGTAAATTTTCGATGGTTCGCTCAGCGAACCGAAAGGAGGTATCTATGATGCGAAACGCTATTCTTCTGGGTCTAACAGGAGCGCTTGTAGTAACGACCTGCGCCCAAGTAGTACTGGGCGATAACAAGGGTAAAGTGCGCCGAACGAATGCGTTAGCAGCGATTAGCAGCAACGAGCAGCCCCTCCAGTGGAGCCGCCGCGACTTCCAAGATTCTACGAACACGGAATCCTTCGGGTTCTGGCCTGGTTATACCATTCAAGTCAGTGGCAGCTTGTTTGATGTAAACGGAGAATCTATGGGGAGCGGCAACGATGCAGGGGCTGTGACGATTACCACCGTAGAAAGCCTCGTGAACAACTTCGGCTGGCCTACCTCGTTCACGGTGCCCCGCTACCTGTTCCGTCAAGGGGGCGCGTACACGAACGAGAATGGTGCTGGGGGCAACCGCCAGCTGTACGGTTCTGTGTGGATCAAGTACGAGCTGGACGACAGCAACCCCAACGGCTGGAACATCCAAAAGATTCAGGTGTTTGCGTGGGATGTGCGCGACCTGCTACACAAGTCAGCTTCCACGAAAACGCGCCCCTTCTCCGATACTGCGGCGCCGCAGCGCATCGATATCTATGTGGCGCAAAACGACCCCAACCCAGACAGTAACCCCGCAACCGACTCCAACTGGATCTATGTGGGCAGTTTGGACAAGGCGAACGGCACGCTGCCCAATGTGTGCCAGTGGGATCCCAGCACGGGTAATACCTTCGGCGAATGCCCTCAAGCGACCATCGACTATCTCAACGGCAACAACCCGCAGGGGCTAAAGTTCTACCAAGACCCCACGAACGAACTCTGGTACTCCACCTTGACGGTATCAGGTCAGAGTGGTATTCGCTATGTGGCGTTGGTCATCCCGCAGGGCAACCAGTATAACAACGATCCCAACCTTGTTGCCTCGAACCGTGTCGCGAACAGCCTGCGCTACACAAACTTCACGGATGTGCGTGTAATTGCTGGCGTCGCGGGTCCTGAGGGGGATGTGAATGGTGATGGCTGCGTGGATGACGCCGACCTGCTGGTAGTGCTGTTCAACTTCGGCAACGCCGGCGGTCAAGGCGATGTGAACAGCGACGGCATCGTCGACGACGCCGACCTGCTCATCGTACTGTTCAACTTCGGCAGCGGCTGCTAAATCGCGGTGTTATGCGATATGCCCCTCAGAGTCCTCTGGGGGGCGTTTTTTTTGAGATCCGGCGCGCAACGCGCACACCCACCCACTCAGGCTTGGCTGGACGGTTTGCCTGTGCCGACAGGGCTTTTGCCGAATGGACGGGACGATTCATAGGGTGTGTGGTGGGGCGGACGGTTCGTCGGGGTGGTTGGGATGCCTGCTGTTTTGACCCAGCTCCGATTTTTGCGCGTGCGGGGCAAGCGCATCGTTCATCTTGCCCGACCGATAGCCTTCCAAGTCAAGCGCGACATAGAGGTAGCCCAGCGATCTCATATGCGCCACGATTTGAGGGGCGTGCTGGAGGATGCGCTCGAAATCGCACGGCTCCACTTCGATGCGTGCGAGGGTATCGTGGTGGCGCACGCGCACCTGCCTGAAGCCCAGTTCGCGTAGGTAGCGTTCCGCACGGTCGACTTTCTGCAGCAGTTCGCGTGTGATGACCGTGCCATAGGGGAATCGGCTGGAGAGGCAGGCGAAAGAGGGCTTATCCCAGACAGGCAGTTGGAGCTCTTTTGCCAGCGCGCGGATATCGGCTTTGGTGAACCCCGCTTCGTGCAGGGGGGCGCGCACACTGTGTTCCTGCGCCGCACGCATCCCAGGGCGGTAGTCACCCGCATCGTCTTGATGCGAGCCGTCTGCAATCCACGCAATGCCTTCTTCGTCGGCGACTCGGCGCAGAACGCGGAACAGTTCGGTTTTGCAGTGATAGCATCGGTCGGGACGGTTCACCTGAAACAGGGGATTTTGGAGTTCGTGGGTGGGCACGATGCGCACGCGCACGCCGATTTGCTGCGCCAGGTGCAACGCCTGTTCGATTTCGCCTTCGGGGAACGCCTCCGATTTGCCGATGACCGCAACGCACCGATCGCCCAGCGTATCGTGCGCCACTTTCACCAGCAGGGTGCTGTCCACGCCTCCCGATAACCCCACGACGACCGCACCCATCTCGCGCAGGAGTGCCTGAAGCCTCTCGTACTTCGCGTGCAATTCGGGCGTCATAGCGGAATCTCTCCCATCTGAGGCGCTTCTATACGCACCAGTCTCCAGTCGTCGTACCGAATAAACAGCCACTTGCGTTGTGGGAAGCGGCGGAACTCGAACTCCACCACGCCGTAGTCCTGTGAGTTGACGGCTTTCGGGTCGTTCGGGTCGCGCCAAATGATGCGGATGGGGGTGCGCACCACGATTCGCCCCGCAAAGATTTCTATCTGCAGATCGCCCAGCTCCGCACGCAACTGGTCGGATTGCTTGAACAGTTGGAGCAGTTGATAGCGCAGGCGTTGCTTGTCCATCCCGCCGAAACTGAACTCGTCGGCGACAAACTGCAGCATGCCGTCGATATCTTCGTTTTCGAACGCCTGTTTGCCCTCGGCGAAAATTTGCTGAATTCGGGTGCGTGGGTCTACCTCCTTTGGGGTTCCCAGCACCAAGAACATGCGCACGCCTATCAAAAGTGCCGCCACCGCCCCTAACCCAATCACCCACTTCGTGCGATTCATAATCACCATCCCAGCGGATGCCACACGGTTTTGAACTCCAGGAACGGCTCAATCCACTCCAGTCCCTGGGCGCGGTCGCTGAGCCATTCGGCGTAAGTCAGGCTGGGGCTGTGATGGAGGCGTGTGATGGTCTCGGCGGCGGCGTGTTCGTAGGGAGCGCGTTCCGTTTCAGGGACGCCGCACAGGTTCAGCGCGTCCACTTCGACATGGCGTGCCAGATGAGGCAGGAGTTCGGCGAATCGTCCACTCAGGAAGTTGACCACGCCTGCGGGCAGGTCTGAGGTTGCCAGCACTTCTGCAAACGCCAGCCCCACGGTCGGCGCGGTTTCGGGCAGCAGGGCGACGACTGCGTTCCCACTCACAATCGCGGGGGCGATGAGGCTTGTGAGCGACGCCAACGGCGCGGTCTCAGGGCACGCGATTCCAACCACGCCCATCGGCTCTGGCGTCGTGAAGTTGTGCATTGGCATCGCGACAGGGTTCACGGACGAGAGCAGCGCAGCGTACTTGTCGCTCCAGCCCGCGTAGTAGACCCAGCGGTCGATGGCGACGCTGATTTCGGTGTCCGCATCGCATTGAGCGACGCTTGTAATCGCCTGCAGTTCGGCGCCGAGGGCGTCGCGGCGCGTCTCCAGCATCTCCGCAACGCGATAGAGGATCTGCCCTCGATTGTAGGGCGTGCGTTTCGCCCAGCCCGACTGCGCTTTGCGGGCTGCCTGCACCGCGTCGCGCAGGTCTTTACGGGACGCTTGAGGCGCATTCGCCCAGAACTTGCCCCGCGCGTCGCGCACTTCGTAGGCGCGTCCCGACTCGGAGCGGATAAACTCGCCGTTCACCCAGAGTTTGTAAGTCTTCAAAACGGTTGTGCGGCTCATCGAAGATAGGACTTTCGTCCCTTGAGGGGAATTTCCTGCCTATGGTATACTGCCCACGCTATGGAAACTTTGGCAGGTCAAGTAGCGTTGATTACAGGCGGCGGGCGGGGAATTGGCGCAGCAACCGCAAAGCAACTGGCTCAGCGGGGTGCGACGGTTGCCTTAGTGGCGCGCACGCAGGCGCAACTGGAGGAGACGGCGGCGAGCATCCGCGCGGCGGGCGGTAAAGCGTACTGGTTCGTCGCCGATGTCTCCGACGAGGGCGCCCTGCGCGAGGCGGTGCAGGGCGCGCTGAGCATTACGGGCAATATCGATATTCTTGTCAATAATGCGGGATTCATTCAAGCGTTGGGCGCGATAGAAAGTAGTGTCCCAGCCGAATGGTGGCACACGCTGGAGGGCAATCTGAAAGGGCTGTATCTGACGACGCGCATGGTGTTGCCCAGCATGTTGGAACAGGGGCGCGGGCAGATTGTGAATGTGCTGTCGGTGGCAGGGGCGCGGGCATTCGCAGGGCTCAGCGCGTACAGTTGCGCCAAAGCCGCCGGGCTGATGTTCACGCGCATCTTAGCCAAAGAGGTGCGCAAGCGTGGCGTGCGCGTGATGGCGATTCTGCCCGGTGCGGTGGACACCGCAATCTGGGGTGAAGGCGCAGGCGTTCCCGACCGAGAGAAGATGATTCGTCCCGAAACCGTGGCGCACATCATCGTGCAGACGCTCACCACGCCTGCAGACGCCACAATCGACGAGTTGCTCGTGCTCCCGCAGGAAGGGATACTGTAAGGGCTTAGTCGCCGAGTTCTTCGATAATCTGCATGCGCTCCTTGAGGGTCTCGGTTTCGCCAAGCAGCGCAATCGCTTGCTCGGTGAGGGCGCGTGCTTCCTCGGCGGAGCCGAGCCAGTGCAGCATACCCGCCGTGATGTCGTAGAGGTCTTCAAAGACGGATTGCATCGTGCGACTGCTGGGCGTGTATGCCCACTCCGATTGCCCCAGCGACTGCCACGCACGCAGGATATAGGGGTAAGCGCGTTCGGGGTTGCCCTCCGCAAGCGCGAGCTGCGCCAGCCCAAGCAGGGCTTCGATGCTGTTGGGGTAGTGGCGCAGCACCTGCAGGTAGGCGGTCCACGCCTCGTGCAGGTCGCCCAGCTCGTGTTGGAGAATCTCCGCGCGGCGCACCAGTGGGAAGAAGCCTTTCGGCTCCAAGCGCAGCCATTGATCAAGGTACTGCAGGGCAAGACGAGGCTGTCCCACAGAGAGGGCTCGTTCCACCAGCTCGTCCAGCGCAGCGAGGGCGGTCTCTTTGGCACGGTCCGCCACCACAGGCGTCTGCAGCAACACTAATGGGAGAGCGATTTCCAGCGCCGATTCGTAATCTTCGTCGGCAAGGCACTGTTGCGCTTCATCGCACGCTGCCGCTGCCTCCAGCAGGGTTTGCACCCCCTCGTGGTCTAAATGCCCCTTCAGCGCATGACGCATCCGATCGGACGAGGTCAATTCCGCTCGCATAGTTACTGCGTATAATATACCCCAATCCACTATGGAACATGTCAAGATCGTGGGGCTGGGCGTCGTGGCAAGCGCCGCCTACGGTATCGCACACGACATGATTACAGCCCATCTGTGTATAGAGTATTTCACTCGCGACCACCCGATGCTGGTACCGACCGAGAGCCCCGTGCTGTTGGCGGTAGTATGGGGTGTGGCGGCTACTTGGTGGATGGGAGCATTTCTAGGGCTATTGCTGGCGGCAGCGGCGCGGTGGGGGCGATATAAGCCGCTCACCGCACGGGAATTGCTCCCCTCAGTTGTTCGGTTATTCGTGTTCGTTGGCGTCTGTGCGTTCGTGGCAGGCGCGTTGGGCTATTGGATATCCCACTTGGGAGGATTTCACCGCTATCACTTTAACCCTGAGTGGGCGACGGCAGACAAGACGCCTCGCTATTGGGCGGTTGCTGCGGCGCACACAACGTCTTATGTTGTGGGGGCTATAAGTGGTGTGGGGTTGGCAATCAAGACATGGCTCCAGCGCAAACACCGCGGAGCCAATTCTTGATGGAATATGCGCCCCCGGCAGGAATCGAACCTGCGCACCAGGCTCCGGAGGCCTGCGCTCTGTCCACTGAGCTACGGGGGCGCGTTGGACAGTGAATTATACCCTGCCGTCGGTGGCGAGGGATGCGTTGCGAATCGGCGCTATCCATTGTGCTTGGCGCGTGTTTTGTGGGCTGCCTTCTGTACCGTTCCCTCACAACCGCGAGGGAGTGCGCAAGGTATCCTTTAACCCGCTATGTTTGAGAACCTGACCGACAAGTTGCAGGGCATTTTTGAGCGGATACGGGGCAAGGGTCGGCTGGATGAGAAGACCGTCGACGAGGCACTGCGCGAGATACGGCTCGCGTTGCTGGAAGCGGATGTGAACTTTCGCGTGGTGAAGGAGTTTATTGGGCGCATCCGCGAGAAAGCCGTCGGCGAGGAGGTGCTGAAAAGCCTTACGCCCGACCAGCAAGTGATTCGTATCGTGCGTGATGAGCTCATCGCGCTGTTGGGGGGCGAGGCGGAGCCGATTCGGTGGGCAACGCGCCCGCCAACGGTGTTTATGCTCTGCGGCTTGCAAGGTTCCGGCAAGACAACCACTTGCGCCAAACTCGCACGCTGGATCAAATCTCAAGGGCGTAATCCCGTCATGGCAGCGTGCGACCTGCAACGCCCCGCCGCCATCAAGCAGTTGGAAGTGCTGGGACAACAGGTGGGTGTGCCCGTATTCACGCCACAGCAGGCGAATACCAGCGACCCTGTTAGCACCGCGCAGAAAGCGCTCGAATTCGCCCGCACCAACGGCTACGATGTGCTGATCGTCGACACCGCAGGACGCCTGCAGGTGGACGAGGCACTGATGGACGAGCTGCAGCGAATGCATCATGCACTCCAACCGCACGAGACCCTGCTCGTGGTGGACGCCACGACGGGGCAAGAGGCGGTGAATGTGGCGCAAGCCTTCCACGAAAAACTCGAACTAACGGGCGTGATTATGAGCAAAATGGACGGGGATGCCCGTGGTGGTGCCGCGCTTTCCGTGAAAGCCGTGGTGGGTAAACCCGTGCGATTCGTGGGAGTGGGCGAACGCACCGATGCCCTCCAACCCTTCTATCCCGACCGAATCGCCAGCCGAATCTTGGGCATGGGCGACGTCCTCTCGCTTATCGAACGCGTGGAACAAACCATGCAAGAGGAAGAGGCAAAACGCCTCGAAAAGAAAATGCGCGAAGCAAGCTTCGACTTCGAAGATATGCTCGCCCAGATGCAGCAGATTCGTAAAATGGGACCGTTCGAGCAACTGATCAAAATGCTCCCCGGGTTCAACCAAATCAAAAATCAGGTGGGCGACATGCCCATCGATGACCGTGCCCTCAAACGCGCGGAAGCGATTATCCTCTCGATGACCCCGCAGGAACGACGCCACCCCGAAATCATTAACTACAGCCGCAAGCTGCGCATCGCCAAAGGCAGCGGTACGAAGCTGGAAGAGGTCAGTGCACTGGTGAACCAGCTGTTTGAGATGCGCAAACTCATGAAGCAGATGACTAAATTCCAACAGCGGATGCAAAAGCGCAAATGGTCGCCGTTCGGCAAGCGACGCTGAACCCACTACGGCGCTCGCAAACGATACACTTTAACTTGTGGACAAATGTAGAGCAAATCGTGGGGCAGCGAGGGCTTTCGACCGAGCAACGGCGGCTCGTTGGTGAAGGTTCGCTCCAGCGCATAACGCGTGTTGACAATCTGCATAAATGCTTGGTAGTCTGCGCGTCCGAGTCGTTGCACATCGCGTTCTTCGAACTCGCTGATAATGAGGTATTCTGGCAGGGTTACCGACAACGCCTCCGCGTTCCACTCGGGCGGAGCTAACGGGATGAGACGATAGCGCGTCGCACTCTGTGCAGCGCGCAGGCGGTCTTGCCAGCGCAGTTCGCCTGTTTCGGGGAATAACGGCGGCGTATAAAACCACGGAACCGTCGGGAACCCGATGCGCGTGCCTTTGGGCAACTCCCTGCGCGCCCAAGCCGCTGCCTGATCGCGCGCGTCGGGACGGCGCATGCAAAGCGCCAAACTCGTGGCGCTGAGCAACTGCCAAAGCAGGACAGCAAGCGCGAGCAGCTTGAAGAGCATTCCGCTCCAAGCCCCACTGAGACGCGATAGGCGTGAATCGGCGGAGCGAGACGCCCACAAAAGCCCCACGCCCATCGCCAGCGCAGGGAACAGGGGAAAGGTATAGCGCAGGAATCGCACCTCCGCCACGCCAATCAGCAGATAGTAGGCAAGCGACGCCGCCAGCACACCCCACAACGCACGATAACGCCGCCCGAAAACTGCCCACCCAACGAGGCTCGCCAATAACCCGATTGCTCCAAAACCCGTACTGAGGTTCGGATGGATATGATACAGCCAGCCAACACCCGTATCTGTGAAGATCTCGCCATGCCCTTGACCGACATGGCGCACCTCGTACCAGAAATGGCTCCAGAACCGTTCGGAGTCTGCCCAAACGCCAGGGCAACTGAGGGCGAAGGTCAATCCCGCGACGCCGATCGCCGCCACGCTTGCTCCAATGCGTGTCTTGAGGGAGAACACACCCGATAGCCACAAGCTTACTACAGGCGCAATCAGTACCAGCCCAGCGTTGTACTTGGAGCCAGCAGCGCAGCCTGCCCAAAACGCACCCCACAGCAGGGTTCGCATGGGACGCGGAGAAGTTGCGAGCGCAACCGCTTGATAGAACGCCAGCGCTACAAAAAAGGTGGTCGGCACATCGACCGTCATGAAGGCGCTATGAACCACCAACGCAGGCGCCAAGGCAATCGCCAGCCCAGCAACGATACCCGCAGGAAGACCACCTACCATCGCCAATGCACGCCCCACGACGACCGCCGTGCCTGCGCCCATGAGCCCCACCAGCACACGCGCCCACAGATAGAGTTGCGCCCGTAGCTCCGCAATCTGCAACGGGGTCGGATTCTCAGGCAGCCCCCCGATGACGCCCACAGCACTCAGCCAGTGCAGCCAAACACTCCATAAGTACATCGGCAGCGTACCATAGTTATAAAACCCAGGCAGAAACTCGCCCGCGTAAGGGTTAATCGTGAAGTAGCTCGCCAACAGGATAAGCCACTCGTCGGGATGGTAAGAGTAATAGTGCTCAGTGTTCGGCAAGCCCCACGCGACGCCGAGAAGCCGTACGCCCAGCGCCAGCAAAAACAACCCCGCCCACAATCCCGCTGCGAGCCGCTTGCTCGGAATGACCGATTCGTTCATTGAAGCGTGAAATCGCCC
>NKPV01000085.1 GCA_002254605.1 Armatimonadetes bacterium JP3_11
CGCCCGCTTTCACCGCAGGAGGTCTACCTCAAGGTGCTCTATGAGGCGTATCGCGACCGACTGGCGAGCGAATTGGGGGGACAGGATGACAAACTGTCGCCGATTATCTTAGCCGATTTCCAACGCGACGGGTACCACGCCGCGCGTGAGATTCTGGAGCAGTACGGCGGGGTGCTGATTGCCGATTCGGTGGGGCTGGGCAAGACCTACCTTGCGCTGCGCCTGCTGGATGATTATGCTTATCAGCAGCGCAGGACCGCGCTGGTGATTTGCCCTGCCGCTCTGCGCGACACCGTGTGGAAACCGCTGCTGGAGCAACACGCCATTCCGCACCGAATCGAGAGCATGGAGCAAATCAGTCGCGGCGACCTCGATCTGGGCGACCTCGCACAATATAGCGTGATTGTGGTGGACGAATCGCACCACTTCCGCAATCCTGGCGCGAACCGCTGGCGCAATCTCTTTGAGTTGGTGCGCAACGCCAACCCCGAACAGACGCGCCTGATATTGCTCACCGCCACGCCGGTGAACAACTCGGTGTACGACCTCTATCACCAGATTCGGCTCATCACGCGCGACCAGAAAGACTTTTTCCAGAGTGCAGGCATCGACAACTTGGAGAGCTACTTCCGCAACGCGGAGAAGCAGCGCGAGAGCCTGTATGAGCTCTTGGAGGCGATCAGCGTGCGGCGTAGTCGCGCCTTCATCCGACGCCACTACCCCGACGCCGTGATCGACGGCAAGCGCATCCAGTTCCCACAGCGTCATATCCACTCGGTGCAATACGACCTGCAAGCGGTGTATGGAGACGACCTCTATCAGCGCATCGCACAGACTATCGAGGAACTTCACCTTGCCCCCTATCAGCTCGACTCCTATCGCCACGAAGTGGTGCAGAACTGTCTCCTGCTGTTCGGGAATGAGTGGGAGCAAATTGAGCAGGCGCTGCGCAAGGCGGGCATGAGCGACGAGCAGATTCGCAAGTTCCGCTTCGAACTGCGCGGACAGGCGGCACTGGCAAGCCTGATGCGCGTGCTGTACCTCAAACGGCTCGAATCGTCGGTGGAAGCGTTGCGCAACTCGCTCCACCACCAACTGGAGTTCCAACGGCAGTTCCTGGAAGCCCTTCAGCAAGGTAAGTTGCTCACCAGCAAGGATTACCGCCGTATGCTGATGCTGGAAGGCGACGACGAAGAGGAGCCAAGCGAAGACCTGCAGGCGTTTCTGAAGAACCTGGAATCTATCGACGCCAGTCAGTACAATCTGCACGCGATCCAGAAAGCAGTAGAGGAGGATGTTCGTAAGTTAGAGTCGCTACTGCAAGAACTGGAGCGGCTCGCGCCTCAACACGATGCGAAGGTCAATAGGCTGGCGAACCTGTTGACAAACGATCTGCGCCATGAGAAGGTGCTCATCTTCTCCTACTACAAAGACACGGCGCAGATGCTTGATCAGGAACTGAAGCAGCGCCTGCCCCATGTGGAAATCGCGCTGGTCGACAGCGATGTGCCGATGGAGGAGCGCAAGCGCATTGTGCAGCGGTTCTCGCCACAATCCAACCGCTATACGCTTCAGCCTGGCGAACGCGAGATCCAAATCTTAATCGCCACCGACGCGCTCAGCGAGGGGCAGAACCTGCAGGACGCCGGAATCGTCATCAACTACGACCTGCACTGGAACCCCGTGCGGATGGTGCAACGCATCGGACGCATCGACCGCATCGGCTCGCCCCATACCACGATCGATGTGTATAACTTCATTCCCGAGGATGCGCTGGAGAGCCTGCTCAACCTGATGCAGCGCTTGCTGGACAAGTTAGGGCAAATCAATCGCACCGTGGGGCTGGACGCTTCCGTGCTGGGTGAGGCGCCGAACCCGATGGATTTCAACACGCTGAAACGCATCGCGCAGGGCGAGGACGCCGTGCTGGACGAACTGGAGCAGGAAGGCGAGCTGAACATCGGCGAGTTCCTCATAGAAGACTTGATGCAGTATCTCAAGCAGCTGGGCGAGGAGCATCTGGGGCGCATCCCGCTGGGGCGCGGCACGGCAAAGTACGCCCGCAACCCAAGCCAGGTCGGCTTCTTCGCCGCCTTTCGGCACACCCGCACCGAACGCCACTACTGGCTGTTCCAGCGCAACGATGGTTCACTGGAGACGGCGCAGCTCCGCGCCATCCAGCCCGTGCGTTCCGAACCGAACGAACCGGCTGCCCCCACGCCCCAACCCGAGCAGACCGAACAAAAACTGCAGGCGCTGCGCGCCGAACTGGTCAAACGGCTCAACCAGCAGGTGCACCGAGCCAAGGCTCTACCCACGGTCCAGCGGCAAATCCAGCAGTGGCTCCGCGTCCAGCCCTCGTCGGCGCTGCGCAACGAGCTGCTGCAATACTTCAAGGACGCCCTGCCTGCGACTGACCTCCGCGAGCTGCGCACCGTATGGTGCGAAGTGCAAAAGCTCGCCCCGCAGCAAGCTCTGCAACGGCTCAAAGCCTTCGCCGAATCGCATCCCCATCCACCTGTGAACCCAACCGCGCTGGAGGAAACGACCGAGGACGATGTGGAGTGCATCGCGTGGATGTGGGTGCTGCCGCGTGAAAACAATCCTTGATGAGGGTGTTCGAAAATTCCCTTTCAGGGGGCAGATACACGGGTCTGCCCCTACAGGGGTGCGCAGGGTGGAATATAGGGGCGCACCGATGTGTGCGCCCTGTTTGTGCGTGTGCGCCCTGTGTTTAAGACAGCTAGAACGCGCACCTAAGAGTGAGCAGGAACGATGTCAACTAGCGGATGACCCTATATCCGCACCGGCGACTCGTGCAGGCTAATCGCCTGAAGCAAGCCGACCGCCGCCAACGAAACCCACAACATCGTCCCTCCATAACTGATAAACGGCAGGGGAATGCCCACCACGGGGAATAACCCGATGGTCATCCCGACATTGGTGAATAAATGGAAAGTAAACAGCGCCAGGATGCCTCCCGCGATAAGGCGATGATACTCCTCGCGTGTGCGCGTCATCAACCGCCAGATGGTATATAAAAACGCGCCATACAACCCCAGCAAGCCCACTGCCCCGACGAAGCCCAGCTCCTCCGCGACCACCACGAAAATAAAGTCCGTGTGCTGTTCGGGGATGTAGCGCAGGTTCTTTTGGGTTCCGTGCAGGTAGCCCTTGCCTACCAGCTGCCCGCTGCCGACCGCAATCCGCGCCTGTAGGATGTGATACCCGCTTTGTTGGGGGTCGGCTTCGGGGTTCATAAACGACACGAGACGCGCTTTCTGGTAGTCCTTGAGGATATCAAAGTGCCACAGCCCCACAAAGCCGAGTGCGCCCGCTACCACCGTAAGCCAGAGCCAGCGCGTCCGCGCTCCCGCCAGATAGACCATCGCAAACCATAACACGCCAAACACGATGGAAGTGCCCAAATCGGGCTGCTTGAACACCAGCAGTGCAGGTATCGCCATATGGAGCATCGAGAGCAGAAATCCCTTGGGAGTGCGGATTGCCTCGCCTTGGCGCGCCAGCCAACTGGCTAAAGTCAGAATCAGGAGTATCTTCGCGAATTCGGACGGCTGCAGCTGGAACCCCCCGGGCAACTCCAGCCAGCGCTGGGCGCCCTTCCGCTCCGCACCAAACAGCAACACGCCGACCAACATCGCCAGATTCAGAGCATAGAGCAGTCTGCTACTACGCGCCCACACAGATGGCTTGATGCTCGCGATTACCCCTGCTAACCCAACACCTGCCCCTAACCACACCAGCTGCTTCCGAAAAATCGACGGCGACCACTGGTAGGTGGCGCTGTAGAGCGCAGCCAGCCCTGCGCCGATCAGCAACATCGTAGTGAGGAGCAAGGGATAGTCTATCTGCCGGAGTTTGAGCCGTTCCGTCAACACACCGAACGCGGTCGCCTGCGTCGCCACATGGGAAATTGTACCTCCCCACCGCTTCGTGGGAAAAGGCTTTGCCCGATCCCCCCAGAAAAATACCTGTTTTCGCCCGAAGCCCTTGCAAATCTGTCGCAAATGTGCTATAATAGAGATGAGGATCATTTGCCGCTGAATCTATCATTTGCCCTGTTGTACCCAGCCCCCAGAATGGGGGCATCAGGCGAGAATACGATTTCTCGCCACTGAGGGCGAGTGGTCTCGCCCTCTCAGTAAACCACAGTTGGAGGTAAAGCAACGATGCGTTTTGAGAAATGGAGTACGCTACTGACAGCAGGCTTGTTGAGCGCAACCGCGCTTGCGCAGCCGACAATCGATGGCACGCGCGACGCCCTCTACGGCACGCCGATTGTGGTGCAGGATACACCCACGGGATTCGGCGATAGCACTCAGGGTCAGGTGGATTACGCGAACGGCTCGGAGTTAGACGCCGCCTATGCCTATGTGGATACATTAAATCAGGTGCTCTACCTGTTCCTTGCAGGCAACCTCGAATCGAACTTCAATAAACTGGAAATCTTTTTCGACACGAAAGCCGGTGGACAAAACCGACTGCGTGGCGATAATTCGGGTGTGGACTTTGGTGGACTGAATCGCATGGGCGACAACGGTACCGGCAACGGCTTGACCTTTGACGCAGGCTTTGAAGCCGACTATTGGATAGGGATCACGGGCGGCGGTAGCCCGTATGCCCTCTATGCGAACTGGGCGGAGCTGCTGACGGGCGGCGGCGGACCGGGCTACTACTTGGGCATGACCGGCGCTGCCTCCAGTGGCATCCTGACGGGTGGAGACCCAAGCGCTCCCTCTGGCATTCGCGTCACCATCAACAACAGCAACACAGGCGGCGTTACAGGTAGCGCGGCGGATCCTGCCGCTGCAGCTGCTGTGTCCACCGGCATCGAGTTGGCGATTCCGTTTACCGCCATCGGCATCACGGGATTCCCCACGACCATCAAAATCAGCGCTTTCATCAACGGGAGTGGACACGACTTCCTGTCGAACCAGGTGCTGGGCGGAGTCGGCGGGCTGGGCAACTTGGGCGAGCCGCGCAATGTGAACTTCGCCAACATCGCTGGGGATCAATACTTCACGGTGGTTGTACCGGAGCCGGCGAGCCTGATTGCGCTGGGCGCGGGTCTGGCGAGCTTGCTGGGGCTGCGCCGCCGCAAGGTGTGAGCTTGCATCATCCTCACCTCCCATCTACCCTCCCCCGACCACAGGGGTCGGGGGAACTTTTATTGCGCTTACATCCTCGCACTCACGATTTGCGCTACATGCGCCACATCTTTATCCCCGCGCCCCGACAAGTTCACTAAAATCACGCTGTTGGGCTCCAGCGTGGGCGCGAGTCGGGTCAGGTACGCGAACGCATGCGCGCACTCCAGCGCGGGGATAATCCCCTCGTGCCGAGCGAGCCATGCGAACGCGCCCAATGCTTCCTCGTCCGTCGCGACGACATACTCTGCGCGTCCAATCTCTTTGAGGTAGGCGTGTTCGGGACCAGAGCCCGGATAGTCCAGTCCCGCCGAGACGGAGTGCGTGAGCCGTATCTGCCCGTCTTCCGTTTGCAGTACGAGGCTGGCGGCGCCGTGCAGGATGCCATACTCGCCTGCCACAAGACTGGCGGAGTGTTCTCCTGTTTCCAGTCCGCGTCCGCCTGCCTCCACGCCAATCAGGCGTACGCCCTCATCTTCGATAAACGGATAGAAAATCCCGATGGCGTTGCTCCCACCCCCCACGCTGGCAACCACAGCGTCGGGGAGGCGTCCCGCATAGGCTAAGATTTGTTCCCGCGCCTCGCGCCCAATCACCGACTGAAAATCGCGTACCATCATCGGATACGGATGCGGTCCCACACATGAGCCGATGATATAGTGGGTTGTGCGCACATTGGTAACCCAGTCGCGTATCGCTTCGCTGGTGGCGTCTTTGAGCGTCGCGGTGCCGCTTTCCACAGGGATGACCTTCGCGCCCAGCAGGTGCATCCGAAACACATTCAGGGCTTGGCGGCGCATGTCCTCCGCGCCCATGTAGACTTCGCACTGCAATCCCAGCAAGGCGCATGCCGTCGCCGTCGCGACCCCGTGTTGCCCTGCGCCCGTCTCGGCGATGATGCGCTGTTTACCCATCCGCTTCGCCAGAATCGCTTGCCCCAGCGCGTTATTGATTTTATGCGCCCCCGTGTGGCATAGGTCTTCCCGTTTAATGTAGACCCGATGTTCCAACGCCGCGCTCAGATTCGCAGCAAAATAGAGCGGGGTCGGGCGTCCCGCGAAAGTGATGAGATAATAGTTCAACTCGCGTTGGAAGTCTGGGTCGTCTTTGAAATACAAGTAGGCGTCCGTCAGCTCGTCGAGCGCGGGGATGAGCGTCTCGGGCACATAGCGTCCACCAAAGCGACCGAAGTAGCCCTTCTCGTCGGGCGCAGTGTAAGCAGGCATAGCAACAGTATACCTGCCCACAGTGCGCGGAAGACCGCAGGGAAATAGTAGTAATGCATCAAGGGCAGCACGGGCATTAGGGGGGCGTACGCCAGCAGCGAACCCAACCAGCCAACCAAACCCAACCGCGTCCGTAGCCCCGCACGCAACGCGACCAGATAAGCGACCAGTCCCAACTGCGCCAGCCAGAACGCGGGCATCACCCAGTTGAACGGCGCGATACGGGCGACATCCCACTGCATCAGCGCTTCGCGCCCCGTCGGAACAAGCCAATAGAGGGTGGTTTCAGGCAGGGTTGTGAATCGCTTGAGCCGTTGCTGGTGATACTCTGTGTGGGTGGGGATGTGCGTGCGATAGAAGGCGAAGTAGGGAATCAGCAAGCACAGGCACAGCGAAGGCAGCAGCAAGGCGCGTGGGATGGCTCCCCGTGAGACGCTCACGCTGCAAAGCCCCATCATCAGAGGCAACACCACCGCCTGCTCATAACTAAGCAGCGCGCCCAGAAAGCCCAGCAGCCCTAAAGCCGCCCAGCGCAACCGCCCTGTGCGTGCATAAACACAAGTGCCCACAATCGCCAGCAGCGCGAACAGCGTCATCAGAGTCGCCGTGCGAGCGGGGATCCATCCCATCGCGCGGTAGGCAAAGGTCTGCTGGTGAATATCGGGCAGCGTGAGGATGAAGCGTAGCTCCACCACCAGCGTGTAGGCGAGGCAGCCCCACAGCGCCCCGCGCCGCCAATCCCCTACGCGCCAGCCCCACAGCACGCCTGCACCCAGCCCCACCCAACCCAACCAGAGCGGCGGATCGGGCAATAGACCCGTCTGCCAATAGGTGAACACGCACCCCGCAAGTAGCGCGAGCGCACGCCGACCCGACAACGCCCAGCCAACCCCCACCACCAGCAGCGCATTCAGCGTCGCCAACAGCCCATTCGTCCACTTCCACGCCAGCAAATTCGCGCCCCAAAGCCAGTAGTCCACCTGATACAGCACGCTTGGCAAGGGACGGTAGAAACCGTTTCCCAGCACCCAGTCGCCCACAAACCACTCCCCGACCGCGTGGGGCTGCTGTAGGCGTCGTAAAATAACGCGCGTGTCCAGATTCTCAAAACTGTCGTGCAACCCGTCGTCGTAATGCCAATGCCCGACAGCAATCAGGTTCAGCAGTCCAATTAGCCCCAGCCCAGCCAGCCAGCCGCGCACAACCTATCGGTTCGAACTGGGGTACACTTTCCCTGCTATGCGAGGGATTAGTGTGGTGCTGACGCTGTTGAGCATAGTGTGCTGCTATGCTCAGGTGGACAAAACCGCCGAGGAGTGGCTCCAGAAAACTTTTCAGGCGTATAATCAACTCCAGAGCCTGCAAAGCAAGACCACGCTCACCGTGCTGATGGTGACGCCGCGCTACCCAGAGGGAATGCCCATCCAAAAGTACCTATATGCCTACACGGCTCAAGCCCCTGCGCGTATCAACTTGCTGGTGAAAGACATGAATGCCCAAGGCGAAGGGCAACGCTACCTGAGCGATGGTCAAACCTTCAAGGCGGGCACTGAATCCAAGCCGGTCGCCAATTCAGGCGCGGCGCTGCTGGAGCACCTTAGCAGCGCGGAAGTGGTGCCCTGCTATGACCTTGTGTTTCTCATCGGAGGCAAAAACAGCCAAGAGAAGTTCCGTAAACAAATCACCCAACTCAAAGTCGCAGGCGAGACCGAGAAGCAAGTCACGCTCGCAGGGCGCATCAAAAACGAGCGCGGTAAGGAGGACGGGTTGGAAATCGTTATCGACAAGGAGACCCTCCTGATGCGCAGCCTGAAAATCCGCACAGAAGTCAAAATCGAAGAGCAGCCCGGCGCGTTCGTGCTACTTATGGAGTTCGAGCCGACGCCCAATGTGGCAGTCTCCGAACAGACTTGGACAGGAAAGTAGTACCCCCAGAAAGGTATAATTTTCCAAATGCCGGCACGGATTGGCGTCTTGACCGTCGAACTCCATATTGGCGGCTGTCGCTCGCTGAAAGAGAAACGCCAGGTGATGCAGAGCCTGATCACCCGCCTGCGCAACGATTTTAATCTCTCCGTCGCGGAGGTGGACCACCACGACCTGCATCAACGCGCGTGCATCGCGATGGCGTGCGTGGGCAATCAGACCGATTTTGTCAATCGTGTGCTGGACGCCGTGCTGGAACGCCTGGAACACGAAGGGCGTATCATGCTATTGGAGAGCCATTTAGAACTGTTATAACAAGGAGGACGCCGATGGGCGGACGCATGGAACGACTGGAATCGCTCCTGACTGCCGAACTCAGTCAGGTACTATTGAAGGATTTAGCAGGGCAGGATTTGGGTCTAGCGACCATTACAGGCGTCAAGGTCGCACGCGACCTGTCGCAGGCGACTGTCTATGTGAGCGTGTTGGGCGATGAGCGACGACGGATGCAAACGCTCGAACGTCTTCAGCACTCTGCGGGCTACATCAAGGGGCTGCTTGGCAAGCGGTTGCACTTGAAGCGCATTCCGAAGCTGGTTTTTGTGGATGACCCCTCGCTGCGCGATGCGGATCGCATCAATCGCTTGCTGAAAGATGGCTAAGCCAACGATTGCATGGATGCCCGTGCGCCTCATCCACCCCATTCTGCGTGGGCAGCTGACGGTCATCGATTGGTTGCATCAGGCGCCTGCGTTCGGCGTGCAGACAGTGGAGATTTATCACGCTTTCCTGAGCGACGAGAATCTGCTCGAGGTAAAAGCCACGCTGCAGACGCTCGGGCTGTCGGTAAGCCAGATTACCTGTGCGCCCG
>NKPV01000177.1 GCA_002254605.1 Armatimonadetes bacterium JP3_11
CTCATCCGCCGCCCCACCGCCAGACTGTGAGGACGCGGAGTCCGATGGGTTCTCTCCACCACTTTGCAGGAGGAGGTTGGACGATGCGGGCAAACTGTTCCGCACCAAGAATCGAATCTCTTTGAACCGCTCTTCACCTGCTCGCTCGTTCAGGCGTCGGAGGATAGTCCCCTTTTGGAAGTTCAGTTCCTGTGCCCAAGTGTGGCTTTTGACGGCGACCCAGAGCGTGTCGGCGTCGAGGCGTAGTGGGCGGGCGACCTGCGCAACCTGCTTGCCCACGATGTCGCTCCAGTGGGCTAATGCATCGTAGGTGCGGAACTGCCGTTCCAGCCCCAGTTTCTGCAGTAGGCTTTGCAGGGCGCTGCCTACGGACTGCATCTCACGCATGACGGCTCACCGTCCCCGCGTGTACTTCAAACAGCGCAGCGTTGCGCAGTGTCGACTCATCGAACGCGCTCAAATCGGTGCAGGTAACAAAAGTCTGCGTGCGTGGTGTTAGAAACTCGACCAGATGGCGTCGCCGCGTAGGGTCTAAATCCGAGAACACATCGTCCAGCAGCACGATGGGCGGCTCGCCTCGAACCGACTCCACCAGCGCGACCTCCGAAAGGCGCAAACTGAGCGCGCAGGTGCGTTGCTGCCCTTGGGAGGCGTACAGGCGCGCCTCGTAGCCTTGGAGTAGGATTCGGAAATCGTCGCGGTGGGGACCGTACAGTGTGGTCCCACGCCGCAGCTCTTCACCCGCTGACTGATGGAGCGCGCTCATCAGGGCATCCGACCAATCCTCCTCTTTTTCGGGCAACGGCTCGCGTAGGGGCAAGCCGGGCAGATACTGCAGCGTGAGCGTTTCGGTATCGTGGGTCAGAGCGCGGTGGGTGGTCTGGGCGAGCGCGTTCAGTCGTTCCAAGAACTGTTTGCGAGCGTGGAAGAGCCGCGCACCGTACTTTACCAGTTGTGCGTTCCATTCGGGCAGGCTCTCAAGTGTTGCGACGCCTTCCAAGTAGCCCCGCAGGAGGTTGTTGCGTTGTTCCAGCGCGCGTTTGTAGTGCGCCAGCGCGTAGAGATATCGGTGGCTCAGCAGGCTGATTTCGCTATCCAAGAACCGCCGTCGGTCGGCAGGCTCGCCGCGCACGAGGGTCAAATCCTGCGCGGTGAAGCACACCACACTGAGTTTGCCCACCAGTGCGCTCTGCTTGGAGACGGGTTGCTCGTTCAGGGTCATTACGCGCTTGCCCTGCGCTGGTAGGCGAAGATGCAACTCGTCGGTTAGCCCGTCGATTTCGTAATGGGCGTAGAGGCGCATCTCCGGCGCGTTCCACTGAATGAGGTCGAGTTCGCGCACAGGACGCAGCGGACGCAGCGCGCTCAGATAATAAATCGCCTCCAACAGGTTCGTTTTGCCCTGCGCGTTGGCTCCCAGCAGGATGTTCACGCGCGGAGACGGTTCTATCTGCGCGCGTTCGTAGTTGCGAAAGTGCCACAAGCGCAGGGCATGCAATCTCATCCTGGCAAGCAAGAGTATACCTGTTGGCTACTCTTCTTGCCCTTCGTATTTTTCTTTAAGGGTTTGCACCACGGCGGGGTCTGCCAGGGTGGTGGTGTCGCCGAGGGCGCGTCCTTCCGCGATATCGCGTAGCAGGCGACGCATGATTTTGCCGCTGCGAGTTTTCGGCAGATCTGCCGTGAAGAACACCTGATCGGGGCGGGCGATGGCGCCGATTTTCTGCGCCACATGGCGTTTGAGTTCGTCTTTGAGCGCTTCATCGGCGGTGTAGCCCTCTTTGATGATGACGAACGCGGCGATGCCCTGCCCTTTGATTTCGTGGTGGACGCCAATCACGGCGGCTTCAGCAACGGCAGGGTGGTCTACCAGCGCGCTCTCCACTTCCATCGTGCTGAGTCGGTGTCCCGACACATTGATGACATCATCCACGCGCCCCAGCAGCCAGAAGTAGCCGTCCTCGTCTTGCCGTGCGCCGTCGCCTGTGAAGTAGATGCCCGCGTATTTGCTCCAGTAGGTCTGCACGAAGCGTTCGGGGTCGCCCCAAAGCCCGCGCGTCATGGAGGGCCACGGTTTTGTGATGACCAGGTAGCCGCCTTGGTTTACGCCGACGGGCTGTGCTCGGTCGTCCCAAATCGCGGGGAAGATGCCCGGAAACGGTCGGGTAGCGGAGCCGGGCTTGGTTGCGACAATACCGGGCAAGGGTGTAATCATAATTGCGCCGGTTTCGGTTTGCCACCAGGTGTCGACGATGGGGCAGCGTCCGCCGCCGATATGCTCGTGGTACCACATCCACGCTTCGGGATTGATAGGTTCGCCCACGCTGCCCAGCAAGCGCAGGCTACTTAGGTCGTGCTTTTTGGGGTACTGTTCGCCCCACTTCATGAAGGCGCGGATAGCAGTGGGTGCGGTGTAGAGAATCGTCACGCGATACTTCTCCACAATCGCCCAGAAGCGGTCGCGATCGGGGTAGTCGGGTGCGCCTTCGTAAATCACGCAGGTCGCCCCGTTAGAGAGCGGTCCGTACACAATATAACTGTGCCCCGTCACCCATCCCACATCGGCGGTACACCAGTAGACATCCTCGTCTTTGAGGTCAAACACCCATTTGGCAGTGAGCGTGACGCCGGTCATGTAGCCGCCGGTCGTGTGGATGATGCCCTTTGGTTTCCCCGTAGAGCCCGAGGTGTAGAGCAGGTAGAGGATGTCCTCGCTATCCATCGGTTCGGCGGCGCAGGTCAGCGGCGCGTCGCGCATGAGGTCGTGCCACCACAGGTCGCGCCCTGCTTGCATATCGACGCGGTGGTCGCCGCCGATGCGCGGATACACGACAACTTTTTCGATAGAGGGAGTGCCGCGTAAGGCTTCGTCGGCGTTGCGTTTGAGGGGGACGATGCTGCCGCGTCGCCAGCCGCCGTCGGCAGTAATCAACACTTTCGCTTGGGCGTCATTGATGCGGTCGGCTAAAGCCTCTGCGCTGAAGCCTCCGAACACCACCGAGTGGGGTGCGCCAATCCGCGCACAGGCAAGCATCGCGATAATCGCTTCGGGAATTAGCGGCATGTAGATACATACGCGGTCGCCTTTTTGCACGCCCAGCGACTTCAGTACATTCGCGAACTTCTGAACCTCACGATGCAGGTCGCCGTAGGTAAGCACGCGCTCGTCTCCCGGCTCGCCTTCCCAGATGAGCGCGGCTTTGTTGCGTCGCCAGGTCTGCACATGCCTGTCCACGCAGTTGTAGCAGGCATTCAGTTTGCCTCCGACGAACCACTTGGCATAGGGTGGGTCCCACTCCAGCACCGTATGCCACTTTTCGAACCAGTGCAGTCTCTGCTCGGCGTGCTTCGCCCAGAACGCCTCGTAATCCTGTGCTGCTTCGTCGTAGATGGCAGGGTCGTTGATATTTGCCTGTTTCACAAACGCCTCACTGGGCGGAAAAACTCGCGTCTCTTGCAGCAGTGCATCGATTGCCGTTGGTTGCATCGTCGTCGCCTCCATTTAGGAGGTTCGCGA
>NKPV01000158.1 GCA_002254605.1 Armatimonadetes bacterium JP3_11
ATACACCGTATCGATGAGGTGTTCAGGAATTGCCATCGCTGTTTCCTACCTCTGACGAAGGATATATTCTGCCTTACGCACAAGCCTTATAGAGTCTAACCGATCATGGTCGGTGAATTCATACAGATACAGGCGAATCCGAGTAGCCTGCTTGCGCGAGGTCTGCTTCAGCACATAGCAAGCATTGATATGTGCGATATTGATATTTGCTTTTTTGGTTTTATCAAAGTAATACTTGACGGGATGAAATATTTGATAGACCGCGAAATTGGAAACGAATCTGTTTTTCGCCTCCAAAACCGTCACTGTGCCCTGATATTCCAACACCAGATCCATCTCCAGCTGTTGGTCTTTTGCCTGCAGCCAAGTACCACCGACCCAGTAGCTCAAATCAGTCCTGGTGCGCCCCGGAATGTATATTTTGGGCGATGCGACAACATCTTCGTAAATGAAGTCGTGCAGCACATGCTGGTTCAAAGCCAGCGACAGTGTACTTGCCTCACCTCGGTCAAGGTCATTGAGCAGGCTCTTACGATAACGCCACTCGACTTGCTCATTGTCCAGAATTGATTCAAAATCATGGAACCAGTGTTGTAATTCGGGAATGAAACGATGTTTTCCTGCTCCTAAGTGTGCAACGCAGTATCCCGCATTAGTGACTGAAGGAGGCAACGTCTCACGAGTATCTACCTTTGTCACATCGAAAGGATTTCCAAAGCCGGAGATCTGTGCAATTTGTTTTACGAGATTGTTATCAAAAATCATGTTGCCCGTTTGCTGGCACTGCTTGAATAGTTCGTCCAGCACTTGCTGCTTTTTGGAGAGATTGTTCATAAGAGGATTCGATTCGTGGGACATTCGTTTTTCCCTTCACTAACTAATGCCTGCATCGCGGCTTGACGCATCACCATCACAGGCGCGGGTTGACCTGTCCAGCGTTCGAACGCCAGTGCGCCTTGATGGATCAGCATGCCCAGCCCGTTGATAGTTTTTACCCCGCGCTTCGCTGCATCTTGCAGGAACCGTGTGTGCAGTGGGCGATAGACCAAATCACACGCCCATGCGGCGTCGGGGAGCGCCTCCCAATCCATCGGGGGGCAGGAGTCGGTATCGGGCGACATTCCCAGCGAGGTGCAGTTCACGACGCCATCCAATTGAGGGATTAGGGGGCGCAGCGCATCGGGGGTCATCGCGATTGGCGTCGCGCGGAACGCCTGCGCAAGCATCTCAGCGCGTTCGAGGGTGCGATTCGCAATCCAGAGACGGCACTCCTGCTTGTGTAGGGCATATGCCACCGCCCGCGCCGCGCCACCCGCACCCAGAATCAGCACATTTTGGCGCACTGGCTCCACACCGCCTTCCTGCAATGCCCGCAGGAAGCCTTCCGCGTCTGTGTTATCGCCAACCAGCCGCCCCCCGTCCCAAAACAGCGTGTTCACAGCACCAATCTGTTGCGCGGCATCGGTCAGTGCGTCCAGCTGGGGCATCACCGCCTCCTTGTGCGGAATCGTCAAGTTCAGCCCCTGAATTCTCAGTCCGCGCATGCCTGCAATCGCCTGCGGCAGGGATTCCGGAGGCACTTCAAACGCGAGGTAGACCCAGTTCAGCCCTGATGCACGAAACGCGGCGTTGTGCATCGCAGGCGAGAGTGAATGGCGCGCAGGATATCCCAGCACGCCTGCGAGCTGGGTATGCGCATCCAGTTGCCAGCGGGGACTCGGCTCGGGCATCGGCAGGAGTGTACCCTGTGGGAACCGCCCCCTACGGCTTGTCTTTCCTGCGCGGTTCGGGCAGTGTCCACGGCGGCTCCAATTTGCCCTGTGTGTCGCGCTGCAGGGTGATGATGCTTGGAAGGCGTGTGCTGACATGCCCATCGGCGTGCAGCACATTCACGCCTTTGCCGTGGAAGCTGCGTAGGTTGTCGGGTTCCCAGCCTTTATCCTCACGCCGCCGCCACACCGCAAGTCGCACCACATAGCGGGAGTTCTCCGTCGGTTTGAGCAGAGCGTCGTCGTAAGTGAGCGCGAAGCCGTCGTTGCCGCCCAGCAGTGGGTTCGGATTTAGCGAGCCGTACTGCCCCCCCGCGAGGCTATCCGCGATGAGAGCGCTGAGCCCCGGATTCGGCAGGTCTTCCATACGCACGGCAGAGAGCGGCGCGTAGAAACCATACGAGAGGGTGAGCGTCTTGCTGCTGTCGCGTGGGTCGGTAATCACGGTGCTGCCTCCCGTTGGGTCAGCGGGGCACCGCAGAGCGCGTTGCAGGTCGCGCTTCATATAGCTGCTGATACACAGCACCCAAGTCAGCGGTCGCCCTGCGGAATCGGTCTGCGGCGAGCCATCGGGATTCGCATAGTATGCCAACGGCAGGGTGTTCCCATAGTCCAGCTGATACAGATTAATCGCCGTGGCGATGTCCTTGAGGTTCGACTGACAGTCGGCGGTGCGCTTGATGTCGACCAGCTGGCGATAGAGCGGGATCAGAATCGCCAACACGGCAAGCACCGCGACGGCGATTGCCAGCTTTTCCAGTTGTGTGAGTCCGTAGCGGTTCATCGGGCGTAAGAGTAGGTGTCCGTATCCCAGAAGCCGAGTTCTCGGATGAGTTGCGTGGCTTCCTCGCGTTTCACGATGAGGCTTGTGCCGGCGCCGTCGCGCACGGGCAGAGTCTCGGTACGGATTTGATCGTCGCGCAGTTGGCGTGCGAACAGGGCAAGTGCAAGGAGCTGCTCAAACTCCATCGTGGTGCGCGTATGGCGCAGTCCTGCCGCCAGCACTTGCGGGGCGCGCACCCACACATTGGGATCCTTCAGCCGCTCCTTCACAGCACGCAGAAACTTCTGCTGTCGCTCGATGCGGTGAAAGTCGCTGTCGGTATGTCGGAACCGCACATAGCCCAGTGCCTGCTTGCCATTCAAGTGCTGCACACCGGGCTGCAGGTCTACATGCAGGTCGCCCCAGTTGTCATGGTAGCGCATGCGTTTCTCGACTTCAATCGTGACCCCGCCCAGCGCATCGATGGCTTCTTCGAAGGCTTTGTAGCTGACAATCACTACTTCGTCGATGGAGAGGTTCCCCAGCAGGGTGCTGACGGTTTCCACCAGGAGTTTGGGTCCGCCGAGGGCGTGCGCGGAGTTGATTTTGCCCCAGCCGTGTCGTGGGATACGCACCAGCGTATCGCGCGGAATGGAGAGAGCATTGATACGCTGGTTCACAAAGTCGACTTGCACCACCATAATCGTATCGGTACGCGCCATGCTGTTCACGATGCGTTTGCGGTTATCGCGATTCTCGTCGGCGCCCACCACCAGAATCGTGAGTTTGCGTTTGCCGGGGAAAGCGTTTTCGGGTTTGGTCTCGCCTGTGATGTAGGCGACGACGGCGCGGCTGATCGTGCCTTCGCTTGCGAAATGCAGATAGCCCAGCGCACTGCCGAGCAACAGCCCGCTCAACCAGAACACCATCCAGAAAAACGCCCAAATAACTCGCCGCACGCGGGATTTTCGCGATGTCGGCGGCGCAATCCCTTGCCTGCTTGTCATATGCGCCACTGGCTATAAGTGTACCCGTTGTGGGAATGGTGATGGCATGCCCGAAGGCGTCCGCCCTCCGTACCCTGCTCGCGCTCACTCTGTAGGCTCGTCTTCAGGGAGCTCTTCCTCTGTGGGTTCTGGAGTAAAGAGGGCATCGGGTCGGCTGAGCCGTTTGGCGAGCGTTTCCTGCGTCAGCGCGGACAGCACAATCTGCCCGCTACTGAGGAACACCACACAGCGGGTGCGTCGTCCCTGCGTTGCGTCGATGAGTTTTGTGCCTTCGCGTCGTAGCTGCTGCACCAGTCGCTTCACGGGCGCCGAGTCGATGCGCACCAGCGCGACGATTTTGTCCGTCAGCACAAAGTTATAGAACCCCACATTCAGCAGTGGGGGCAAAGCGGGAGTTCGATCG
>NKPV01000161.1 GCA_002254605.1 Armatimonadetes bacterium JP3_11
CGTTCGCCGCCGCAGGGTTGAGCCGATGCGCCTCTTCCAGAATCACGAAGCGGAACGGAGCAACGGCAGGCGCAAAATTCGCCCACTGACGAATCTCACGCACCGCGTCGATTTTTATCTGTTCCGGTTCGGGCTTCAGCACACGCAAGTCGGGATGCTCGCCCGAATCGGACCACTTGTGACACACCGAGCAAGTTTGGCAGTGCCCGCGTGGGGTGCGCTCGGGGCAAAGCCACGCCGCGGCAAGGGAATGGGCAAGCGTGCGCTTGCCGATCCCCGTCATCCCTACAATAAGGAGCGACTGGGGTGGGGCAGGACGCAAGAGCATCCGCCCCAACGCGCCGCACAACCCCTCCGGCGCCAGCGCCAACTCCGAAAACAGCAACGGCTTCACAAAACATAAGCATACCTTGCGCCGAGGGAGTTCGGGATACGCCGGGACTAGGGGGAACTCGAACCGCTCCGATTCGAGTAGACTCGACTGCTATGGGGCTCCAACTACTTTGGCGATGGCGCCGCCCTATCGGGCGCGGCGTGAAAATCGCGGGAATCGGTCTCCTGTTGCTGCTGGCGTTTGGGCTGCTGACCCGCGAGACGGGGCGCGAATGGCTGCTCGACAGGATGCGCAGCCTCACTGCAACCGTGTATCGTTCGCAGCCCAGTCCGGTGGTGATTGTGGAACGCCTGCAGGCAATGCGACGCTTGGAAACCGCGCGCCAGACGACGATGCACGATGTGGCGGTTGGAGCGTCCAACGGCTTGCCCGTGTGGTTGGCAGGCGAGCGACTGCGCATGCGCGTCGTCGCAGAAACCTCAGCGGGGATCGACCTAAGTCAACTGAAGCCCGAACATGTTCAGATTTCGGGCAGACGGGTGCGGATTACTCTGCCAGAGCCACAGATTTTCGACATCGTTCTGCGTGAGTCAGGCACAGAAGTCTACCATCGCGAACGCGGTTGGCTGAATTTCCACCCAGATAAACAAATTGAACAGCGCGCCCGCCTCCAGGCGTGGCAAGAAGCACATCAAGCAGCGTCTCAAGGCGAGCTGCTCCATCGCGCCCGCATAAACGCCGCCGACGAACTGCAACGCTTGCTGAAAATGCTGGACTTCGAGCAAGTACAAATTGATTGGCAGACAGCGCACGCAAAATAAAAACGCTTAGGGATCTCTTGACCTCCAGCGCCTCGTGAGACAAGGCGCTGGAGGCTTGAGTTACGCTGCTTGCTGCGCGTGGCTTGTGGTGACGCGCGTGTAGAGCCGATCCAGCCAGCTGACAACCTCTTTGCTCACGGCGCGGATGTCTTCCAGGCACTGCTCAGCGCACGCCTTGTCGCCTTGTTCCATCGCCTCGACCGCCTGCGCCGCAATCTGGTGCAATCGGACATGGGGCGGTTCAATCGCTTGAAACTCCGGCAGATGCCCGAACTGCTGTTGCCCAAGCGAATAGTACCAAGTACCAAGAGCGCACTTCGTGTGCGACACCAGCTGGTCGCGTGTAATCATCTCGCCGTGATGCACCATCCGCTCCACACGCTCCACCCACTTCAGGTGAGCGCGCTTGAAGGTGTTTATCTTCTCCTCGAACGACTCTTGCTCGGAGAGGCGGAATTGCCCCAGCACAAACATTAACCGCTCCACAGCGGAGGATGTCTCGAAGGTTTGTTGGTTCAATTGCTGAATTGACTCGATTTGCGCTTGCACGATTCGATTGGTCTGTTCGGCGTTGGCGGCGGCTTGTTGCGAGAGCGCCGCCATCTGCTGGAGCGCTTGGGTGGTGGTTTCCGCGCTGGCGAGCATCTGCTCACTGGCGGCGCTGGACTGCTGTGCAATCGCGGCAATCTGCTCGATCTCGCTCAAAGTCATGTCCGCCGACTGCTGTACCTCCTGCATCAGGGCTGCCGACGCAGTTACTTGCTGCGCGATTTCGTCGACGGCGTGCAAAATCGTCTGCAATCCCTGCGCGACCTCTTGCGACACGCGCCCGCCCTGCTGTACCACAGAGAGATTTTGTTCAATCGCTTGAACGGTGGTGTGGGTTTTCTCCAGCACTTTATCGATGATTTGCTGGATCTCTTTGCTGGCTTGTGCAGAGCGTTCGGCGAGTCGGCGTACCTCGTCGGCGACGACTGCGAATCCGCGTCCTGCCTCGCCTGCGCGCGCCGCCTCAATCGCTGCGTTCAGCGCAAGCAGGTTAATTTGGCGGGCAATCTCTTCGATCTTGTTCAGGATGTCCGAAACGGCGGCGGACATCGTGGCAAGTTGCTGAATCTCGTCCGCCGTGTAGCGCGTTTGTTGCTCAATCTGTTGCATCACTTGCTGGGACTGGTTCAGGGCGGAGCGCCCTTCGCTGGCGATTTGGGTCGCCTGTTCCGTCGCCTGTTGCGAACACTGCAGTTGGCTCGTCGCCTCGCGAATGCGTTGGACGATGAGGTTCACGCGCTCCACGCCGACGCTGGCGGAACGCGCCGTCTGCTCCGCACCCCGTGCCACCTCATGCGCGGCTTGCTGCACCTGCTGGATGCTCTCGGTAATGCTCTGAATCTCGAACGCGAGATGCTCCACCCCCCGTGCGGTATCTCGTACGTTGTGGCTTACCTGCGTAGAGCCTTCCGCTGTGCTCTGTAAGTCCTCGATTATCGACTGAACACTTTGCAATACCAGCTTCGCCACTTGCCGCGTCTCCTGAAGCGAGCGCACGAGGTAGTCCAGCGCTTGGTTATAGAGCGACGCTATCTGATCGTTTTCGCCCTGCTGGGGGATGCGATAGAGCAGGTCGCCTTGATGCAACTGAGTCAGGGCTTGCTCCACTTGGCGTATCCGCGTCTGCAGTTGCTGGGCGACCTGCTCCAACTGTTGCAGGTTTTCTGAAACCTGGGCGCCCACTGTCGGATGGGATGGAAGCGATTGGCGCCTGTGTTGCATCCAAGCGAACGCCCCAGCACCCCCAATCAGTCCCACAATGAGGGGCAAGAACCCATCGCTGAATGCGCCTGTGATTCCGGTGATGCCGATCGCCGCACTTAAAGCACCTACATCATACCAGCGACTCCGCGTAGTAGCAAACTCGGTTCTCATCGGTACACCATCCTTTGGTCGGGGTAATCCTCAGCAAGATTATTGGTAGAGGCGGTTCAAAACTCGAGTCTGTCGCGCCTGTTTCAGGTACAATTCGGGAGTTCAAGGGAGGTTAACCATGCCTATTCGAATTGGAATCAACGGTTTTGGACGCATCGGGCGCATGACGCTCCGCGCCATCCGCAAGCATTACCCCAACGATTTCGATGTGGTCGCCATCAACGACCTCACCGACGCCCACAGCAACGCGCACCTATTCAAGTATGACACCACCTACGGAACCTATCCGGGCGAGGTGAAAGCGGAGGAGAACGCGATTGTAATCGACGGCGACCGCATCCGTGTCTTTGCCGAGAAAGACCCTGCAAGCATTCCGTGGGGCGATGTTGGGGCAGATATCGTCATCGAGTCCACAGGCGTGTTTACCGACGGTCAGAAAGCCGCGGCGCACCTGAGGGGCGGCGCGAAGAAAGTGATCATCACCGCCCCCGCCGCCAACGAAGATGTGACCATCGTGATGGGCGTCAATCACGAGACCTACAATCCCAGCCAGCACCATGTGATTTCCAACGCCTCGTGTACCACGAACTGCTTGGCGCCGGTGAGCAAGGTACTTCACGAACACTTTGGCATCGAACACGGCATCATGACCACAGTCCACGCCTACACCAACGACCAGCGCATCCAAGATCAGGTGCATAAAGACCTGCGTCGTGCGCGTGCCGCAGCGGCGAACATCATTCCGACCTCGACCGGCGCCGCGAAAGCGATTCAC
The DNA here is from genome assembly GCA_002254605.1 of Armatimonadetes bacterium JP3_11. Taxonomy (GTDB): domain Bacteria; phylum Armatimonadota; class Fimbriimonadia; order Fimbriimonadales; family GBS-DC; genus GBS-DC. Next base: position 3,854 of record NKPV01000161.1, read on the forward strand.
CTCGTGTTGCCCGAACTGAAGGGA
>NKPV01000271.1 GCA_002254605.1 Armatimonadetes bacterium JP3_11
AAGTAGCAAAGCGTTGTGTCGCTGCGCCGTGTGCATCACGACCTCGCCTGCGGCAACCAGCACCTCTTTGGTTGCCAACGCAACGGTTTTGCCCGCTTCGAGTGCTGCCAGCGTCGGCTTCAACGCAATAGCGCCCCCCAGCGCGACCACGACGATATCGACTTCTGAGCGTCGCACCATCGCACACAGCCCGTCCACCCCCACATAGAACCGCTCGCCCAGGTCGATACCATTGGGCACTTCTATAAGCCCCACCATCCGTACGCCGAACTCTGCCTGCTGTTCCTGCAAGGTCTTATAATCACGATAGGTCGCTAATCCGACAACCTGCAGCCATTCGGGTAACCGACGCACGACATCCAAAGTCTGCTTGCCAATAGACCCCGTGGAACCCAGCACCAGAATCCGACGCATGTGCCCATAAGATACCCCATTCGGCGCAAAATGTGCTATAATAGGCTCGTGGCGTGCGGTTAACGCGCCCTAAGGTGATTGTTTGCAATCACGCAGGAGATCAGAATGCGTAATAAGTGTCTAATTTTGGGATGTCTCGCAGGGTTGCTGTTGACGAGTTGGGTCTATGCCGACTCCGTTTCCCACCGAAAACCGCTATTTATAAACAAGCCGATTACCCCCGTGTGGGCGCCGCTTTGGGATTGGGAGCGTCCCCACTCGTTGGAGTTCCAGCATAAAGTGGTGGAGGCGCTGACCGGTGTGGAGGGCGTCGGCGCGTGCTGCGCGGAAGGCGTGACGCACGATGGCTTGCCGATGCACCTCTGCTTTGCGCCGGGCACCCCGCCAGAGTATATGGAATATGTCTCGCGCCTCATCTTCGGCGATTTTCTGCCTGCTTATGCACGCGACGCCCGCTGGACCTCGACCTCGTACGGAAGCACAGGCAGTGTGGGCAACCCCATTCGTCTGCGCTGGAGCTTTGTGCCCGACGG
>NKPV01000264.1 GCA_002254605.1 Armatimonadetes bacterium JP3_11
CCGACGCGATTGAGAGCGCGTTGGCGCAGACCTATCCGCATAAAGAGATTATCGTGGTGGACGACGGCTCCACCGACGAGTCGCGGCAGATCCTGCAACGCTACGCCGACCGCGTGAAGCTGATTTTGAAGGAGAACGGGGGGCACGCCTCGACTTTCAATGTCGGTTTTCAGCACGCGCGCGGCGATGTGATCTGTTTTTTGGATTCGGATGACTACTGGGCGCCGCAGTTATTAGAGCGCGTTGCTGGCGTGTGGCGCGAGGGGCTATCGTTTGTGGAGTGGCGGATGGAGTGCGTGGATGCGCAGGGCAGACCGCTGGGCAGACGCTTGCCAGCGCGCGCGCCGATTCGCGGCGATTTGCGCCCCCGCTTGTTGCGCGTCGCCTCGTACCCATGGACGCCGACCAGCGGCAACGCCTTCGCACGGCGAGTCTTAGAGGTTGGGTTGCCGATCGACGAGCGTATCTGGCGCTACTGCGCCGAAGCGCCCCTGCTGCTGATTGCGCCTTTTTACGGTGAGTTGGAGTTCATCGACGAAGTGTTATCCTATTATCGCATTCACGGCACGAACTTCGTGCCGGCGCAGCCGCCGGACTGGGCAAAACTGCAGGCGGAGACGCGCGTGGGGCTATCGCGTGAGCGCGTGATTCGGGAACATGCCCTCAAGCAAGGGCTGAAACCGCATCCGCGCCTGCGCGACTCGGTGCCGCGCGTGAACCTGTATCGGCTCATCTTGCTGCTGGCAGGGCGTGCCATCCCCGAAATGGAAGGCGATACCCGTCTGAAGTTAGCCATCCATGCCGTTCAGACCGCATTCACCACAGACATGCTGACCACTTGGCGCGAACGCTGGGGCTATGTGCGCCCGCTGCTGCTGGCGTTGGTCGCGCCGCGTACGGCATTACGGCTGGCGGCGCGCTGGGTGTTCTGGAACGCTACCGACGAGCAGCTGAATCGGTTTCTGAGGGAGGCGGGAGTGTGAACCCCCTGATAAGCGTCATCATCAACAACTACAACTACGGGCGTTTTTTGCCCGACGCGATTGAGAGCGCGTTGGCGCAGACCTATCCGCATAAAGAGATTATCGTGGTGGACGACGGCTCCACCGACGAGTCGCGGCAGATCCTGCAAC
>NKPV01000328.1 GCA_002254605.1 Armatimonadetes bacterium JP3_11
CTGCCGTGCCCGCTTTGCGTGTTCACGCAGAGTGGAGTGACGCGGCGCGTCAGGCGTTGGAACGTCTTGGTGGCGCTGCGTTTCCGTTAGCCGATGCGGTTCGTCAGTTGCTGGCGCAATCTGATTGGCGGGGCGTGTTGGGACGCGCCCTGCCTGCACAATCTGTTCGGGACACGCTGATTGCGATGGGTTCTCCTGCCGTGCCCGCGCTCATGCAGGCGTTGCGGGATGAGGATAAGGATGTGCGTTTTGCGGCGTGTGAGGCGTTGGGTGCGATTGGGGATGCCTCTGCCGTGCCTGCGCTCATCAAGGCGTTGGGGGATAGGGATGAGGA
>NKPV01000320.1 GCA_002254605.1 Armatimonadetes bacterium JP3_11
GGGCTACCACCTTGTGAAAGCCCGCGACGGCGATGCGTATTATCTGGCGAAGGAGACCGACCTGCAGCCGCTGCTGGTGCGCTTGGGCGATATTGCCGAGGTGCGGCGCGGGTTCACCACAGGCGCGAACGAGTTTTTCTATCTGGAGCCGGTGGGGCTGCGCGTGGCGGATGTGCTGGGGGGCAAGGCGGGCGAGCGGGTGCAGGTGCAAAACGGCGCGGGCTGGCAAGGCGAGATAGAGACCGCGTGGCTGCGTCCGGTGATTAAGTCGCCGCGCGAGTTGAAGACGCTGCGCGTGCGTCCTGAAGATTTGCGTTATTTGGTGTTGATGCCGCCGAAGGATGTGCGCGACCGCCTGCACGATACGGCGTATCTGCAAC
>NKPV01000145.1 GCA_002254605.1 Armatimonadetes bacterium JP3_11
CGCTCCAGGTGGTGTTATGGCGATAATCGCCTGCGCCCCGAAGTTCGAGCGTGCCCGCCTGCACCTCCATCGTGGCGTTCTGTGTCTGCAGCGGCACGGAGATGGTGAAACCGCTGGTGGTGGTTTTGCGCAGCGTGCCCGTGTTCTGGATAAGGTTGGTGCCTGAGTAGTGGTACAGGTCGCCGGCTTGCAACTCCAGCGTGCCGGTGTTTTGCAGGGTGGCGCCGTTGAAGTAGACGTTGTTGTTATGGTGCACCAGCGTGCCACTGTTGACCAACACCCCAGACAAATACCGACCAGAACCGCCCGCAACCACCCGCAACAGCCCCTGATTGGTAAAAGTTCCCGGCGCGTTGTTGTTCGCAGGGTCGCGTAGCGTAAGGAGTCCCACGCGCCAGTCAAACACCGCCCCGTCGCTCACCAGCACGCTCTTGATGTCCACATCGCTCGCCAACAGCGGGTTGGTGTTTGGAGGAATAATGATGATAGAGCCAGGTCCTGGTAAGCTGGGGCTAACGCTGCACCGCGAATGCCCCCAGTTGTTGAAGTAGAGATGGACGGGGTTATTGTACTGGTCGTATCCACAGCCTGCATAGGTAGAGCAGATGGCTGACCACTCGTTGCTGGAGCACTGTTGTTGCCAGGTCCAAGTGCCTTGCGCCAGAATCGGGGCGCAAAGCAGGGCGCCTGCGAGCGCCATCGTCAAACGCAAACCCTTTCTCGCTTGATGCCATCGTCTCATTCGCATGGCTTCTTCTCCCTTGTTGCGTTTGGAAGTTCTTGCCTGCCCGATCATACAGGCAGATTGTTGTGTGTTAATTATACCCCATTTTTTGCGTTTGCGTTCAGAGGGCATGAACCTGATACGCGCAACGCTTCCCGGAAACAGCGGGAGATCGGCGAAATCGCAAGCGAAGGCGGAAGGCTCCCAAAGACTACCCAGTGAGTGCGATACCCATCAGAGGTCTCCATGCAGGAACTCCGCCATTTTTGACGAATCCCACCCAGCGATGATCACTCGCGTTGCTGGGTTCGTACTGTTGTTCGTGTGGTGCGCCCTCGCGTTCGGGCAGCAGAAGTTAGATGTGGAGAAGGTTCAGGCGCGGTATCGGACGCTCACCCGCGCGATTTCTGAAACGCGCCTTGCCGAAACCGTGCGCTGGATGGCGGCGCAAGGCTCGCGCATCGCGGGCTATCCCGGCGCCGACCGCGCCGCCGACTATATCGAACAGCAGTTCCGCGCCATCGGACTGCAAAATGTGCAACGCGAGGCGTTCCCCATCACCGTGCCCGTAGACGAGGGAGCGAGTCTGGAAGTAGGGGGGAGTCTGTCGCCGTTTCGGGCGCCAATATACGCGCTCTATCCCAACCAAGTACGCACTTCGCACTTGCCTCCCAACGGCGTGCAGGGCAGCCTGATTTATGTGGGCGACGGGCAACTCCAACGCTTCCGCGGGAAGCCTGTAGAGGGCAGTATCGTGCTGATGGACTTCAACTGCGGCACAAACTGGCTCAACGCGGCACGCTTGGGGGCAAAGGCAATCGTGTTTATAGAGCCAGAAACCACTCAGCGCGGCGAGGCGGAAGCCAAATTCATCGGCATCCCGCTGGATGTGCCCCGGTTCTGGCTCCCACGCCAACACGCCGCGCGGCTGATCGCCCTCGCGGAAACGCAGCCCGACCTGCAAGCCCGTGTGAAAGCCCGCATGCCGTGGCGCAAACGGGAAGGCTACAACCTCATCGGCGTCCTGCCCGGCAGCGACCCCGAACTGAGCAAGCAATGGATCGTCGTCACGGCGTATTACGATTCCATCTCCATCGTACCCAGCCTGGCGCCCGGCGCGGAGAATGCCGCAGGCATCGCGGCGCTGCTGGAACTGGCGCGACTCTTCAAGCAGTATCCTCCGAAGCGCAGCGTGATGTTCGTTGCGCTCAGCGGGCACTTCCAAGCGTTAGAAGGCGTGCGCCAGTTCATCGAAAAACGCCTGCCCGACTGGAGCCGACCGAATGTGTTCGAACGCCTCGCAGGACGCCCCGAACCCAAACAAGATATCTATCTGTTTGTAGGGCTGGACTTAGCGACGCGCTCCACCGGCGTCGGCGTGTTCTACAAAGGCTGGTTCTACGATATGCGCGAGGACATCCAGCGCTACTTCACCGACATCGGGCGCGTGATGCGTGAACATGCCGAGCGCATTGCGCCTGTGTTAGGCACTACGCCCGACAAAATCTTCGCCGACGGCATCAACGCCGTGCAGGGACGGTATTGGCGTACCTATATTCCGGGCAAGCCCGCCTTCGACGCCGAAGCCGCCACCCTCGCAGGCGCATGGGGCATCACTTTCGCTACGATCGAAGACTCGCGTCCGCTGGTCGATACGCCGTTCGACGCCTTCGAAAACTGCAACATCGCGAATCTGGCACTGCAGACGCGCACGATTGCATGTCAACTCGACCATGTGTTCAACGACCCGAACCAGCGGGGCGACTTCGCGCTGCGCTTCCCGATTGAGAAGCCGTCGGACTGGCTGCGCATCCGTCTGCAGGGGGGCTTCGGCAGGCTCTATGGCAATGTGTATCTATTTGACCCGAACCGCAGCTTCTACCCAAACACCCCCGTGAACGGTTCAATCGTGGTCGTGCGCCACTGGATGAAAACGATGATGGGCGTGCGGGGCAACATGTTCCAGATCGTGGACGACAGCAGTCCCGTACCGCGCGAGCAGGCGTACTTCAACTTCGTGGGCATCCCGCCGATTACCGCCTACAACTTCCGACGCGAGTTCGAAATCAACGCCTACAAACTCAATCCCGACACGGGAGCCATCGAGTTCGCCCCGGACCAAGGGATTCAAGGCGCACAGAACTACCCGATTAACATCCTGATGACCGTCGGCGAGAAAGAGACGCCGATTATCGTGTTCCGTTGCGTGGCGACCGCGATTTATGACCTGATTGACCCGCAAACGCTCGCGCCCCTGACCACGCTGGAACTCTACGACGGCGACACCAACGCCACACCGCGCATGTACGGCATGATTACCACCCCCAAAGATGTGCCGCTGTCCAGTTATGTAGAAGATGTGGCGGTGATTTTCTCGCAGCCAGGCGCGCGCCTCAAGATTAAGATGGGCGTCGGACCGGGCGCCGACCGTATGCTCTTGCTCAACAACACCCCCGACAACCCCGAAGGCAAGGGCTACTTGGTCGGTGGCGACCCGCGCGAGGCACAGGGCTTCACTGTGCCCACCTTCGACCCAAGGACGCTGACTGAGCGCGACCTGATTGCACGCGGCGGCGCCATCGCCTTCACCGCGCTGCGCGTCGCCGAAGATATGTACACCCTCAACGACTACCGTATCCGCACGCTGGCAAAGCACCGCATTGTGAACCCGGGCGTTAACGAGCTCCACGCGCTCGCCAAAGCCACCCTGCAGAAAGCCCAAAAAGCGCTGCAGGAACGCGACTACGCCGCGCTGGATGTGTACGCCCGTATGTCGTGGGGCTATTCCGCACGCGCCTATCCCGATGTGAAAGCCACCGCCAACGATGTGGTCAACGGGGTGATTTTCTACCTCGCGCTGTTGATGCCCTTCGCTTACTTTATGGAGCGCTTGCTCTTCGGCGCACCCAACCTGAAAAGCCAGCTCGTCTATGCCTCGCTCATCTTCGTGGTGGTGTTCCTGTTGTTCCGCTACATCCACCCTGCGTTTGACATCACTGGCAACCCCGTGATTGTGTTCATCGCGTTCACAATGGGTGCGTTGTCGATTATCGTGGGCGTGTTCATCACCGGCAAGTTCGAGGAGCAGCTCAAGCGCATTCAGAAGCAGGTGATTGGCACGCACACTGCCGATGTGGGACGGATGAGCGTGGCGGCGGCGGCGTTTAGTCTCGGTGTGTCCAACATGCGCCGACGCCCGCTGCGTACCTTCCTCACCAGCCTTTCGCTGGTGTTGGTGACTTTCATCGTGCTGTCGTTCACCTCAATTGTTAATGTGTTGCGCTTCAACGAAGCGCCTGCGCCGGGCAAGCCGCGCTATAACGGCATCATGATGCGCACGGTGGACTGGCAGCCGCTGCGCGAGTCGGCATATCGGCTGATGTACGACGAGTTTGGGCGCGAGCGAGCGGTGGCGCCGCGGGCGTGGTTTTTCGGCACGCAGATTGGCGAGCAGGCGTTTATCACGCTCCAACGCGCCGACCGACGCTTCAGCGCACGCGCCATCGTCGGCATGGCGCCCGCCGAGGCGAAGGTCACGCGTCCCCAAGAAGCCCTCATTGCAGGCAGGTGGCTCCGACCTGGCGAGCGTGAGGCGATTCTCCTGCCGCGCAACGCCGCCGATGCGCTCGGTATCCGTCCCGAGGAGGTCGGACGCGCCCGCGTGCAGTTCGCCGGCGTGGACTACACCGTCGTCGGCATCTGGGACAACGCACAGTTCAAGCAAATCACCGACCTCGACACCGAGCCGCTGACTCCAGTGGACTTTATCCTGATGCAGCGTCTGCAATCGCAGGGGCGTCAAGGCGGGCAGGGTGGCTTCCGCGAATATGTTCACCTTGAACCCGACAGTATCGTGATTATGCCGTATGAGACGGTGATTAATCTGGGCGGCAACATCTACTCCCTCGCGCTGGAGTTCGCCTCGCGCGAGGAAGCCTACCGCATTCTCAAGGGCGAGCTGATGCCGCGCTTGGAGCTGAACCTCTACGCTGGGCTGGGCGACCGCACCGTACGCTACAGCACCATTCAAGCCGCCAGCGGGCAAGGGCTGGAGTATGTGATTTTGCCGATTATTATCGCCGCGCTGATTGTACTGAACACGATGCTCGGCTCGGTCTACGAGCGCGTGCGTGA
>NKPV01000047.1 GCA_002254605.1 Armatimonadetes bacterium JP3_11
GCACTTTTGCCAATATCCGTATCAAGAACCTACTCCTGCCCGGCGTGGAGGGCGGCTACACCATCCACTGGGATACAGGCGAACGCACCACCATCTACGAGGCGTGTCAGCGCTACAGGGCATCGGGTACGCCACTGGTGGCGCTGGCAGGCAAGGAGTACGGTTCGGGCAGCTCGCGCGACTGGGCGGCGAAGGGCACAGCATTGCTGGGTGTGCGCGCCGTGATTGCCGAGAGCTTCGAGCGCATCCACCGCGGCAACCTCGTCGGGATGGGCGTGTTGCCGTTGCAGTTTATGCCGGGCGAGCATGTGCCGTCGCTGGGACTGACTGGCGAGGAGGTGTTCCACATCGAGGGCGTCGCGAGCCTCACACCGCGCAAAGTACTCACCGTACGTGTGGTCAAGCCCGACGGCGCCGAGAAGACCTTCCAGGTGCTTGCGCGTGTGGACACCCCGATTGAGGTGCAATACTATCAGCACGGTGGTATCTTGCCGATGGTGCTGCGCAAGATGATGGCGTAACCCAGTTTGGTGGCACGGACAGCGTTGTCCATGCCACCTTCAGACTTTGGTGCATCAGTATTGGCTGCTTCCTGCTATAGTATCCTTCATACGATCTATCCCAAACACAAGCAAAGGGCGTTACTCCCAAGAAAGTAGGGGAGTGCTATGGGGCGGATGATGGCAATGCCCTGCTCTCAAAGGGCTTCACCACATGGGTGCGCACAGGAAGTCGCGCCCAACTGCACCCACGATAGCTACGGTATAACTCTTTGCCGGGATTGGGACGAAACTCCATCGCATTCACGCCCGCGTTCGTGCGCGAGCGATATGGTTGTACCTTCTAAGTGGGCTATGCCGCCTTGGAGTCCAGTTCGAATAGCCGAATCTCGCGTACGGTCTTTTCGACGAGATCGGTGGTGAGCGCAAGGCAGGGATAGCCGTAGAGTTCCTCTGGGGTGAGTTCAATTTGCTGTTCGCCACTCGTTGCCCTGCCTCGGAGTGGCGTAAACAGCAGTAGCCCAAAGCGGTGCATAGCACGCAGCGAAAGCAAGCCCAGTTCCATTTGTCCTGGCATGCTGCTCAGTTTGTAGCGAATGTTGAGCCGTGCGCCGAGCCAAGTGGCGACTTCTTGAGCGGTGCGCCACTCGGAGCCGTAATGACGCGACCGCCCGAGCAAACGCATCAGCGCGTCTGCCTGCACTTGCGAAGCCAGGACCGCTGGGCTGATGGTGATATGATACACGCCGTGCGTTTTCACGACCTGATCGAGTAGGGTATTTGCTTGCGCTGCACCGACCCACTCGATAGCACGGTACGCTATCAGTGGGATTGTGAAGAGCGCATACGGCTCGTGGGGACGCTGAGGATTGAATGGGCGGAAAGGGTGCGCACTGCCAAGCGGGAATCCGCTTGCCTGGGGATGATACCCACCGCGACTAAGGTCGCTGAGCAACTGGGCGTTCTCCGCGTAATGGTAGAACTCGTGCCAGCCGCGCCAGATTAAGTCAGCAACTTGTACCGCCGTGATGGCACGCACGCCCGTAAAGCGACGCAGGTTGTCCACTTGCCCCTGCAAGGTGCTGGCACGGCAAAAGTGTTCCGCGTCGGGTTGAAAGCGAACCCCAATCTCATGCTCACGCTTGACCAGATCGCGGTAGAAGTTCGGATTGTGAATCGCTTCGCTGAGGCACCATGTTGCTCGAACCCCTGTGAGGGTGAGCAGGTGGCTCAGGGGTGTTTCATGGTCTGCATGGTCTGGTTCGGAGAGGATGCTCAGCACGCTTACGGCAGGAGCAAGGTTGGGGTAGTACCAGAACATCGGCGTGACCTCGCCGCGCTGTTGCCCTGCCCACAGCACGGCGCGAATCAAACTCTCTGCCCAGAGGTCTGCTACAGGCTTAGCGAAGCAGAGTTGCCCTTCACCGCAAGGGGTGCGGTCGAGGTACCAGTCCAGTCGCGAGGCGTCCTCGGTGTGCAGGGTGGATTCTTCGTCGGGGGGCGCGTCGGGGGGCAACATGCGTGGCTCGCTCACAGGGCGTCCCATTTGAATACGCGCCATTGTCTCGCCCACATGTATGGCGTAGAGGATTGCATATCCTGCACCGACTGCGCGGCAAGTAATCGCAGGTAGCCCCGCGTCGCGAGCGTGGGGGTCTAACCATCGTGCCCAGACCGTCGTGCCCTCGACCGCAGAGACCATCACACCCCCAAAGGCGTGGAGCAGTCCCCACTCCTGTTGAAAGAGGGGGTTATCCTGTTCGGTGAAGGCATAGCCTTCGCCGAGTTGGACGAGCGTGCCATTAGGGTGCATTTTAATTTCCACACCCAGCAAGTCCGGCGCGTCGCAGGGGCTGCCGATGGCAATCCATACGCCGCCATTTTCCAGAAACTGGTGCAGTGCGAGGCGCGTCGCATCGCCGAATGCACCGTGTCCGATGGTGATTAGCACGCTTAGGTGTGGCAAACGCGCTGGCAGCTCTGCGGGCAAGAGCCAATCCAGCAAGAACCCTGCGTGCGCCAGTCGGTAGCACGCGAACATCTCATAAAGGCGTGCGTTCAGCGGAACCACTCCGCTATTTACCCGAGCGGTTGCGGTCATGGGGCAGACTCCCACCCGCGTCCACTTCCAGATTGGAGCCATGTTCTGGGAAGATTATCGGCAGGGCAGGGAATTATCTTGAACCGATTATCGGGCGGGCGACCACTTCGGGGTGATGTAGTCCCCCGACTGAGTGCGCTGTTTGAGGTTTGTGCCGTCGATGCGCACGGTGTAAATCTGGCGGTCGCCGGGCTTGCCCATCGCGAACACCAGGTGCTGTCCGTCGGGCGACCAGTGGGGGTGGAACACTTCCCCCTCGACAATCAGGGTCGGGGCGCCCCCCGATTCGGGTACAGTCGCCAAGCCAATGCGCTTCAATTCGCCGTTCTTGAGTTGTTCACACAGCACGAACGCCACGCGTGCGCCGTCGGGTGACCAGACCACCTCGATGGCAGCCTGCGAGTTATCGGATGAGAGCCAGAGGGGGAGTGGTTTTACATCGTTCATTCCGTCGCCGAAATCGAAGCGGATCACACCGCCCATCCGCTGCTCGCCGTCGGGGGTGGGAATCACAAGCCCCGCGCCACTGACCACCAGGCTCTGTCCTGTAGGCGACCAGTCCAGATCGACCTGCTCACCGCCTATCAATACAGGCAAGGTGAACTGCTGCTGCGCCTTGGTCATGTCTTGCAGCACGACCTGCTCGCCGTCGTCGATACGCTGCACCGCCGCGATAAGGTCATGGTTCGGGCGCTTCGCATAGCGGAAGGTAATTTGTCCGTATTGCTCGCGCACTTGGGTCATCTGCGAGGCGGAAGGGATGAGCTGGAGCGAGTGGACGCCTTTCACATCCACTTCCGTCACCAGTCCTTGTGCCACATGCAGGATATGCTGTCCGTCGCGGTCGTAGTAGGGTGCAAGTTTCGCCCCTCCGCCGATGGTGAGTTGGCTTAGCCCTTTACCGTCGGGGTCGATTGTCCAGAGTTGATAGACCAAGTCGCGCCGATTGGACGAGAAGACGATTTTCTTGCCGTCGGGCGCCCAGTCGGGGCTACGGTCGTCGAATGCGTCTTCGGTAAGCATGCGCATCTGCCCATCGGGCAAGATAACGACGATGTCACCGTGGGCATCTTCGTTCAAGCGCACGCACACAATCCAGTTGGGCGTGTTTGGCTTGATGAGACGGAGGTCGAGGCGTCCCCATGGCTGCGAGCGAATTAGCGCGAGCGCGCCGATCATTATCACCACGACCAGAATCCCAATCAGCAAGCGTTCTCGGCGTTTGATTTGGTTCATAGTTTTGCGTCCGCTGGAGTTGGAGCGTAGAGAATGAGCCATGCGACCACTGCGGCGGGCGCGTCCACATTCGTGGCGATGCGCTCGATGATGCGGTTGAGTTGTCGCTCGTCGGCTTCTGTTTCAACGGGGATGCTTTGCAGGGCGCTGCGTATGAAATCGATCATTTCGTTCAGGTAGCGCGCGCGATTCACCGCGAGGCTGCGTCCGGGCGTCTCGGCGAATTTGCGTCCCACCTGTTCGTAGACGGCTTCCCAGTTGGTGTAGGTGCGCATTTCTGCTTCGCGTTTGCGCGTGCCTTGCTCGCTGAGGCGGCGCAGTTCTTCCTGCTTGCGCAGATGCAGCTGCCAATCGTGTAAGGTTGTGCCTTCGATAATCACCACCTGAGGGCGGATGGCGTATGCCTCTTCGATAAACTGCTCTATCCACTTGCGGACGGTTGGGGCGTTGAGGTGACCTGCGAGCTGGTACTCCTCGTGGGGCAGTCCCAGCACGACGGTGTCGCCCTCGATGGTCACCAGTTGCAGGGTATCGAGGGCGCGGTAGAGAGTACGCCCCGTTACTTGCTGTTTGACGCGCTCGCGGATAAGGCTCCACACTTGCTGCATTTCTTGGCTCATATGACCTCCCTGTGATGGCGTTCCCATAGGATGCGCAATCCTTCCAGCGTAAGCATCGGCTCCACGCGTTGGATACTGGGGCAGTGGGGTGCGAATCGCGTGGCAAGCCCGCCTGTGGCGATCACCTGCGCTTCGTCGCCCAGTTCCTGTTTGAACAGGCGTATCAGGTATTCAATCGCCCCGACAGAGCCTAAGATGACCCCGCTGCGCAGGCTTTCGGGGGTGCTTTTGCCGAGAGGTTGGCACGCACCTTCGATGGCGATTCGGGGCAGGCGTGCGGTGCGCCCTGCCAGCGATTCAAGCATCAACTCCACACCGGGCAAAATCGCGCCGCCGACATAGACGCGCTCGCGTGAGACGGCGTCCAAAGTCGTTGCGGTGCCGAAATCCACCACAATGACTGGGGCGCCAAAATGATGCACCGCGGCGACGGCGTTTGCCAGTCGATCTGCACCGACGGCGGTCGGCGGCTGGTATTCGATCTGGATCCCCAAATCAATGCTGGATGATACGAACAGCGGCTCACAGCCCAGCCAGCGTCGCGCCAGTTGACGCAACGGCTCTTCTAAGGCGGGCACTACCGAGCAGATGGCGACGCCGGAAATCGCCTCATGGAGTCCTTCCGCCTGCAGCAGGGAGCGCAACAAAATATAATGCTCATCTTCCGTGCGGGCTGCGTTGGTATGCACGCGCCATGCGCGCCAGCGTCCCGATTCGTAGACGCCTAAAACGGTATGTGTATTGCCCACATCGATGCCCAGCAGCACGGCAAGATTATACCTGAGCCTTCTTTAGTGGGGTGTGGATGCGCTTCAGGACGGCAAGTGCGTTTGCTACTGCCATGCGTCCATCATAGCCGTCGTAAGGGAGCGGCTCTTCGTAGAGGATCGCGCGCACGAAACTACGCAGTTCCCATAGGAACGGTTCGGGCGTGCCCACTTCCTCTGGGGTGAGCTGCACCTCTTGACCCGCGTGTCGCTTGTAGCGAATAAAGCCGCTGAAGCCCGAATGTTCCAGCGTACCTTCTGTGCCCACAATCCGTACGGTGTAGCCCCCAAGCCTGTCGATGATGCTACACTCAATTGCGCCTACGATGCCATTCTCGAATCGGAGCAGGGCGTGCCAGTGCTGCACGAAGTTCGGCTCGGGGTAGGGTTGTGCGCCCTGCGCCGCAACCACCTGGAACTCGCCGAAGAGCCAGCGCAAGTAGTCCAGTTCGTGGACATTCATTTCCAAGAGCACGCCGCCGCTTTGTTTGGGATCAGCCCGCCAGCCCTCTTTGAAGAGGTTTAACTCGAAGCCACGCCGTTGCAGGTGCACGCTAATCGGCTCGCCGATCACGCCTTCCTGTAGCCACTGCTTCGACTGCCAGAATAGGGGGAAGAGGCGCAGCACATGTCCCACCATCAGCACGCGCCCTGCCTCTTGCGCCGCCTGCAGGAGTGCGTCGCAGTGGGAGAGTTTGAGCGCGAGCGGCTTCTCACAAAAAAGATGCTTCCCGCTTCGCAAAATCTGCATGCCTAATCGGAAATGGGTGTGAGGCGGCGTTGCGAGGATACAAGCATCGAGTTCGGGATCTGCCAACAAGGCTTTGAAACTTGTGTAGGCGTGCGTTTCCAACTCTGCGGCAGCGCGGTGTTTCAGTTCTGTGTTGGCGTCGTAAACGCCGACGAGTTTCGCTTCGCTCAAGGGGCGCAACTGCCATGCCAGGTGTCGCCCAATGCCTCCTGCACCGATAAGACCAATCCGTAGCTGCTTATGCATAGGTAAGTTTTAGTATACCTGCGGGAAGACAACGAGACCTTTCCACAGGGTCGTGGTAAAGCGGGCAGTGTTCACACGATACCTGCCCGTAGTAAGTCCTTTAGAACAATCATACCGATGGGTTTGCCCGCCTCGTCCAGGACGGGCAAGTCGCCGATTTTGGCAGGGGCGCTGTGGAACCGTTCCAACACTTCGATGGCGAGAGGGTTGCCGCGCAGGGTCATGGGATTGCGGGTCATTGCTTCCGCGACGGGGCGCGACAGCGCGGTTTCGTCTTGCAGCAAGCGTCTTCGAATGTCGCCATCGGTCACCAGCCCCACCATCACACCGTGCTCGTTCACGACGCAGGCAGCGCCGGCGCCCGCTTTCGTGATGGCGAACAGGGCATCGCGCAGGGGGGCGTATTCGGGCACGATTGCCAGCGCGTCGCCTGTGCGCATCACATCGTGCGCTCGAATCAGCAGGCGTCGCCCCAATGCGCCTGCGGGATGGTTCAGCGCGAAGTCGCGCGGGCTGAATCCGCGCATCGCCATCGTTGCCATCGCCAGCGCATCACCCAGCGCGAGCATCGCCGTTGTGCTGGCGGTCGGCGCAAGGTTGTGTGGGCACGCCTCGCGCTCCACCGGGATTTCCAGCACCAAGTCTGCCATTCTGCCCAGGGTGGAATCGGGGCGTCCCGTGAAGACAATAGTGAACACATGCAGGCGTTTGAGCGCAGGGCATAATAGGATTAACTCGTCGCTCTCGCCACGGAAGGAGAGTAGGATCGCCACATCGTGTTCAGTAATCGTGCCCAAGTCGCCGTGTGCGGCTTCAGTAGGATGGACGAAAATCGCGGGCGTGCCTGTGCTGCTGAAAGTGCCTGCCAACTTGCGAGCTATAGCGCCTGATTTGCCCACACCGCTCAGCACCACGCGCCCGTCGCACGACAGGAGCTTCTGAACCGCCTGTTCAAACCGCGAGTCCAGCGTTTCGATGAGGCGTTCGATGGCGTCTTTTTCGATCTGCAGCACCTCACGGGCTACCGTCAGCGCATCCGCACGCTCTAAGGTCGCATTCATAGTAGGTTGTCGTCCAGTTCAGGTAGCAAGCGTGTCGGTCGACGCCGACGCGGGCTCTGCGCTGACTCGCCATAGTTCTCTTCATAAACTTGGATGAGTTTCTTCTTGACGCGCTGGAGCGCGTTGTCGATGCACTTCGTGCCGCGATGCAGGATCTCGGACATCTCCTTATACGACAAACCGTCCAGATAGAATTCCAGAACCTGTTTTTCGAGTTCACTCATCTTCTCGCGTGCCATCTGCATCACCGCGAGTGGGATACGCCGTTGCAGAATCCACTGTTCGGGCGTGAGCGCGTTCGGGTCGGGAAGAACATCGGTGAGGTTCGAATCGGTGTCGTCGTTGTGGTGGTTTTGGAGCGGGCGATAGAGGGAAACATAATCATTGAGGGGGAGGTGTTTTTGGCGGGTGGCAGCTTTCACAGCGGAGATAATCTGGCGCGTCACGCACAGCTCGGCGAAGGGGCGGAACTTGTGGACGCGCTCGTCACGAAAGTCGCGAATCGCCTTGAACAGCCCGATTAAGCCCTCTTGCACCACATCTTCGTGGTCTGCACCGATTAAAAAGTAGGAACGCGCCTTACTCTCTACCAAGGAGCGGTATCGCTTGAGTAGGGTTTCGGTGGCGCGTTCACTGCCTTGCTTTGCGTAGAAAACGAGTTCCTCATCAGCCATATAGGTTGTACATAGTCCCGCGTCGTCGTAGTGAAACTGGTTGTCCATCATCGCCATGCCTAAATCCCTCCGTCGGTTTGGTTTCCTAAGCCCACACCGAGAGCCGCAGCGTTCGCGAGTCGATCCCTATGCCCACAGTCCTCGCCTAACGCCTGCATAGTGGTGTTGTCCGTGCCATGCTCCCCTGCGGACATGATTTAGTTTAGACGATTCCTGACCGAAAAGTCAAGAGCCTGGAGCGAATTTGGGGCAATTTCCCGCTGAAATTGGCAGGAATTGGGCGTGGTCGTCGAATCAAGGCGTTGATTGCACGGCGGGGAGGATATAATACACGCCGATACGGAGGTCGACCTATGGAAAATCGGAATCGAATATGGAGTTTGCTGGCGCTGACTGGGCTGACTACGACAGGGATCGCCGCGTGGCAGCCGCAATCGTCGCCTCTGCAAATTCTCAAAAGAGAGCCGAATCGCCTAATGATACAGTTCCGCGGCGTCAAACCAGCAACGGTAGAGGTTGTGGTGGACGGATTGATTATCGCGACGCGCCACTTGAGCGGTCAAACCGACCAACTGACCCTTGACTTGCAAAATGCGGGGCTTGCGCCGGGAACTCACGAAGCGGTTATCAAACTCTACGACTCGCAAGGACGCTTGATAAGCCAGCGCCAGACGCGCGTTGAACTGTTGCCTGATCCGAATAGCCCCCTGACGATAGTCATGCCGCGCAACGGCAGCCAACTCGCAGGCGATGTGCCGATAGAAGCGCGTTTGAATCGCCGGGGACAGGCGTATGTGTCGTTCTTTGTTGATGGACAGATTCGTGGGCTGCGCAACTATCCGCCGTATGTGTATAACTGGGATACCACGCGCGAGACCAATGGCTGGCACACGATTGAGGTTTGGAGCTACGACGGCAATCAGACCCTCAAGACGCCGCCAATGCGTGTGTTTGTCAACAATCCGGGCGGACGCACCGAACGGCGAGTTCCCGAAGAGGTTGCAGCCGTAGAGCCAGAAGTTGCTCCCGCCGAGCATGCGCCTGCGGTTTCTGAAAACGCACTGCGAATCGCGCTTGCGCCAGAGGTCCACTTGAGCGAGTCCAGCCGTTTAAGCGTACCTGCTGCGCCCGAACTAGAGCCAGTGGAACCGAGTGTTCAGACAGAGAGCGTCGCGGTGCAGCCCGAAGCGGTAGTGAACACCCCAGCCACCGCGCAACTGAGTTCTAACCGTCTGAGTGCGCCCATAGAAGCGCCAGCGTTGCGGGCAGTGGAGACGGTGCCCATGCAATCGCTGCGTCTTGCCCGTGCTGCCGAGGTGGAGCCTCAGATGCGTGGTCAGAAGCTGCGCGTACCGCAACTCGCCAGTGCGCCTGCGAAAACGGCTCCCAGCACGCCGTCGGAGAGCCTCTGGCTGAATATCGAGGTCGGGACACGACTTCCCGCAACCATCACCCGATTCGAGGTCGCGCTGGATGGGAAGCTGGTTCGGTTTGATGTCACACCGCAAGTGGAGGAAGGCGTCGCGCTGGTGCCGATGCGTGCCGTGTTAGAGCAACTGGGCGCGCGCTTGCGCTGGGATAACCAAACCAAGACTGCCTACGCCGAGCTGAACGGGCGAACGATGACGCTGCGCGTGCGCGAAAACCAAATCCTCGTGGACGGTGTGGCTGTTGCTACCGATGCGCCGTTGCGCCTTCTGCGCGGGCGTGTGTTGGCGCCTGCATCGGCGCTGGGAGCCATGCTGAACGCCGAAGTCGCCTTCGATGGCGCGACGGGGCAGATCGTGATTAACACGGGGAGAGAATGAGGGGGGAGCGCCCTCGCTTCTCGTCCCCTCTCCAGCCATTGCAGCGCCAGCACCCCATGCGGGCGCTGCACTCGATTCGGAAAGCGCCATTAGTCGAGGAAGCCGAGCCGCATTAAAAAAACAGGGGAACGCTGCGGCGTTCCCCTTAGAGAGTGTTTCGGAGGAGGCGTATCAGAGTCGCACTTCTTCCTCCTCGTGTTCTGGTTTCGTGACGGCGGCTTGCTCGATAGGAACCGCGCCGCGCTTCCAGATCACGCGACTTAGGAACCGCGTGAAGTCATCGACCACGCTGTAGGTGCAAGGAATGACAATCAGCGTGAGCAGCGTGCTGACGGTCAGCCCACCGAGGATTACGATTCCCAATGGCGCTCGGAATTCCGAGCCGCGCCCCACAGCGAGCGCGATGGGGATCATTGCCAGCACCAGCGAAAGTGTTGTCATGAGGATGGGGCGCATGCGAGTTTCACCCGCTTCCAGCAATGCCTCGTCGCGTGCCAAGCCGCGTTGGCGCAGGGTGTTTGTGTAGTCCACCAGCAGGATGGCGTTCTTGCCCACGATGCCGACGAGCGCGATGATGCCAATCATCGAGATGATGTTCAGCTCGGAGCGGAATAGGACAAGCGCCAAGAGTGCGCCCACCAGTGCTTGCGGCTGACTGAACATAATGATGAACGGGTAGAGCCAGTTCTCGAAGAGCGCGACCATCAGCAAGTAGACCAGTATCAGGGCGAGTAGCAGCGCCTGTGCCATGTAGACGCCTTCGCGTGCTAGGACCTCGTTCTCGCCGAACCACTGCGCGCGCACGCCGGGCGGAATTGCGTTCGTTTCGCGCAGTTTCGCGTCGATGACTTGGCGCATGTTGCCCGTTGTATAGCCTGGCAGCAAGTTTGCCGTCACGGTGATGCGTCGCTGGCGGTCGGTGCGCTCGATTTTGGTGGGTCCTTCACCCAGCGTGATGGTTGCGACATCGCGCAGGTAGACTGGGGCTCCTTGCACATACGCCACCACGAGGTCGTTCAGTCCGGTAAGGCGCTGGCGTTGGTCTTCGCGCAGGCGCACGCGCACATCGTATTCCTGTCCTGCCTCGCGGTATTTGACGCTTGTGTCGCCCTCGTAGGCGGTGCGGAGCGCGGCGGCGATTTCCGCGAGGTTCACGCCCAACGCCGTCGCTTTTTCACGGTCTACGCGCACCTGCAGCTCGGGCTTGCCTGCAGACCACGATAAGTCGGGGTCTTTTATGCCCGGGATTTGCGCGATCAAGTTGCGCACCCGCTCGGCGGTTTCTAAGAGGGTCGCTGTGTCTTTGCCCACCAGAGCAATTTGTATTGGTGCTCCGAAGCCTCCACCACGAAAGCCTGATACGGCGTTCACTACGACCTGTGCACCGGGGATGTCGCCAATCTTCTGGCGCAGTTCGGCGGCGATTTCGATATCACGGCGGGTGCGCAACCGCTCGTCGTGCTTCACCCAGAAAAGAAGGCTGTCTAATAAAGCCTTCTTTTCGTGCAGTGTGATTTGCATGCTGGCGAAACGTGGTCCTGTGTCGCCCCCGCCGAAAAATCCCGACGAGAGCCGTCCCAGCCGAGTGGCTACATACTTCACTTCGGGGATCGTGAGTGCGGCTTGTTCGATGCGTTGCGCCGCTGCGTCGGTCTGCGACAGTGCGGCGTCTGGAGGCATCTCGATCGTTACTTGAATCAGCCCCTGATCCTGGGAGGGGGCGAAGCGGAACGGCAGCAGAGGGCTCCCGGCTACTGCAGAGCCTATGATGAGCACGAAAGTCGCTACCAGCGCGCCGTTCGCGGTCAGAATGACGAGCCAGCGGTGGCGCAGCGACCACGCCAGCGCATGTCGGTAGGACTGTTTGAGGTTATTCAGGCGCGTGTCGAACCACTTGAAGAAGCCCCGTGGCTCCTCCAGTGCCTCCCCACGACGGTACAAGCGACTTGCCAGCATCGGCGTCAGCGTAAACGACACAATCAGCGAGAACAGCACCGTGACCGCCACCGTAATCCCGAACGAGCGGAAGAACTGCCCTGTCACGCCCCCCATGAACGCAATCGGCAGGAACACCACCACATCCACGAAAGTGATCGTGACGGCGGCGAGCCCGATCTCCGTGCGTCCATTATAAGCCGCTTCCATCGGCTCCTCACCTAACGACAGGTGGCGATAGATATTCTCGATCACCACGATTGCATCGTCCACCAATACCCCCACTGCCAACGAGAGGGCGAGCATCGTCATAAAGTTAATCGTGAAGCCGAAGAAATACATCGCGATGAACGCCGCGAAGAAGCAGGTCGGTATCGCCAGTGAGACAATAATCGCGCCCCGCACATTATAGAGAAACAGGTAGATAATCACCACCACCAGCACGATGGCAATTCCCAGCGCAAGGCGCAGGTCTGCGAGGCTCTCTTTGACGGCGTCGGCTGTGTCCTGCGTAATCGTGAACTGCAGGTCGGGGTATTCTTGCTGAATGCGGGCGATTTGTGCCTTGACGCCGTCGGACACTTCGATTGCGTTCCCGTCGCTTGTCTTCTGAATAACGATGGAGACATCCTCTTTACCGTTCACACGGGTCAGTTCGGTGCGTTCCTCGACGGTGTCGCGCACATCAGCGACATCCTTGAGGCGCACAATACTGCCCCGTTGCATGGGGTTGCGCGGGTTGGGCAAGTAAATCTCCAGGTTGCGCAGTTCGTCCACCGATTTGAACTCGCCCAGCAGGCGCACATTGTAGTCGCGCTCGCCTTCGGTGATGCGCCCCGCGGGCACATTCAGGTTCGCGCCCTGCAAAGTACGCACGATCGTGTTGATGGATAAGCCGTAGGCGTTGAGGCGGCGCTTGTCCACGGCGACTTGAATCTCGCGCTTTTGTCCGCCTGCCACCGAGACCGCTGCCACGCCGGGCACGCTGCTGAGGCGGTCTTTGATGATGTTTTCGGCGAGGTCGCGCAACTCGTAGGGCGGGCGATTACCCGTCAGCGAGAGGTACATTGTGGGCTGCGACTGTGTATCCAGTTTCAGAATGGTAGGGCGTTCTGCGCCTTCGGGAAGTTGCCCCAGGATGGTGTTCACCTTCGCCTGCACATCGATGTATGCTTGGCTGATGTCTGTGCCGATGTAGAACTCCAGTGCAACTTGAGAGAGGCTGAACTGCGAAGTGGAGGTAATCTGGCGCAATCCCTCCACACCGGCTACCGCGTCCTCGATGGGTTTGCTGATAAGCGTTTCGACCTCTTCGGGGGATGCGCCCGGATAGGGTGTGACGATGGTGATTACAGGGAAGTCCACCTTGGGCTGCAGCTCCACCTGCATCTTACCGAGCGCGTAGTAGCCCAGCACGAGAATAGCGACCACAAACACCATAATGGTGACGGGTCGGTTGAGCGCAATTCGGGTCATCCACATCGCGTTGCCTCCTTATTGTTCGAGAATGCGTACTGGTTGCCCATCGGAGAGCAAGTCTTGCCCGCGCACCACAACGCTCTCGCCGGGTCGCACGCCCATCGCGTAGACGAATTCTGTGTTTGTGGCGACCACTTTCAGCGCGCGTTGTTTGGCGACGCCGTTTTCCACCACGAAGACGCGCGTGACGCCGCCTTTTTCAATCAGCGCGCGCTTGGGGGTGAGGGGCACATTTTTGTATTCACGCAGGCGGATTTCGCCGCGTGCAAAAAGCCCCGTTTTGAGGGGCAGGTCGGCGGGGTTGGTGAGGCTAATGCGGATGTGCAGGTTGCGTGCCTGGTCGGCGACAGCGGGGTAAATCGCTTCCACCCGCCCGAGAAACACGCGATTGGGAAACGCATCCACGCGCGTCTCCACAGGCATGCCCGGTTTCACATCGCGCAACAGCATTTCGGGCAGCGTGGCTTCGAAGTAGAGGCGGTCTACCGTCACGATTCGCGCAACGGGCGTGCCGCCGCCTGCCATAGAGCCGACTTCCACGAATCGGCTCGCGATGACGCCGTCAAACGGTGCGCGAATGACGGTATCGGCGAGTTGCTGTTTGAGCAAGGCGACCTGTGCGCGCGCCTGCTGGAGCGCCGCGCGCGCGGCGTCCACGCGCTGTTGCGCCAGTTCGTCCTGTGCTTTGCCCAGCAGGGCTTGGCGATAGGCTTCTTCCGCTTGGCGCACGGCTTGCTCGGCGGCTTCGATGTCCTCGCGGCGCGGTCCCTCGCGCACAAGGCTGAGGGTTTCTTCCGCTTGGCGGAGTTGTGCTTGCGCTGCCTCGAAAGCGGTTTTTGCCGAGTCTAACTGTTGTTTGGGGATAGCGCCCTGTTGATAGAGTTGCTGGGCGCGTTGGTAGTTGGCTTTCGCGAGTTCGAAGTTGGCGCGCGCTGCTGCGACGGCTTGCTCGGCTTGCTGGCGTTCCTGTGGGCGTGCCCCGGTTTGGAGGGCGTGTAGCCGTGCGCGGGCAGCCTCTAACGCGGCTTTGGCGGTGTTGATTTGCGCATCGGTCTGGGCAGGTTGTGTGCGCGCCGCGATTTCCGCTTGGCGCAAGTTCGCCTCCGCCGCACGCACCGCCGACTCCGCTTGACGCAGCTGAAGTTGCAAGTCGGTCGGGTCTTGAACAGCAATCACATCGCCTTTGCGCACGCGGTCTCCCTCGCGGACGCGCACCTCTACGATGCGCCCTCCCACTTTAGCGGCGACGGTCGTGTCGTTGAAGGACTGTAGTTCGCCCGTCACGGACGCCGTTTCGGTAAGCGTGCCTGTCTTAATGCGCTCTACGGCGACGGATACGGCGACGGTTTCGTTTGCTTGCGCCTGCGGAGCGGGTGCGCCGCCGCCACCGCCGCGCCCACAAGCAGAGAGGGAAACCGCCAGGAGCAGCCCAGTGCCCAGAAGATAGCCTGTTTTCATGGTTTATTTTCCTCCCCTATCGTTGTGCGTATTGCTTACCGATGACGCCAATGGCGCGTTGGAGTGCCGCATAGGCGTCCAGATAGTCGAATTGCGCGTCCACGAGGTTCGTTTGCGCTTGGGTGAAGGCGAGTTCGGCGTCGCTGATTTCGAGTTGGGGCGACACCCCTGCCTCAAAGCGCACGCGGGCGAGGCGGAGCGCTTCGGTGGCTTGCTCCAGCCCCTTCTGCGCAACGGCGAGCCGTTTCTGCGCGTCTCGCAGGTTCAGATACGCTTGACGCACCTCCAACGCGACCCCTTCTTTCGCCTGCTGCAGGCGCAGTTGGGCGATTTCTAAATCGTCGCGGGCTTGCGCTTCGCGGGCGCGGGTGATTCCACTGTCCCAAATCGGCGCCGACAGCACCACAGTCCCTGTGTAGGACTCGCGGCGTGGGTTGAAAGGGGAAGTGTTGAGGTTGAAATCCGCCTGCCCTGTCAGGACGATACTGGGGAGTGCGCCGCGCCGCGCGTTTTGGATATTCACGCGCGCCAGTTCCACCCCGCGTTCCGCCGCTACTATCTCGGGACGGTTCTGATACGCTTGTTGGGTGAGCGCATCCAGTTCCGCTTCTTGGAGCGGGGGAAGTGTGGTGGGCTTCACCACTTGCACAGGGGTGTTCAGGTCGCGTCCCAGCAGGTTGTTGAGCGCGGCGACCGCGAGTTCGCGTTGGTTGCGGGCGTTGAGCAGCGCCTGCTCGGCTTGCGCTACGGCGGTCTCGGCGCGCAGCAGGTCGAACTGCGCCGCCACGCCCGCATCCACTTGAGCGCGAATAAGACGCCGTCGCTCTTGGGCGTTCTTCAATGCCTCTTCTGCCACACGCACGAACTCGTCAGCACGCGCCACGCCTTGGTAGGCTTGCGTCACTTGCAAAATCGTGTCGTTGCGCGTGCGTTCGTACTCCAGTTCACTGATGGACACGAACACCGACGCAGCGCGGACGGCGGTGCGCACAATCCCACTGATATCGATTACTTGGGTCAGTGTGATACGCGCGGTGCGATTCTCGATATTGCCCAAGCGTATCGGTTGCGGCCCGAACCGTGCCGTCGCCACGCGGTCGAATCGGGTGTAGGCGGCGTTGGCTTGAATCTGCGGGAGGGCGTTGCCACGCGCCTCGCGAACGGCGTTGCGTGATTTGTCGAGGTTGCGTGCGCTGATTTGCACCGCACGGTTGTTGCGCAAAGCAATCTCGATTGCCTCGTCCAAAGTGAGCGTCGCCTCTTGCGACCAGCTCCCTTGGAGCACTGCAGTCAAAACCAAACCGATTAGAAGCCGTCGGTTTATCATAGAGCAGTCTCCTTTTCGATCTCGGTGGCTTGGTCAGTGGCTTGGACATTCGTGCCCAAGCAAGGTGCGTCGGCACGGGTAGGACTGTCCGTGCTACGGGGGGCTAAGAAAGCAGGCTTGTAAAATTCCAGCACGCGCTCCACGATGGGCTTCAGTGGTTCGTCTTCGCGTTCCATCATCCACTCCATTAAGGAGAGGCGGTAGAGGCGAATGGCTTGGTGCGCCAGTTCGTTCGCCGAGACATCGGTGCGAAACTCGCCTGTGCGCTGTCCTAATTCGAACCCTGCGCGCGCGTACTCGGTGGCTTCTTTGATGATGTCTAACATCTGCTCGCGCAGCACAGAGCTTTGGCAGCACGCGACCATAATGGAGCGCGTGATTTGGACTGACCGCGCATCACGCTCCGCGATAAAAAGCATCACTTGACGCAACACCTCCCACTGGCTGGGGGCTTGTTCGGGTTGTAGGGACTCCAAAAACTCATACACCTCATCCGTCATGTCGCGGATGTAGGCATGCAATAAATGCTCTTTGGTGGGGAAGTAAGTAAAGAATGTACCTTTGGCGACATCAGCGCGCTCGGTGATCTCTTCTACCGTGACTTGGTCGAAGGGTTTTTCGTGCATCAACGCGAGCGCCGCCTGAATGAGCCGTTGGCGGGTCTCTTCCCGGCGAC
The DNA here is from genome assembly GCA_002254605.1 of Armatimonadetes bacterium JP3_11. Classification (GTDB taxonomy): domain Bacteria; phylum Armatimonadota; class Fimbriimonadia; order Fimbriimonadales; family GBS-DC; genus GBS-DC. The sequence continues at coordinate 16,640 of NKPV01000047.1, forward strand.
GCTCGCGTCGATTCGCGTACGGACGCGATAGTCGGTTCATAGTGCGTTCCATAACATTCATTCCGATAACCGGTTTGTACCGATGGTCACTCCTGACCATCGGTCAATATTATACCATAGGTCATATGGATTTGTCAAGGAGGTATTGGTTGCCCTCACCCCGTACCCTCTCCCACACGGTGGGAAAGGGGGGTGCCCTTACTCCTATCCCTCGCACGCTGTGAGAGATAGGTTGCGAGTAGCGTCTTCTAATCCCTCCAGCGTGCGGGGAGAATAGGGATGAGCTGACCTTCGGGCATGTGAATA
>NKPV01000129.1 GCA_002254605.1 Armatimonadetes bacterium JP3_11
CAGGGCTTGCAGCAGGGCTTGCAGCAGGGCTTGCAGCAGGGCTTGCAGCAGGGCTTGCAGCAAGCAATTTTAAATGTTCTCAAAGCCCGCTTCGGTACGGTTTCAAAAGCTTTGCAGCGTGCCGTGACGGCAGTGGAGGACATCGAGACCCTTCAGAAGCTCTCGGTGCAGTCAGCGATGGTTAAGAGCCTTGATGAGTTCCGTCGTTTGTTGCCTCAACGCACTCGTTCAGGAGCGCGCGCAGCTGCGGAATCGCCCGACGCATCACCTTAGCGCGGTGACTGATTCGGTTCTTAAACTCTGCTGGCAGCTCGGCTAAGGTACAGCCCAACGAGGGTACACAGAAAATTGGGTCGTAACCGAAGCCAGCCTGCCCACACGGCGCTTCCGCGATACGCCCTTCCAGCGTATCCTCAAAAGTGTACACCTCACCTGCGGGAAGTGCAATCGCCACCGCACAGCGGAACCGCGCCGTACGCCGTTCAGGCGGCACATCCTTAAGCATCTCCAGCAAAATGCCCATCTTGATGCTAAAAGGAGTATTCTCTCCGGCAAAGCGACGCGAATAAAGCCCTGGCTGTCCGTTCAAAGCATCGATTTCCAGCCCCGCATCATCTGCCAAGCTGATGGATTCAGTGAATGCGGCACATGCACTTGCCTTGATTATCGCGTTGCCCACATAGCTATTGGCATTCTCATCAGGAGGGGGAGGCGTGTTCGGATAGTCTGCCAGAAGGCGAATCTCGACGGACAGGTCACTTAGCCCTGCGCGTAAGAGTTGGTCGATTTCGCGCGATTTGGAACGGTTATGGCTCGCAATAACTACCCGTTTCAGCTTACGCATCGCGGCTAAGTCGCTCCACCAATTCCCTGACGCGCTGTTCTATCATTGCGCGTACACGGCGGAACTCGTCCATGGGTAGCCCAATCGGGTCGGGAATGTTCCAGTGTTCCTGAACGCCCATGTAGGTCGCGGGGCAAAACTCATCTGTTCGTGCATCACACAGGCTTACCACCGCATCAAACTGGGTGAGGTCAAACTCCTGCACACTTTTGGAGGTCTGATGGGTGATATCGATCCCCAATTCACGCATGGCTTGTATGGCGAGGGGATGTACCTTGCCTGAGGGCATTGTTCCTGCGCTGAAGGCGACGACTTTGCCCTGCCCGTAATGGTTCGCAAAGCCCTCCGCCATCTGACTTCGGCACGAGTTGCCCACACAGACAAAAAGCACCAGTTTCGGTTTGCTTCCCATTAGTACCCCCTTTGCTTGTAGTGTTCGATCGTTTGCCTATAGCGTTCCATTCCGTCGGGGCGGTTAATGCTGGCGAGGATTGTGGGGGGCTTGCCCTGTGCCGCCATTCGTTCCACGATGCCTGCGACAACGGACCAGAGGGCTACGGCAGCGCCGATTCCTGAGGCAGGACAGAACGCAGTCTCCACACCCTCAAGAGTAAGCATCGCATCGCCGTAAGGTGCAGCGTTGTCGATAACTAAGTCAACCACCTCAAACAGGCGTTTGCCCGATTCGTGTTCCGAAGCCAGTTGCGAAGAGTAATCAATCGCGGTGAGTCCGATGGTATAAACACCGCGCGCCCGTGCCTGTATTGCCAACTCAATAGGGAACGGCGTCTTGCCCGACACGCTGCCGATAATCAGCACATCGTCGGGCGCGATGCGGCTTCTATCCAGCGCGGCATGCACGATGCATCGCACAGTTTCAGGTGTGGTGTGCGCCCCTACACCATGAGCTTCGCGATAAGAATTCGTGTTCGTGACCTGCAGTTCGAAATGGAAGGGGCTGAACGCCGCCAGCCCGCCTGCGCGGTTGATTAACTCGCGCGAGACGAGATGCCCCGTGTCGTGTACATGAATCACGCCCCCACGCAGCAGGCACTGCGCACACACTTCCGCCGCTTGCTCAACTGCTGCTAAAGAGCGCCGCTCTAACTCCTTAATCTGTTCACGGATGCGTTCAAAGTAGACTCGTGATAGGCTCATCGCAGATAGATTGTACTCGAAGTGGAGCGCAGATTGGATGGGGTATCCTTATGCCGTGATTGCAACGTCCGAGGCACGGATGCTACCGCAAGCGCTCGCAAATCGAGGCGTCGCGACCTACGGACTGGAAGAGGAGATTTTCGTCACAGAGCCGACGCGCCCTGCGCTGAGCGCGCTCTATGTGATGGCGAAACTGCTTTGGCGCAACCCACGATATTACTACAAACACTCTGCTACGAACTTCGCCCGCGGCAAAGAGATCCGCCAATGTCTGATGAGCAGTGTCGAAATCGCCACGCGCCCCCACAGCAGCCTGGATGCGCTGCTCGCCGACCTCCAAGCACGACGCGCCGACCTCATACGCGCCGCAGGGGATGCCTACCTTGTGCCCGTCGGGCATCTATTTAACCTGCAGTCACCGACCAACACAGGAGGGTTGCACATCCACATCGGCGTAGCGACCGAACGACGCGAAACTGTGTATGCCAATCTTGCTTATTTCTTGCCGCTGCTGATGCTCCTCTCGGCGAGTAGCCCCTATGCAGGGGAGCGCTACTTCGGGCAATCGTTCCGAATCGCTCACTCGTTCGCTATAGGCGCACTGCGTCGTGACCCCTACTATCGGTTCCAAGACCTCATCTTGGCGCGGCGTTTGGGCACGATCGAGATACGCGCGTTAGACCCCATTTGGGATATACAGCGCCTACGCTGGCTGCTCCGTGCAGTAGAGGCAATTGTCGCCTTGCCCGATGCCCGCCCGTTAGATTTTGAACGCTACGCTGCCCTGCGCGAGCAGGCGGCGTACAGGGGCTACACGCCCGACCTGCAACGCCTGTATGCGGAGCTTTCCGAAATTGTGGAATTGCCTGAATCGTTGTTTTCCCATACGGTTTCGGATGCACTTGCGGCGTGCATGGCGAACGAAGGGCTACTGCGCACCTATGCCCGCCTAAACCGTGCCTATCGTACAGGGCAGTGGGCACCTGTTGAGCCGCATCGAACCGCGCCCTCTTTCGGACGCACCGTGGTGGGGCTGCTGGGCTACTACTTGCCCAAACTGCCGTACATCGTCTACAAAGCGTGGGCGGAGTGGTAGTTGATTGCCTGAATTTCTACTCTCTTGCATGCTGCCGCTCGCTAATCGCTCCTCGAATGTGCTATAATTAGGAAACCTTCGCGTTACCAACACCGTCTATAAGGAAGGGTGCATTCGGGGAGAATAGAACGATGCATTGGATATGGAAACGCTTCGTGTTGCTCATCGCCATTATGGGGCTGGTGGGGGGCTTGCTGGCGCAAGCGCCTACACAAGAGCCAAAGCATCCTGATCTGACGCCACGCGACCAGCAAGAGGTGGAGTTTGGCAAAAAAATCGTTGCCGAGATCGAGAAACAATATAAATTCATCACTGATCCGGAACTTGTGGAGCGCGTCAACCGTATCGGGCAGGTGCTTGCCGAAATCGCCCGCCAGACGCCCACCGAAGCTCGTTATGGTGAGTCCGGTCCCGCACCGTTTGAATACACTTTCCGAATCATTGACGAGAAAGATGTTAACGCATTCTCCGTACCTGGCGGATTCATCTTTGTGAACAAGGGTTTACTGGATTTCGTTTCCAGCGATGATGAGCTGGCGGCGGTGTTAGCACACGAGATTGCTCACGCGGCGCATCGTCATGTGATGAAACTGATACGCGACGACTCCAAAGTGCAGCAAAGTGTTTTATTGCCCGCGCTACTGGTAGGGGTGTTTGGGCGATTACCGTCGCAGGACTTTGCAGGGCTGATGACAGGCGCACAGTTATACCGCATCGCGCGGGTGAGTAGCTTTAGCCAAGAAGCGGAGACCGATTCCGACCTGACCGCTCTGGAGTACCTGCGCCGCTCGCCCTACAATCCTGTCGGGCTGCTGGTGTTTATGGAACGCTTGGCGGCGGAGGAGCGCAAACGCCCCCAAATCGACTGGGGCATCTTCCGCACGCACCCGATTACCCGCGAACGCGTGGAAACCATCAAGCGTGCCCTACAGGAGTACGGTGTCCCCATCCGTCGACGCGAGGTTAGCCCCGCGTTGCAGGTGCATGCCCTCATGCTGAACAAAGAGCAACCTGACGGGCTGTACGAAGTGCGCTTTGAGGGGATCCAGATTTTTGTGCCTGCCGACCATCCAGAGCTCGGCAGCTCACGCGCCCGCGCCGTTCAGATAGCAAGTCTACTGAACGGATTGCTGGATGATGGAGTACAGCTCTACGAAGTGCAACTGAGCGTGGACAAGCACGCTGTGCTGCTGAAGGGGCGCGAGGTCGTGCGTATCACGGAACAAGATGCGCAACTCGCGGGCAAATCGGTAGAGGAATTGGCCGAGGCGACGCGCGAAGCAATCCGGCGGCTCCTGTGGAGCGACGCCGTGCGCATGAGTTTCTGAAAGTCTCTATTCCTGTAAGTGGCGGTTCCACGCGGCGATTTCGGTAATCTGCTGCCAGTAGGGGCTGAAGGTGTTTTGCTTTGTCCAAGCACCAGCGCTGCACTCTGTGCCCTCGAGAGGCAGCCGTAGCGCAACCACCTGCAGCTTGCTCAACGCAATCACGCACGCCGACCTTAGCCAGAGTAGGGGACTAGCCCGCGAAAACACCTCATAACCCGACTCTGGCGGCAGGCTCAGCTCTAAGTGAATCGGTTTACCCAACTCGCCGTAGCGTTCCAGCAATTGGTCTAAGTCGTAGAGTGTGCCATCGTACCAGTGCCACTCCAGGTGAATCGCCTCAAAGGGAACGCCTGACTCCACATAGCCTTCCAGCGCGGAGTATGCGCTACCGCGATTGCGGAAACTGTGGGTTCCGTGCAGCAAGCGCACAACTCCGAAGTCGATAGCTCTTGCCAATTCACACAATTCGCTGAGTGCTACCGTGGAGTAATCGGGATGCCGTTCCCCATGAGCGGCAAGCGTCCAGTAGCGCACCAGACCTCGCACACGGCTCATTGCCGTGCGGAGAGCGTCACCTTGAGGAATATCAAATCGACTTATGCTCGCTGCTGTGGCGATGCGTACACTCTGCGCTTGCTGAATTACAGGTTCCCACTGGGTGTTGGCAGGGTCGAGGATCAAATGTATCAGATTCGCGGGAGGTACAAGCTGGTTCAGTGCCGTCTCAAGGTGTTTGTGCGATTCTGAATATACTCCCCAAAGAAACGCCATGCGCCCGTGCATCCGCTCCAGTCGCGTGCGTGCTATGGTGGTCGCTCCCATCTCTGCGGCTTGTACGCTGTAGGTGAGGCACTCAATCCACTGTTGATGGGCGGCATGGGCTTGCGCTATTTGAAGGAGTTGCTGGGTCTGTTCCATCGGCACACCCCGGCGCGCATACTGGTTTACCAGCGCATTCGCCCCTTTGAGATACCGTTGCGCTAACTCACGTTCCAATAAAATCGATGATGCACGCGAGGTAAAGCCATCTGCCCAGAGATAGACGCATCCCACGTCTGGCAGAGCAATCGGGCATGCGATGCCAAACGGCGACGAGGGAAGGTGTATTGGCTCTTGCGCGCTCGGTGGCGCCACCCCCAGCGCGTCGCCTTCGGCATTCGTCCACCGGAGGAGGCTCCAATCCGCGAATGTGCCCACTGTTCTGATTTCTAAGGCACTCACGATCAGAATTTTCGGCTTTTTTAGCGCAAAACAGGAGAGAATCCTGCCCATCTCCCTTGAAGGTTTTGGGATCGTCCCTCGCACGCTGTGAGAGATAGGTTGCGAGTAGCGTCTTCTAATCCCTCCAGCGTGCGGGGAGAATAGGGATGAGCTGACCTTCGGGCATGTGAATA
>NKPV01000108.1 GCA_002254605.1 Armatimonadetes bacterium JP3_11
GATTATTCATCCCAAGGGTGGGTGCCCATTGAAACTGGCTGGGACAGGTACAGCCCCGCGCGATGAGCTGGTAGCATTCACCCCCAAGTTGGGACGGTGGGGGCTGGGGCAAGATTGCCCCAGCCGCGCGTTGTGGTGGAACCATAACGCCAAAAAAACACCCACACCCAAAGACCGCTTGGGAACACACGAGCGCGACCGCAGGGAAAATGAAGCGCAGAATGTGGCATAACCCCTTTAGCCCATGTTGCACCGCTGGCGAACCGTGAGTAAACTGTATCTGCAACAGGGGGGATGGCAAGTGCGCCACCGATGGGAGCGCACCCCCATCGGCGTCCGATTCGCGTTCACGCTGACCCTCCTCCTAATAGGGCTGCTCACCTTGTGGCTGCTGATGAACCTCGCCTACCTCAACGATGCCCTGACGCACCAAGCGCGGCTCAACCAGATGCGATTGGTCAAAACCACGGAAATCGCCCTCGAACGCGAACTCATGAATCTGCTACGCCACACCGAGGACTATAGCGTGTGGAATGACGCGCGGGAAGCCGTCTTGAAACGCGACCGCCAGTGGCTTAGAATTAACGCCGTCGACTGGCTAACGCAGCATTTTTATTACGACATTGTGGCGATCATCTTGCCTCAAGGTAAGGTTCTGATTTCAAACTGTTCCGAAAATGAATGGCTTTTGAACCTATCGCTTGTGCAAGACGCGCATCGTGGCAAGGGTGACGCGGGATTAGTACGCCGTGACGGCGCAGTCTATATGATGAGCGCCGCTCCGATTTACGATGAAGAGTGGCAACAGCCGCCAGTGGGAGTGCTTGTGTTGGCGAAGTCCCTCAAGCATGTGCAACTTAGCCAACTCAGCGAGCAGATTGGCAATAGGGTCGTCCTCACGCTCAGCACTCAATTCCAGACTCACGGCTCCCACCCCAGCGAGGGGGATTCTGGAGGCGTGATCCTGCGAGACCCCACTGGACACCCGATTGCCTTATTGACACTCGAATACCCCCATGCCACCAAGAACCTCATGCAAGAGTGGCTCTCCAAAGCCAAGCGCACCTTGGCAGTCGCCAGTGTCGTGATTGCGATTCTGGCGAGCCTGCTGATGGTGGGGTTCTTGCGGGCGTATATCGCGCGATTCCTAACGGCAATCCATCGCGTTGCATCGGGCGACTGGGGAGCGCGAATCCCCTACGCAGCACGCGACGAGTTCGGTTTCCTCGCACAGACTTTTAACCGGATGGCAATCCAGCTGCAGCAAGCCTTTGAAGAGCAGGAGCGTCAACGCGAGGAAATCCAAGCGCAAAACGAGGAGCTCCAAGCGCTCTATCAGCAACTTCGCGCTGCGCATCAAGAGTTGGCGCAGTTGAATGCGGAGTTGGTGGAAGCGAATCGTGCGCTGGCGCAAGCGGCGCTCACCGACGGATTGACGGGGCTGAAAAACCATCGGGCGTTCCAGGAATCGCTCCATAGCTTGGTTCAGATGGCGGAGCGTCATCGGCAGCCGCTGTCGCTCATCATGCTGGATATTGACCACTTCAAGCAGTTCAACGACCGCTTTGGTCACCCCGCAGGCGACGAGTTGCTCAAGCAGGTCGCCGAGGTGTTGCGCCAATCGGCGCGCGCCTATGATGTTGTGGCGCGTTATGGGGGTGAGGAGTTCGCGTTGCTTTTGCCCAACACGACTCTGGAGCAAGCGGTTCAAGTCGCCGAGCGCATCCGCACGCAGATTAGCCAGATTCAGAATCCCCACGCGCCCGTTTCCGCCAGTCTGGGCGTTGCGAGCTATCGGATGGGCACGCCCCCCGCGACTTTGCTGTACGAAGCGGATGCAGCGCTCTATCGCGCCAAACACAACGGGCGCAATCAGGTCTGCGTCTATCAACCCGAAGCCGCATAGCAGGAAGGGCGCACAACGCGTCTAATGAATTGGAATGCGTTGGATAGCGTTGCTGTTAGGAGCGTGGTTGTGTGTTGCCGGGTGTCAGCGCGATGAGACGCCGCGCACCTCGACGCTGCTGGTGGAGTTTGTAACCTCGTTGGAGGGGCGCACGCCAGGGCAACGCCATAACGCGCTGCTCGCGGCAAAACGGGTCGATGGCGCGATCCTACCGCCGAAGACCACTTGGTCCTTCAATCAGACGGTGGGTCCGTGGGTACGCTCCGAAGGCTATGTGCGGGCGCCGGTGAGTTATGGGGGGATTCTGGTACCTGCGTGGGGGGGCGGCGTGTGTCAGACCGCCACGACGCTTTACAATGCGGCGCTCCTTGCAGGACTGGAAATCGTGGAACGGCACCCCCACGCGCTTGCGCCCAGTTACATCGGCGTCGGGCGCGACGCCGCCGTGGCGCAGGGAATCGCCGACCTGAAACTCCGCAATCCGTATCCGTTTCCATGTCGAGTAGAGTTCAAGGAGATAGGAGCGCGGCTCGTGTGCCGAATTTACGCGCAGGCTCCTGCCCACACGGTGCGTCGCACGGTACCCCGCTGTACAGTGATGCCCGAAATTGTCGATTCCGCGCCTGCGCCGATTGCGGTCGGCTTCCGAACCCAGCCGGGGCGCGCTGGCGTGCGCGTCCGTCTCTGGCGTACCTGCGCGCTCAACGGCGAGAGTTGGCGCGAGTGCTGCCACGAAACACAGTACGCCCCCCTGCCGCGCGGCATCAAAACGCGCTGAACAGGTATAATCGCCCCACAGGGAGGTCTTCGTGACACGCGACCAGCTCATACGGATGGAGAACGATGTGGTGCGAGCGTTCGTGCGTGCGCTGGAACTGGCGCATCCCCATTTGGAAGGGCATAGCGAGCGCGTGGCGTCGTATGCGGTCGCTATCGGCTGCGAATTGGGACTCAGCAAAGCGACGCTGCGCGCGCTGCGACTGGCGGCGGCGCTCCACGATATCGGGATGCTGGGGTTGCCCGACGAACTGCTCACGGTCGCGCCCCTCACCCCCCAACAGCGTATCCAGATCCAAGAGCATCCCCGCCTGAGTGTGCTTCTCGTCAGCCGAATCCACCGATTCAAAGATCTCTCGCTCTGGATTGAGTGCCACCACGAGCGTTGGGATGGAACGGGCTACCCACATGGGTGGCGTGGAGAACAAATCCCACTGCCCGCGCGTGTGCTGGCGGTCGCGGAAGCCTTCGACGGCATGCGCACCGAAACACCCTATCGCCCTGCCCTCTCCGAGCAGCAGGCGGTCGAGGCAATTCACCAGGGCGCGGGCACGCTGTTCGACCCGCGCGTGGTGCAAGCGTTTTTGAAAGTGCAGCCCGTGTTGCAGCCTGTGGGGCGGGAATAAGCCAGCGCGTATGATTACCCTTTCCAACGGCGAGCAGGTGGAGTTTCTGACGGGCAGCGGCGCGCTGGGCTTTGACGGGCGCGGCTGGTGGTGGGAATATCCCCTACGCTGGATAGGCGTTTTGAACCCGCGCGAATTCACGGTAGTCGTCAAAACACTCACGCTGCACCCGCGTCGGGGCAACCTCCGCTGGTATGCGCCTTGGCGCTGTGTGCGCCTAATACCCGGGGGAACCGTCAACGCCGTGGGGCTGACCAATCCTGGCATCGATTGGTGGCTACACCGTTGCTATCCCCGCATGCAGCGCATGGGACTGCAGAGTGTCGTTTCCGTATACCCCGAAAGCGTGGACGAGGCGCACGCCTTCGCGGCGAAACTGCGCCCGCTGCGAATCGCCGCAATCGAACTCAACGCCTCCTGCCCGAATGTGGCGCACTGCCAGGCGGATACGGTGAACCATGTGCATGCCATCGCCGACGCCTTGCGCAAATCGGGGCATCCGCTCATCGTCAAAGTAGGCTACGACCAGCCCTATGTCGCCATCGCGCAGGCGTTGGAAGGCGTCGCCGACGCGATTCACGCCATCAACGCCGTACCGTGGCGGTTCGTGTTCCCCGACACGCCTTCGCCGCTTGCGCGACTGGGTGGGGGGGGAGTTTCGGGAGAGCCGATACGCCCGTTCGTGCGCGAAGCCATCCAAAACCTGCGTCGGGCGACACAACTGCCGATTATCGCGGGGGGCGGAATCTACACGCTGGACGACTTGCAGGAACTCTGGCAACTGGGCGCGCGCGCGTTCAGCATCGGTACGCTCTTTCTGCGCGCCCCATGGAAGCCGAACCAACTGGTACGCGCATGGCGCGCCCGCCACCCAACGGAGGAACGGAGCGCACCCATCGTAACGAATTCGGCAGGAAAGCAGTCTAATGGGTAGAATTACCGCAGGAGTTAGAGGAGGCGTTTTCAGCGCATGAGACGACTATCAATAGGACTGGGACTGGCAGCGCTTGCCGTGCTGTTGCATGGATGCGGTGGCAACGGTGGGGGCGGCGGCGCAGGGGTTGTCGTTACAGATCGAATAGCCTATGTGCGGGTAGTTGACCCCACCACAGGCAACCCAATCCACAACGCAGAGGTGTATTTTATGACCGACACGGGCGCGATTCCGCTCCAGCGCGTGGTCGCGACGACCACAGGCAACCCCAACGAAGTCGCACTCAGCATCGCGCGTGCCATCAAAAGCGATGCGCGAGCGGGCGATTTCATGCTGCGAAATGTGGGCGACAACCTGTTCTTCCGCGGGCTGTGGGTACGACCGCCCGCAGGCTATACCGCCATCGTACGCCATACCGACCCGCAGAACAATAAGCGCGTCATCCAGACGCCCAACGCGGCGACAACGACCGCCGCATGTCTGGTGGCTTCGAATCAAGCGGGCTTGGTGCGAACCGTGTTCGGAGCGCCAAAGCTCATCGATTTCGGCACCATCGAAATCTTCCCGAACAATCCGCAGATTCCGCCGCCGCCTGTGGACGATGCCTGCCCCTGAGCGTGTCGTGTTTCAGAGGGCGCGTCCCGTGCGCCCTCTGCTCCAATTCGGCGCGCTGCTCCTTATTACGCTCCTGGGACTGTGGGGCGTTGAGCACCTACGCCGACAAGACCCCCTCCTGCGCACCCTCGCCACCGTACCGCCCGAATTGCAAAACTTGGAGTTCTACCTCGAACGCCCGACCCTCACCTTACGCGACGGAAAGCGCATCCTCGCTACTCTCCAGTTTGACGCGCTGGAGATCGAGCGCAATCGCGTCCACTGGCGAGCGAAGCGGCTCCATCACGCGATACTCTACGACGAACACGCCAATCCTATCGGTACCGCGCGAGCTGATGAGGTGCTCTATAACTACCCTGCGAAACGCCTCCACATCGCGGGCAATCCGACCCTAACAATCCGACGCCATCCACTGGGCGATACACCGCTCACCGTGCAAACCGCATGGCTACAGTGGGACCTGCGCAAGCAACAGATCTTGATTGAACAGCCCACGCGCCTGCGCTGGTCAGACGGACAGGGCGTCATTCAAACCCTGCGCTGGGATTTGGCATCGGGCGCGATAGAACTGCAGCAAAGCGCGTTTCGTGTCAGCAGCGCACTCTTGCAAGAAGGAGCCCAACCGCAACGCCAAGTGGAATTCAAAGCGGCGCGCAGCACCCTCCGCAGCGACCACTCGGAGCTGGAAGGGTTGTGGTTCAAAGACGGCGACACCATTGCCACGGCAGAGCGCGCAGATGTCTACGACCGCAAACGCTACGCACTCGCTACGGGCAAACTGCGCCTCGAAGACCCCCGCATCGACATCGAAGGCGCGAAACTGGAGATCTGGTACGGTGACGACCAAAAACGCGCCCTCCTGCAGAACCAAGTGCGGATGCGAATCAAACCGCGTGAAACGCAACCCCCATCCGAAGGCGCATCGGAAAGCGAGATCGAACAGGCGAAACGCTATCCTATCGACGCCACCTGCGACCAAATCGAGTATTTCTACCGTCGTAAGGTCGCCTACCTGCGCGGCAACATCAAAGCCGTGCAGCAACTCGCCCATGGACGCACACGCACCCTGACCGCCGACGAAGCCGAATACGATCAAAAAGCCGAACGCCTTACCCTGAAAGGGAAAGTGGTGGTGGATGAACCTGAACGGCTCCGAGTGGAGACCCACCTCGCCCTCGTCTCCCTCACCGAGGGCAAGGAGACGATTGAACTCCCTGAAGGCGCCAAAGGGTTCTTCTACCCCCGCGAAGAGGAAAAGGAGGCGCCCCCACCGAATGGCAACCGCTAAGACGCTCCGCGAAACGCTCGCCTTCGAAGGAGTGGGACTGCACTCCGGAGAGCGATGCAAAGTCTTGCTCCACCCCGCCAATCTCACAGATGACGATGAAAGCATCCCCTGGAGAAATCAAGCAATCCGCTGCCACATCACCGTGCGCAAAGGCGGACATGTGTTTCCTGCACGCTGGGAGTTTGTGGTCGACACGACCCGCGCCACGGTGCTGGGCGACGGCACTGTAAAAATCGGCACGGTAGAACACCTGATGGCGGCGCTTTGGATGATGGGGATTACTCACTGCGTGATCGAGGTGGTGCAGGGCGACGAAATCCCGATCCTGGACGGGAGCGCGTTGCCGTTCGTGGAGGCGATTCGCCCCCACGCGCCTCCTGCTTCCCCCAATGTAGAAACAAGGGGTGAGGGCGCGCTCCAACTCCGTCAAGCCGACCGCTATCTTGCCCTCTCGTTCTCAGGCGAAACCCTTTTTGGCTATATCCACTTCCCAGAGCCGTTGGGGGTGCAAGCGGGGGCATTCCCTGTGGCGGACTCGCTCACCGAGATTGCGCCAGCGCGCACCTTCGGCTTCCTACGCGAGGTCGAAGCGCTCCGACGGCAGGGGCTGGCGCGAGGCGGCGCACTGGAAAACGCGCTCGTCATCGGCGAAACAGGGTATCATAATCCTGCGCGTTTCGAGGATGAGCCGCTGCGCCATAAACTGCTGGATGTGCTGGGCGATTTGTATCTCAGTGGCGTGTATTTGCCGCGCTTCACGCTGGTCGCGGTCAAACCGGGGCACGCCCTGAATGTGCAACTGGCGCGGATGTTGGCGCAGCGATTCGGTACGGAGGACTGAGGATGGCAGAGTTTATGCTGGACATAGAGCAGATACGACAGGTGATTCCCCACCGATACCCGTTTTTGCTGGTGGATCGGATCTTAGAGCTCGAACCGGGCAAACGCGCTGTCGGGCTAAAGAATGTGACCATCAACGAGAGCTTTTTTCAGGGACACTTCCCGGTGAAGGCGATTATGCCAGGAGTGCTGATCTTGGAGGCGATGGCGCAAGTGGGCGGCGTGATGGTTATGCTGCAGCCTGAGATGCGTCACCGCGTCGCATTGCTGGGCGGGATTGAAAACGCGCGGTTCCGTCGCCCCGTCGTGCCCGGCGACACACTGATTATGGAAGTGGAGATGCTCTGGATGCGGCGCGAGGTGGGGCGCGTGAAAGCCGTGGCGCGGGTGAACGGTGAACTCGCCGCCGAAGCCGAAATCACCTTCGCCCTGCCCGACCCAGAACGCTTCCTCAGCCCGCCTCCCGAAACCGTGCTGC
>NKPV01000213.1 GCA_002254605.1 Armatimonadetes bacterium JP3_11
ACGCCGTTGGAGCGGCGTCTTTCGGCGCAACTTAAGGGTGTACCAGCAGGTTTGTGCCCTACTTTTGAGCAGCTTTTGGATCTGGCTCAACGTGGGCGACGTGCGCCGAACTATCACGCTCTGATGGTGCATATCGTGTCGTGTCCCGCATGCCGTAGATCGTATCTGCAAATGCGTACAGTGCTTCGTGCGCGGCGCTCTCGTTTTAGGCGTTGGCTGAGCCGTTTCTTTGCGCCCAAAATCTGAGCGCACGCCCTTTGCTACACCTTACGCATCGCGGCTCGGATTGCCTCCAAGCATGCGCGCAGGTCGGGCAGCGGGTCGTCGGGGTTCTCTTCGTACTCCAAGGCGAGGCACCCCTTGAAGTCGATGCGTCGCAGGGCGCGCAAAAAGCCCACCATGTCTAAGTCGCCCTGCCCCAAAAGGGTGTAGCGCGTGCGGTCTTTGACATCCTTGATATGCACGGCATACACCCGCTTCCCGAAACGGCGCACCGCCTCCACGGGGTTCTCGCCGGAGCGTAGAAAGTGCGCCGTGTCTATGCAGACGCCAATCCAGTCCGGTTGCCCACGCAAAGCGTCTTCCACGCTTCGAATCGTATCGTAGCGGGTGTTCGGTCCGTGATTGTGGATAGCGATGCGGATTTTGAACTCTTCGCAGAGGCGGGGCAGGTAGCGAAAGCTTTCAGGGGCAGGGTCGGCGGTAATTACAGGAATGCCCATCGCTTTAGCGAACTCGAACACGGTGCGGGCGGGTTTCTCCTGCGCGTCGAAACCGACCACGCCATAAGCCAGCACTTCCACACCCGATTGCGCGACGGTGTTTTTCATCTCAGCCCACTTTTCAGGCGCGCTGAAGTAGGGCAAGTGCGCCATAAACGCCTCAATAGAGCGTAGCCCCAGTTCGCGAGTCGCCCGCAACATCGCTTCGAGCCCCATCTTGCGCATCGAGTAGCTCTGCACGCCCATCGTGAACGGAGCGTAGGGGTTCTCTTGAAAACGCCGTCCGAACATAGTCCCCAATTTCTGCGTTCGGTATGCCTTTCCTGCAGATATCCGATTCCCCCTCTCTCCCACCTATGAGAGAGGGGGGAATCGGGTGAGGACTAACAGCCGTTGCCGAAGCTAAACAGCACGGTCAGCAGGTCCGCGTCGTCCACCACCTGGTCGCAGTTGGTGTCCACGCGCCCCAGATTTGCTCCTGTATTGCCGAAAGCAAACAGCACCGCGAGCAAGTCGGCGTCGTCCACGCAGCCGTTGCCGTCCACATCGCCGTTATGCGCCACGCAGCAGTCAGCAGGGTTGCCGCGTGAAGCGCCCTGTGCGTTCGTCAGCGAGATGGTGTAGATACCTCCTGCGGTGGTCGTGCCTGACCATCCATTTACTCGGTACAGTTGGTCGGGTCCGTCGGGGCAGCGCACCGTGTTGAAGGGCGTGTTGTTCCAAATGAGCCGATTTTCGCAGCCGAGTGCGTCGCGATTGTAGCGGCTAATCGCCAGATAGTAGACGCCTGCAGGACGCCCCGCCAAGCAGCCGCTGCTATTGTCGATAGTGGAGAGGGTGCCTGAACTGTCGTCGTTGAAGGCAACCCCTTTTCCATCGGGACCAAAAAGCCATAGCTGCGTGTCGAAGCTCGCGCCACCGACAGTGGTCGCGGTAAACGCGGCGGGGTTGGACAGATAGATCGCGTACATGTCGACATCGTTTGCGTCCAACACGCCGTCGATCACGCTGAGCGCGCCGCTGGGCGTTGACTGGGAGGTCTCAGGGAGGTCGCCTGCGTCGCCTTGTTCCAGTAGTACCCGCAGGGTACACTGCGATCGGCTCCATGAGTAGTCAGCGTTCGCAGGGCAGTAGTTGAACTCGACCAAGATGCTATGGTTGCCGGGCGCAAGTGCGTTCGGGATGGTGTAGTTCAAAGTGGCAATACCCGATGCATTCGTGGTTGCTGCGCCGATGTAGGCGCCATCGACCCAGAAGGTCACCGCTGCCCCTGCGATGCCCGCATTGGTATCAGCGCGCGTTAAAGTTGCGTTCAGGGCGACCGTATCCCCGCGCCGTCCCGCGGCATTATCACAAACGAGGTTCGAGCGCACCTTACGCAGCGTAATCTCGTGGGCGGAAGTCATCCATGTGCCCGAACGCGCGTGTTCCCCTGCAAGCCACACCGTCCGATAGTCGCACGGGTCGAGATGGGAAGCAGAGTAGTCGCCCCAGCGGTCGGCGGTGCTTCCACCCGCCACACCACTGCCGAATCGCAGTCCGATGCCTGTTCCGATGGACGGGTTGCCCTCCAGCCACTCGTACACGAGGAAACTCACATAGTAAGGGCTACTTAGATTATCGTTGGAGGCGTTCAATCCGAGCGCCATATCCTCGTCGCGTGTG
>NKPV01000092.1 GCA_002254605.1 Armatimonadetes bacterium JP3_11
AGACAGCGTGTAATCCGGCGCCATCATCCGCACCAGGTTGCCGTGTCCATCGTACAGCAACCACCTCAGGCGCACCTGATTGCCCCGTGTATGGTCGATTGCTGCCACCGCTTCTATTCCTCGTCCACCCAATTAAGTGTACCCAAAAACGATTGATCCCGTCTAACCCTGTTCCACACTGCCCACATCCTGCCCAATCCCAGATATGCCCAGCACAATCACCAACGCTTCCTCGATGGCACGCATGAACTCCTCCTCTAAACGCCCAAGCCGACGCACTAAGCGCCCTACCGACACCGAACGCACCTGAAAAGTATCGGCACACGACACCTTCTCCAAACCGTTGGTTACGCTCGGCTCCACCCGCACCATCCACGGTGCTTGTGCATAGCGCGCTTTCCATTCGGTTAGGGGAACAACAATCCGCAAGGGGAGAATACCCATCTCGTCCACACTGACAATCACCGCAGGACGGGTCTTTTGAATCTCCGCACCGAGGGTGGGATCCAGATTGACCCACCAGAGCTCGCCTCTATTCATGCCATGCCTCTCCATCCAGTGCGCAGAAGGCGGTCAATTCAGGGTCATGGAGGTAATCTTCTCGGAGGTTTTGTGCGGCTTGCTGCAGGCGCTTCGTGAGAGAAACTCTCTGCTTAGGAGGCGGCAGCTGCAGTTCCACCTCCACCTTTGTGCCATCGGGCAGGTGGGGGTCTTCTTCCAGCTCAATCGTGCGTCCGTGGATCACTCCGCGCAGGCTCATCGGCAATTCACCTCAAAGAGAGTATACCCGTCACATGACAGCGTGTAATCCGGCGACAAAGTGCGCACCAAGTTGCCGTGTCCATCGTACAGCAACCACCTCAGGCTCACCTGATTGCCCCGTGTATGGTCTATCACCACCACTGCTTCAATCCCTTGCCACCTAAGAAGTGTACCTGCGTCTGCTGCAACACGCCGTTCCGAAAGTCCTGCTCGCACACAGGCATCTGACCATCGTACAAATAGTCTCCCCCGTGCCCGATACCTTGCGGATACTATTCAGCACGCCGCATGCGCACACGACCCCACTCCACAATCCATATGCTACCCGCTACCTCGTGGGTCTTTAGCAAGGGCAACACCTGCTCCAGCAACGCGACAAATGCCTGCCGATCCTGCCGTACCGGACGCAGCACGATAATCCCCGCGTGGCTCCCCAAACCATAACGCTGTATGTCGCCAAACCCTCTATCCATCGTCAGCAAAACCCGTTGCTCCTGCTGACAATAACTAAACAGCACCTCGTCCGACTGCCCCGATAAGCCCTCTTGCAGCACCGTGTCTACTTCATAGCCCGCTGCCTGCAAACGCGCCGCCAGCTCCACCGGCAGGTTCTCGTCAATCTTGAACTGCATCATCCAGTCAAGGGCAAGAGTTGCTCGCGGGCTAAATCGGCTGCATAGGCTAAGGACGCGCGAATGGCTTCAGGGGTCAGGGAAGGATAACTTTGCAACAGCTCGGCTTCACTCACCCCAGCAGCCAGATTGTCCAAGATGACCGCCACCGGGATGCGGGTGCCCTTGATGCACGCTTGCCCATGGCAGATGTGCGGATCGCTGACGATATAGTCGCGCCAATCCACAGGTCGGGTTTGCATCGCAGCGCGATTATACCTGACCAGAGGGTGCGCTCTGCAGCGGTGTACCTCCTGTGCGCAGCGATTTCTGTCTATGGCAGGCTCGGCGCCTTGCTCATACCGCCACCTCATACACCAGCTGTCCCTCTTGAACAGGGGGCTCCTGCAGCGGTTCCAGATAGAGTACAATCGCTTCCCGAATGTTCTGCAAGGCTTGCTCCAGCGTGTCGCCCTCGCTGATGCAACCGGGCAGGGCAGGCACATAGACCGTATAGTCGCCCTCCTCGCTGGGCTCTAGCCAGCTCCCGGTGCCCCAGATGATCACTTCCATATACGAAATCGCACCCAAAATCGCTCCGCCCCACAGAAGGAGTTAGTTTATCCAAACGCTCAAATGCCCCCAGATAGCGCAGATATACGCGGTCAAAACCGGGTGCCCGATCGGTCTATCACCACCACTGCCTCAATCCCTCTGCCACCTAACAAGTGTACCCGCCCTGGGTTCACCACCCCGTTCTCAACCCCCTGCGCGTATGCGGGTCTCGGTTCCCATACAAACAATCACCTTATTCTCTCCATCAAACGACTACTTTCGCAAAAGCATCAGCCCAAAATCTCCTTGACCGTATCCATCACACAATACTCCGGATCCAGGGATCTCAGATTCTCTGCCTGAGCCGCCCGTATTAGTCGCCTATCTGATGATACTAGCCATAGTTCCCCATCCATCAAACTCGCCTGCTCTAATGCCAACGGGATTTTGTCAAGGGGGGGTACCGAGTCTGGTGACGCCACATTCCTTCCATCAGCGGCGCGTCCCGTTTGTGTGGAATCGCATAGCGTCGGGCTTCATAGGCGGTTGTCAGCACAATATTCTGAGGCTTAGGCGAGAGCGATGTTATGGAAATAAGCCTCGCGTTCTCGATCTCGCATTCTCGATCCCGCAGCGTGGCTCCAGTTCGGTCGGGCGCCACGCTTGCCAAGTGGCGGTCTTCTCACCGAGCAATAGCGTCGCGGCTGTCCCTCATGGTGCGCCTTCCATCTGCTTGAGCAGCTGCTCCAGTTGCTTCATCCGCTCGCCGTAGGTTGCCCAATCGCCGTTTCGGAGCGCGCTTTGCGCCTCGCGATAGACGCGGTTCGCCTCCCGAGCGAGGTTGCGCAGGTCGGCGGATGTGCCGACAGGCGTGGGTGGCGCGGTCGGCGTGGGCGGCGTAGTTCCATCCTGCGTCAGGCGCGGTGGGGTGCGCCCCACGCGCCGCGCGAGCAATAACTGCAAGCCCTCATCGACTGTGTCGGTCATCACCACGCGCTCGCCACTGGCAAGCACCACTTTCTTAAGTTCGGGAATCGCTCCCTCCGTGCGCGCCTGGAGATAAATCGGCTTGAAATAGAGCATCGCCTGCCCCAGCGGAATAATCAGCAAGTTGCCCCGAAACACCTGTGAGCCTTGCTGATTCCACAGGTTCAACTGCTGGGTAATCTCAGGGTTCTGGTTAATGCGTGCCTCAATTTGTTCGGGACCGTAGACGGTCTTTTGTTTCGGGAATCGGTACAGCACGAGTTCACCATAGCGGTCGGGGTCGCAGTGCGCCGCCAGCCACGCCACGAGGTTCTTGCGCTGCTGCGGGGTGAACGGCAGGGTCAGCATATAGCGCGGCTGCTGCTCGCCTGGGGGCTGCATAATCACATAGTAAGGCGTCATTGGCACGGTCTCGTTGTTCTGCAGAATCTCACGCGCAATCGCCCACACATCCTCTTTGTTGAAGAAGATGCGGGCGTCCGTCGTGTGGTAAAGTTCCAGCAGCTGCGCCTGCACCTCAAACAGATCGATGGGGTAGCGGATGTGGTTGCGCAAGCCTGCGGGCATTTCGCTAAGCGGTTTGAACACATTCGGGTACGCCTGCGCGTAGGCGCGAATCAGTGGGTCGCTCTCGTCGGAAATATAGAAGTTGACCTCGCCCGTGTAGGCGTGGACGGTCGCCTTGACCGAGTTGCGCAGATAGTTGAACTGGCGCACGATGCGGTCGCGCGAGAAGAACGGGCGACTGTAGGGATAGTTGCGGCTCACTGTGTAGCCATCGTAAATCCAGACAATCTCGCCGTTGTGAATCACGGGGTAGGCGTCTTCGTCCCAGCGGATGAATGGCAGCATCGCTTGCAGGCGTTCGCGGATATTGCGCCGAAACAGCAGGCGCGACTCCGCGTTCAGGTCGCCTGTGAGCATAATGTTCTGGTCCGAGAGCCGAATGGCGAACATCAGGCGCGTTAGCAGTCCGCCAATGGGCACGCCGCCGTCGCCGTTGTAGGTGGTGTATACATTCTCCTCTGCATCGCCCGTGCCCGTGAGCTTGGGGTAGTCCAGCTCTTTCAGATTGGAGCGCACGATAGCGTAGCTCTCGAGGTTCTCGCCGAAGTAAATCGCGGGGTTCGTAACAGGAATCGCCTCTTGTACCGACGGTTCCACCTGAGGCGGAAGGTTGCGAATCCAAAACACAGGCTGTCCCTCGGCAGTTGCTTCGTTGACGGGGTTCATCACCAGCCCGAAACCGTGCGTGTAAAGCAAATGCAGATTCTGCCAGCGTTGCGCCGTGGCGGGCAGTCCCTCCAAGTTCAACTCGCGTACCGAGAGCAGTACCTGTCGCAACGCCCCGTTCACCGTATAGCGGTCGACATCGATATCCACGAACGCATAGTAGGGCTTGAGCGCTTGCAAGCCATTATATACCTGACGCAGTGGGCGGAAATCCCACAGGCGCAGGTTCGCCAAGGTGCCCTGCGCCCCCTGCAAATCGGCAGCAGTCAGGTCGTCGCGCACATCCATCACGCGCACCTGAATCGTGTCTAAGTTGTATGCGCGACGGGTGAACGCCAGATGGCGTTCAATATACTCGCTCTCCCGCTCCAATTGATTGGGGATGACCACGAAGCGTTGCACCAGCGGCGGGTAAATCAGCGACGCGGCAATCCAGAACAGGAGCGCGACGGCAAACCCGCCGATAGGCAAAAGCAGCCCCGCACCCCGACGCAAACTCACCAGACACAACACCGCTGCAATCAGCAAGCCAAAAACCGTGATGTTCAGAATCGGTAAACGTGCGTGGATATCGGTGTAGCCTGCCCCGAAAAACTGGTCATGCTCCGAGAACACCAAATCGTACCGCGCCAACCACAGGTACCAGGCGAACGCGAGCAAAAAGAGCGTCGCTAAAATCAGCATGTGGGGCTTTACGGACGGCAGGAAAGTCGGCATCCCGCCCAGCCAACCCAACGCTCGGTTGAAATAGTAGAACGCGCCAATCCCCACCAGCGCCACCAGCGCCGTGAACACCAGAAGACCCGAGACAAACGACATAAACGGCAAGCGAAACACATAAAAGCCGATGTCCATGTTAAACAACGGGTCTTTGACGCCGAAGCTCTGTGCGTTTTGGAACAGCATCAGTTCATGCCAATATGCGCTTGCGCTCAGTCCCACGAAAACGGAGAACACCAACGCGCCCAGAATCAGCAGGTAGTAAGTGCCCCGACGCACGGCGCGCGTGATGCGCACAATCCGCCCACCGCGAATCGCCAGGTCGGATGCCTCCGTCGCGCCTGCAATCCGGTTCGCTATCATCAGGTTCACCAGCGCGAAGAGGAAAAAGCCGACCGCCGTCAGCAAAAACAGCACCCAACGCAAGGCAAGGATGCGCCCAAAAATCTGGGGGTACTTCACATCATGCACAAACCACAAGTAGTCGGTGTAGAGATTAACCAGCACGCCCCCAAAGAGCATCGCGATTAAGATGAGCGCGATCACGCCAGTCGCGAGTTTCTGACGGATTTCCATACCAAGTATTGTACCTGCCAGAGGAGGATAGAGCCACCGAGGCTATAGGAAGATGGGGGCGAGGGTCGCCGTTCCTTCCGTGTTTAGGGGAATAGAGCAGAAGGTAGGGGGTGTTCGGGGCGCGCGAAGGTGCGCCCCGAACAGCTTACTGCATGTCCGCCTCGGGTCTGCCCTGGAGTTGGGAAATGCTTTCCGCCTTTTTCGCGTAGGTTTCGGGGTCTTTCAGGAACTTGCTCTTGCAGCTGTTGCAGCAGGTGTAGTAGACCTTGCCGTTGTAGGTGAAGCGCACGGCAGACGATTCCTCGATCTCCTCAGCGGAGACGGGGCAGATGAGTTTATCCGCGGGAGCGGCGGTGGTCTCTTTCGGCGCAGGTTGTTCGGGCTTGCCTTGCAGTTTGGAGAGGCTCTCCGCCTTCTTCGCATAGGTTGCGGGGTCTTTCAGGAACTGCGCTTTGCAGTTTTCACAGCCAACATAGTAGACCTTTCCGTTATAGACCACGCGCACCGCGCTCTCCACTTTCAGCTCCTCACCCGAAACGGGGCAGATGAGCTTCTCGTCAGCAGCGACTTGAGCGGTCGGCTTAGCGTTTTTGTCGTCGCAGCAACAGGATTTCTTGCCGGCGGCTTCTGCCTTGCCGCTGCAACATGAGTCGCCCTCTTTCTTATCCGCGCAACATGACTTTCCGCTGCAACACGAACCGCCTTCCTTCTTGGCGGTTGTGTTGCCCCCAGGGCGGGTATCAGACGCCCGCTGGATGTATTTTTGCGGATTCTTTTTGAACTCGGCGAGGCAGTTTTGGCAGCTAAAGTAGTAGGTCTTGCCCTGGTAGGTCAGTTTGGGGGCGTTTTTCGTGTCGGTGATGACCTTCCCCGAAACGGGGCAACGCACTTCTTGCTTCTTCGCTGTGGTTTGCTTCGTCTGCGGGTTATTCGTTTTGCTTGTCTGAACGAACGCGACCGAGCTCAGTGCGAAGCTCGTCGCAAAGACCGCAACTACCAATCCGAAATGGCGCATGGTTGTTTCCTCCTAAACCAGAATGGCGTTTATTATACCTCGGGCGTGTCTCTACCACCATTCCCAGCCCTTACGGTAGGGCATGCGCACGAACTCATCGGCTTTGCGGGTGTTGGCGACGCGCCCCTCTTTGCCGTCGTAGTAAATTTTCTCGCCGGTGCGGAACGCCACATTCCCCAGGAGCACCGCCTCGGTGAGGGTGGTTGCGTATTCGAAGTTGCTGTAGGTGGGGCTGCCCGTTTTGCAGGCTTGAATCCACTCCTCGTAATGTCCGGGCGAGGTGGGCAGCTTGCGCTCCTTGAGCTGGAATCCTTCGAACCGCTCTTTGGGGTAGAGGCGGAACTGGCTGGCGTGAATGAAGTAGAACGCGCCTTTCTCGCCGACGCAGATGACGCCGTTGGGCGCGAGGTTCTGCTCGCCAACCAGCGCAGGGTCGGGCTTGAGACCGCCGTCGTACCAGTAGAGTTTCACCGGGGGCTGGTCGCCGCGTGCGGGGAACTCGTAAATCGCTTTGCTGGACTTGGGACCGGTTTCGGGCATACGCGGCGTGCCCTCCATC
Organism: Armatimonadetes bacterium JP3_11; assembly: GCA_002254605.1. Classification (GTDB taxonomy): domain Bacteria; phylum Armatimonadota; class Fimbriimonadia; order Fimbriimonadales; family GBS-DC; genus GBS-DC. Next base: position 7,019 of record NKPV01000092.1, read on the forward strand.
TCGACGCTCAGGGGCAGCCCCAGATCGAGAGCCCAGTAGGCGGTATCGATGATATGGCAGCCCATATCGCCCAGCGCACCCGTGCCAAAGTCCCACCAACCGCGCCACGCGAACGGGTGATAGCCATCATGATAGGGGCGTTCGGGAGCAGGTCCCAGCCAGAAGTCCCAGAACAGGTAGGGCGGGACGGGCTTGGAGCCTTCGGGGCGCGCAATGCCCTGCGGCCAGATGGGGCGGTCGCTCCATGCGTGTACCTCGCGCACGGGACCAATCACGCCCGAACGAAGGACTTCCACCGCGATGCGCAGCGGCTCGCTGGAGTGCGCTTGGTTGCCCATCTGCGTGGCGACTTTCGCGTTGCGAGCCGCCTCGCGCACCTGACGCGCCTCCCACACCGTGTGTACCAGCGGCTTCTCGCAGTAGACATGCTTGCCTAACTGCAGAGCGAGCATCATAGGGAGGGCGTGGGTGTGGTCGGGCGTGCTAATCACAACGGCGTCGATGTCTTTCTGCCGGTCGAACATGCGCCGATAGTCCACCCAGAGCCGCGCGTTCGGGAACACTGCCGCGGCGGCGCTGAGCTTCTCTAAGTCCACATCACAAAGCGCCACGATATTCTCGCTGGCGACGCCGCGCAGGTTGTCCCAACCGCGCCCGCCGACGCCAATCACTGCGATATTGAGCTTGTCGTTGGGTGATTGCCCCTTCGCCCAACTCTTCAAAAAGAGCAAGCCTGCACCTGCACTCAGGCTCTGTTTCAAAAACTCCCGCCGTGTCGTTTTCCGTGCCATAGTTTGTTGTTTCCTCACGGCGCAGACGATTCCTGCCGAGCAGGCTCGTCAACTGCTCCCAACGAGCAGCCTGCGAATGGGTATCATGCTTTGCGGAACTATCTGGGGGATGTGACCATGGAGTGTCATGACAGTGAACGGGTTTCTGATGCGCTGAGCTTTGCTGTGCTGGGCGGTGCGCTGCTCCTTTTGTCGGGTTGTGGTGGTGCGCCTGCGCCCGCGCCTGTGCAAGCCGATCTTGCCCTGAACGCCACGGACGACGCCTTCAACGCGCAACGCTTGCGCTCGCTGTATACGAAACTCAGCGCGATGGCGGAGTCGATGCGTCAGCGCAGCGTGCGTGAATCGCCGCCGTTTCATCTCCAGATCCCCACGGCTCAAGGCGACGAGCCGCTGGTGTTCACGCTCGTGCGCAACGGAGCTGGGGATTATCCACACTTGCGTATTGTCCGCCCCAAAACAGGCGAGCATGCGAACTTCGTCTTTGGCGGTTCTGTTACGCAGGGCGTCACGCTGCGTCTGACAGATGATCAGGGCAGGGTGTTGCAACGCGACGGTCAATCGCTGGAGTTTGCGCTGTTTGATGCCCGGAGCCGTTCGCGTGCGCCTCAGGATTGGAT
>NKPV01000019.1 GCA_002254605.1 Armatimonadetes bacterium JP3_11
ACACCCTCTACCCCCCTTGACTTTTGTTGAAAAGATGGGGTAATATATTGGGCGAAGGAGTTTCGGAGTGCGCAAGGGAATGCGCTTCAGGAAACCTTGGAACGGCTGACGCGCCTCTTCCCCCAAGCCTCGGAAACATCCTTCCAATCTAACTCATGGAGGAGGATGCTTCTATGAAGCGTTTACTCATTAGTGTGGCTGGTCTGAGCCTGATTACGGGCTTGACCTTCGCTCAGATGCGGGATGTCCCGCCTGGGCACTGGGCGTATCAGTCGATTGAGCAGTTGGTGCAAATGGGCATCATCGAGGGCTATCCCGATGGCACATTCCGCCCGAATCGCACCATGACCCGTGCAGAGTTTGCGCAGGCGATTGCACGCGCCTACCGCAACATCGACGAGCGACTGCGCGCGTTGAACCAGCGCATCGAGGAAATCGCTGGGCGACCCCAAACAGGCGGTCAGCAACCTGTCGATATGAGCTCTATGCAGAACCAGATCAATGAGCTGCGCAACCAGATTCAAGAGCTGCGCAAGCTGAACGAAGCGGTGCAGACCCTGCAGCGTCTGGCGCAGACCTTCCAGCAGGAGCTGGCGGGGATGGGCGTGGACATCGACACACTGAAGCGCGATATGGCATCGCTGCGCGCCCGCGTGGAAGCGCTCGAAGGCAAGGAAGAGAAGTTCAAAATGAGCGGCGACCTGACCTTCGGCGTCTACGGCGCGCACAGCATCGACGGCAAGGATGTCTACACCTTCAACCGCACCACGCTCGGCACGGGCAAGCTGCTTGAGAACATCGATGTGGTGCATGAACTCGGACTGACCTTCAGCGGTCAGATTAACAACGAGGTGTCGGGTTCCGCCACCTTCATTGTAGGCAACTACCTGCCCTATGTCGGCGGCGCGGGACTGGACGCCCTAACAGCCATCACTGGACCGCGTGCAGTCGGCAACACCGACATCACCATCTGGGAAGCCTATGTGAAGGCGCCCATCGATGTGTTCGGTACGAAAGTCGATGTGACGGTCGGTCGTTATCCTGCGAAGCTGACGCCGTTCACCCTACAGCGCATCAATCCTGACTACTACCTGAACTTCCCGCGCTATGGCGACGGCGCGTTCCGCGTGGACGGCGGCGCTCTGAGCTTCAACTTCGACACCTTCCGCCTGAACCTGTGGGCTGCCCAAGTGAACCAGCAGTCGAACAATGGTGTGTTCAATGTGGTCAACTTCTCGAACCACAATTCGACCACCAGCCAACCGATGGAGCAGATGGCGGGCGCACGCCTTGAGTTCGACGCCATCCGCGGCGAGAACACCAACCTCACCATCGGCGCGACCTACTACGCTGCGGGTATCGGCGCGGGACAGAACTTCAACTTCGCAGGTGGTCCTGCTGAGGCGGTCAACATCGACCGCGTGGATGTGTTCGGCGCGGATGTGAAGGCGAAGTTCGCTGGCTTCAACATCGGCGTGGAGTACGCCCAGAGCGACTTCTTGCGAGACACAACCCGCGTGCTGGACCAAGATAACTGGGCGCTGGACGCCTACATCGGCTACAACTTCAGCGAGAACCTCGGTCTGGTGGCTGGCTATCGCGAGGTGCGTCCGTACTTCGCCGCGCCAGGCGCCTGGGGTCGCGTTGGCTACCTGTACAACCCGTCTGACCTGCGCGGGTTCTACGCTGGTGTGAACTACAACGCCTCGCAGGACCTGAAAGTGAATGTGTCCGGCGCATTCCTGGAGGGTACTGGGCGCGTGCCAGGCGGCTACACCAAAAACGACGAGCTGATCCATGTGCTGGCGGGCGTGGACTACCGCCTGTCCGAGCGCTGGAATGTGTCGCTCAACTACGAAGGCGCGTACTGGAAGGTCGGCGGCGTGAAGCCCGTGTGGAACTACTTCACGCTGGGCGTCGGCTACAACCTCGGCGAGAACACCGCGCTGAATGTGCTGTACCAGATCCTGGACACCGACGGCAAGGGTAACGCGAACTTCAGCGGTGGTCCTGCCGCGGGTAAGAACAGCGGCGCGGTCGCGGCGACCACGCTCAGCGTCAAGTTCTAAATCAATACTTCCGGGCAGGCTGAGCCTGCTCCATCCTTGTCAGCCCCCTGCGAAAAGCGGGGGGCTGATTTATTTTTCATCTGTGTCTGAGGGTGTTCGAAAATTCCCTTTGCAAAGGGCAAAACCCTTTTTGTAGGGGCAGACACGCAGGTCTGCCCCTACTGTGTTAGGGGCGCACCTGTGTGTGCGCCCTTTTATTCTATACCCTCCGATTTTTCGGGCACCCTCTCTGTGTCTTGTTCCTTTGTGGTAGTTTTCTCATCGCTCTGTGTCGCCCATTGGCTGGGGGAATCGGAGCGTAATCCCAACCAGCTGAAGCGCCCGATAACAACTCCCAACGCAGCCACAAGCACCATGACCCAGCGCGGCTCTAACCCCAAAACACGAGGAGCGTTCTGAAGCATCTCCTCAGGCATTAAAAGCGCACTCAACAAGGCAAACAGCCCCGTCACCATCGTGAACACCGACATGGTAATCAGGAATATCCAACCGAGTGTGAAACGCATCAGCAGAAGGGCGCCGCCCAGCAATTGAATCGTGGCGAAGAAGCGCAAGCTCAGAGGCGTCGGCGTTCCGTTCAGCGCGGTCCACCAGATACTTGCCCCGACTAATAGCCAAAAAAGCGCAATCACGCGAGTGGTCCACTTCATGGCATGCCAGCGGATTATACCGACTCGGGTATCCTTCGTAGTGATGTCCAAGCCGCTGCTGACCGTCCAAATTGTGAACTGGAACGCGCGTGAGCCGTTGCGCGCCGCGTTGCGCTCCCTTCTGACGCACCCTCCCCAATGCGAATACGAGATTATCGTGTTGGACAACGCCTCGAGCGACGGCAGCGTGCAAATGTTGGAAAAAGAGTTCCCCGAAGTGAAGCTTCTCGCGAGTGAGCAAAACTTAGGCTTCTCACGAGGGCACAATCTCGCTGCCCGCGCCGCACGAGGGGAATACCTTTTTATTTTAAACCCCGACACAGAAGTTCTTCCGGGGGCGCTGGATTTACTCATCGCCTACGCCGAGCAACGCCCAGAGGTCGCTATCATTGGTCCGAAAATCTTGAACCCTGACGGCAGCCTGCAGTACTCCTGTCGTCGTTTTCCGAACCCCGCCGCGGCGCTGTTCCGCAACACCCCTTTGGGCAAACTGTTCCCCAACAACCCCTATACGCGCGACTACCTGATGACCGATTGGGATCACAACAGCATCCGTGAGGTGGATTGGGTGTCGGGCGCCGCGCTCTTTATTCGCCGTGAGGTGTTCGCCCAGTTGGGCGGTTTCGATGAGCAGTTCTTCATGTATTGCGAAGATACCGACCTGTGCTATCGTGCTTGGCAGGCGGGCTATAAGGTGATTTACTATCCAGAGCCGAAAATCAAACACGCTATCGGACGCAGTACCGACTTGGTGGCTAACAAGATGATTATCACTTTTCACAAAAGCATGTATCTGTTTTATAAGAAGCACTATGCGCGTCGGACTTTTATCTTAATGCGTCCGTTGGTGCCGTTGGGCTTGGCACTTCGGGCGTCGTTGTTCTTGCTAAAAAACGCCAAAGATGCCCTTTGGCGTCGGTTAAAAAAATAGAGGCTCGACATGCGAGCCTCTGGCAGAGATGCTCTCTGTTGTGTCTTGAGAGCAGGACGACCCTTGCATGCTGTATAGACGGGGCAGCTCTGCCTATGTTCCGAGGATTTTCAGTAATCATCGGGCATTTCGCCGCGTCTGCCAAGCCCTCCCGAGGGCGGCGCGGGAGCCGCAGGTCCGCCCATGGGCGCCGTGGGCGCAGGCGGCGCAAAGCCCCCTGGAGCGCCAGGTCCACCCATCATCGGCGCGCCCATGCCTGCTCCTGCACCAACTGCCGCCGATAGGGGATCTTCGATCTTACGCGCTAACCCGTTCAAATCAGGCATCTGCGGAGCGGGCAATGGCTGTGGCATCATATTGTTGCTGATGACTACTAAAACAATCAGCATCACCACGCCAAGCGCAATCACGCCAATCCCGATTGGATCCACACCTTGTTTCATGCATTCGCCTCCAAAGATAAAGATAGTGTACCTGTTCTGATTGCGAACGGCAATAGATTCGATCAATCAGGGGAGATTCCTCCTACACCCGGTACGGAAAAAGCGCGGAGGTGGTTCTGTTAAAAAGCTCTTCTCGACGGAACAGCAGGAATCATCTTCTTGAGCGTGAATCAAACTACTGATGAACCAACCATCCGATTCACTCTATACTCTGCCGATTGGCGACCCGCGCCGTCAGTACCTGATAACGGTGCGCCCCAACGAAATTAGAGATACCCACCAGCGCCGCTCGGTAAGTTTGCAGCAAATGATTCGTCTGTTGGAGCCTGCAACTTTTATTCTCATAGGTGAACAGCACGATAACCCCCAGCACCACCAGTTTCAGGCGCAAGTCATTGAGGGCTTGGTACAGATAGGGCGCAGCGTGATTGTCGGGATGGAGATGTTTGACCGCACGAAGCAGTACCCGCTGAACCTGTGGACGCTGAACCGCCTGAGCGAGGCGGAGTTCATTGAACAGAGCGAGTGGAAAACGCAGTGGGGGTTTGATTTCGCGTTGTATCGCCCGATTTTCGAAGTGGTCTACCGCTATCGGCTACGGCTGGTGGGGCTGAATGTGCCGCGTGCGATTGTGCGTCAGACAGCGCGTGCGGGCTGGCAAAGCGTGCCCGAAACCGAGCGCATGGGCATCCCCGACCCCGATCTGAGCGTGGAGGAACATCGTAAGCTATTCTACGCGCTTTTGGGCGGTGGTCACCCAACAGGGCAGCAGCAAAACGACAACTTCTACGCCGCGCAAGTGGTCTGGGACACCGCGATGGCGGACGCGGCGCTGCGGTATCTGGAGCGCACTGTGCCCTCGCCGCGACTTGCCTTCGTGATTATCGCGGGGAACGGGCATGTGATGTACGATGTGGGCATCTCGCTACGGATACGCATGCGTTCGAACCTGCCCACGCGGGTCATTACACCCTTGCCGCCCAGTGAGAAGCCCATGCGCGTGCGTGCCGCGCTGGGAGACTTCTTGTGGCTACCTGGCAAAGCGCCTTAATCCGCGTCGGCGATGCCTAATCTTTTCAACGCTGCTTTGGCGACTGCAGTGGCGGGCGCCATCACAGGGAGCTGAAACACCGCGCGCGGGAAAAGCGGTTCCAGCACTTTCTGGAAGGCATTCCGAAATCGTTCGCTTTTGAACATGCTACCCGTCATAGCGATGGTGAACTCTTGATCGGGCGTGAATAGGCGCGTCGCACACGCCTGGGCATCGTGGGCAAGGTCGGTAGCTGCTTGTTCCAGTATTTGCTTAGCGGCGGCGTCGCCCTGTTCGGCAGTGTTGACGACGGCTTGGGCAAATCCAGCGACGATGTGGCGCGGAACCCCCTGCTGATAGAACAGAGGGACTAACTCTCGCAGGTCACTGATGCCAAAAAAGCGTTGCACCGCTGGGATCAATCCATTCTCGGGTTCGCGTCCGTCCCATGCTCGTACGGCACGGCGTATCCCGCGCATGGCGACATCGTACGCGCTGCCCTCGTCCCCCAATAGCGCGCCCCATCCCCCCATCTGCAGCACCAGCTCGTCCTGCTTGAACCCGCCAATCAGCGAGCCAGTGCCCGCCACGACCGACACTCCATGGGCTAACTCTACTCCCGTGCTGAGCATCGCCATGCGCGACTCTTCGATCGCAAACGCGGGGGGATTGCCCAGCCGACTCAGGAGCCATTCCCAGTTCGCGCGTGTGCCTGCGACCGTGTAGCCGAGCGCGAGGACGGTGGCTTCAATGCCTTGCAATGCGCTGTTCAGAGCAGTTTCAAATGATTGGCGCTGGGTCGCCTCGTCCACAAAGTTCAGGTTCGCAGGTCCGCCCTCGGCGTAGGTAAGCAGTTCGCCCTGCTCGTTGAGTACTGCGCATCCCGTCTTTGTGCCGCCGCCTTCTATCCCTACAACAATCCCCATCGCAACACGGGAGTATACCCGTGCACCCGCTCGAAGATTATTCAATTCCCTTTGCAACCTGCAGAGGAACTTTCCTCGTGGAAATAAGGTATAATTGGTTATTGTTCACAGTTTGAGCGGGATTCTTCACGATGCCCCGTGCCCCGCACTGTGAGCAGAATCTCAATGGAGGTGTTAGGTTCATGCTACAACAAATTTTAGACCGTTTACAGATGGGTGAAGTCCAGTCGTGGGAGAACCTGAGCATTGTCCCGTTGCTGACGGACACGGTCGCCGAGCCGCGTTATCTGTTGATGCAAGATGCCTTGGCGAAAGGGCTGTTGGTGATTGAGGAGGTCAGCGTCAGTGGCAGTGTGAACACCATCAAGGCGACGAACAAGGCGACTGTCCCTGTGCTCTTGCCCGACAGCGAGGAACTGGTGGGCGCAAAGCAGAATCGTGTGTTGAATGTGTCGATACTGTTAGCTGCGCAGACGACGACTCTAATCCCCGTGACTTGTGTGGAACAAGGGCGTTGGGGGACACGCAGTCGGTTGCATCAGCAGGCGTTGGCGTTTGAGGCGTCGGCGTATATGCTCCATGCTGAGGCGCGCGCCATGAAAGCCCGCCAAGTATACCGCTCGCGTGCGACTTCGGGATTCGCCCATGCCGATCAGGGCGCTATTTGGGAAGAAGTGCATCGCAAGCAGCGCGAAGCGGCTGCCTACTCCCCGACAGGCGCACTGCACGATGTGTACCAGCGTCGCCGTCACGATATCGAATCGTACACGAGCGCGTTCCAGTCGCTCCCGAACCAGGTGGGCGCCGTCTTCGCGGTAAACGGTGAAATCATCGGCGCAGAGGTCTTCGACTCGCCCGAAACCTTCCGCAAGATGTTCCCCAAGTTGCTGCGCAGCTACGCACTGACCGCGATAACCAGCCCCCACCTCGACGCGCGCTCGATGCGTGCCGCCGAAGTCGACGAGTTCCTCAATGCCATCGCGAACGCGAAAGCCGAATCGTTCCAGCCTGTTGGCTTAGGCGTAGAGACTCACCTCAACAGCCAGCAAGTGAGCGGCTGCGCCCTGATGCACGACGGTCAAATCGTCCACCTGTATGCGTTCCGCAAGCCAGAGCGCCGTCATGCACGCGAGCCTGAGTTGGCAGAAATATTCTGAAAGCGCTCCTTACCAGTGCCATGATGGGGCTGGGACAGTGCCGTCCTAGCCCCGTGTTCCGTTTTTGAGGTGTGAGAATACGCGAAGCAGCTAGCGGATGGCTTTGTCCTACTTCCCCAGACGGAATCCCCGCACGCCTCACGAATCTCGCACCCAGCCAGCAGGTGAGAACCCAACGGTGGAGGAACCAGCACTTGGGAGACTTTCCTGCCCTTAGTTCCACCACCAGTGATGCGTACAGTCGCAAGGGGAATATCTTCTGGGCGCAGGCGAGTACGACATAGGTTGTCCTATAAAACAGTCATCCCTAGCAGGAATTACGCATTGCCAATCAAATAGTCGGTTTGGTTAGGAGGAGCTTTCTATGCGACGATGGGCGTTGGTGTTGAGCGTGGTGCTGTTTGTCGCCAGTTGAGCGCAGGGGCTTCAAGCAGGCGCCGCGGCGAATAAAATCACTCCGAGCAAATCTGTACTGCTGGAAAACGAAAACTTCAAGATGGCGATTGCTGCAGGTATTGTCCCCGCTGGCACGAGCCTGAACGGCGATAAGTTGACCACCGAGTCGCACCTGGTGCGGCTGGGCGGCGCCGTCATATTCACAATGCCCGGCGAAGTGTTTACGAATATCGGCGTCTTGCTCAAGCGTCTGCTGTCGGCGTATGGCAGCCCTGTGTTCCTGTTTGGATTAGCCAACGACGAACTGGGCTACATCCTGAGCCTGGCGGATTACTACCTGGATTTATATAGTTTTGAGCGCGGTTTCTCGGTGAGTTCGGAGATAGGCGAGGCGATGGTGCGCTCAGCGCGGCAAATGGCAGAGTCGATGCGTTTGGGCTATCACGGGCAGCCTCGGCGTACAGGCGACGAGTTGTAGTGCAGGGCGTATGTGTCAAGTGGCGCGCGTCTCGACGATATGTTCTGCACTAAGAGATGGCAAACACGACGCTCCAATTGGCGCGACTTCGAATTCACCAGCTTCCAGCGCCTGCAGCAGCGCCCAAGCGGTGTCCAGTGCAGTGAGGCATGGGATGCCCGTTTCGACGGCTGCGCGGCGGATGAGCAACCCCTGCTGCTCGGCGCGGCGGTCGGGGCTGGGGGTATTGACCAACAGTTGCACGCGCTTCCCTGTGATGTGGTCCAGCAGGTCGGGTTTGCCCTGCCCGATTTTCGGCACAACCTGCACGGGCAGTCCTGCCTCCTGCAGCGCGCGCGCGGTACCTTGCGTGGCGCACAGTTGGAACCCTTTCTTGTGGAACGCATGCGCCAACGCGACGCCTTCCGCCTTGTCCTTGTCCGCCAGCGTCAGCAAGATACTTCCTTGACGCGGGATACGAATCCCTGCCGCGACCATCGCTTTGTACAACGCGGCGGCATAGGTGCGGTCAATCCCCATCACCTCGCCTGTGGAGCGCATTTCGGGTCCCAACGCGACCTCTACCTGCTTGAGTTTCAAACTGGAGAACACGGGGGCTTTGACGGCAATCCTATCGATGGGATGCTCCCGATTCGGCGTATGACAGGGGAGCGGAATCCCCACCTGTGCCGCCACCGCTAACGACACCATCGGTACATGGGTAATTTTCGAAAGATACGGAACAGTACGGCTCGCGCGTGGGTTCACCTCGATTACATACACCGCGCCGTCCTGCACCACGAACTGCATGTTCACCAGCCCGCACACGCGCAGGGCTTTTGCGAGGCGCAGGGCGTAGTCGCGTATCTGCGCCTGCTCCGATTCGGTGAGTGTCTGGGGCGGCACGACGGTCATACTATCGCCTGAATGCACTCCCGCGCGTTCGATATGCTCCATAATCGCGGGGATGATGAACTGCTCGCCATCGCCGATAAGGTCTACTTCTGCCTCTTTGCCTTGAATATATTTATCCACCAGCACGGGCGCGTCGGGGAACGCCAGTACTGCCGAGCGCCAATAGGTTTCCAGTTCGTGGTCGGTGCGCACGATTTCCATCGCGCGTCCCCCCAGCACATACGAGGGGCGCACCAGCACTGGGTAGCCGACGGCGTGCGCGGTCTGCAGGGCGTCTTCCAGCGTCAGCACGGCGCGTCCGGGCGGGCGCGGGATTTTCAGATCTTCCAGCAGCGCGTCGAAACGGCGACGGTCTTCGGCGATGTCGATCGAGTCGGCGGGCGTGCCCAGCAACGGAATCCCGAACGCCTGTAGCGACTTCACGAGGTTAATCGCCGTCTGCCCACCAAACTGCACCAGCACAGGAATCGTGACAGATTCGTCTTGCGCGGGCGCGCCGCTTTCGTACTCCAGCACATTTAGCACATCTTCTGTCGTGACAGGGTCGAAGTAAAGCGCATCGGAGATATCGAAGTCGGTGGAGACGGTCTCTGGGTTATTATTCAAAATCATCGCGTAGTAGCCTAATCGGCGCAGGGTTTTTACCGCATGCACCGCTGAGTAGTCGAACTCGATGCCTTGCCCGATTCGGATGGGTCCTGATCCCAGCACCAAAGCCTTTTTAGGGTGTTGGGGTGCAGGGCGGTCGGAAACGCCGTGGTAGGTACTGTAGAAGTAAGGCGTCTGCGCTTCGAACTCGCCCGCGCAGGTATCCACCATCTTGAAGGCGGGGGTGATGCCGAGCGCCGTGCGTCCTGCACGGACTTGCGCCTCGCTGAGCCCGGTGATCTGCGATAGGAACTTATCCGAGAATTGCCACTCTTTGGCGCGGCGAAGCAACGAATGCGTCTGGGAAGACTGCGCGTCAAGGAGCAGTTCTCTCAACTCGCCGCTTCGTGCGATGAGTTCCTGCTCCATCTCCACCAGATGCTTGATTTTGTGCAGGAACCAAGGGTCTATTTTGCAGAGCGCGTGCACTTCCTCCACCAGCCAACCGCGTCGGAACGCCTCCGCGATGTAGAACAGGCGCATGTCGTTGGGGGTTTCTAACAGGGTTTCCAGTTCCATCGGGCTCAGGCGTGCGGCAGGCGGGTAGCGCAGGTCGCTCACACCGACTTCCAGCCCGCGCACGGCTTTCATGAGCGCGCCTTCAAAAGTGCGGTCGATCGCCATCACCTCGCCCGTAGCTTTCATCTGTGTGCCCAGCGTGCGGTCGCCTGTCGGGAACTTGTCGAACGGGAAGCGCGGGAGTTTGACCACACAGTAGTCCAAGGCGGGTTCGAACGCGGCGGAAGTGCCCGTGATGGGGTTGCGTATCTCGTCCAAGCGCAATCCGACGGCGATTTTGGCGGCGATTCGGGCAATTGGATAGCCTGTCGCTTTGGACGCCAGCGCGCTGGAACGGCTTACGCGCGGGTTCACCTCGATTACATAGTAGTCGCTGCCGTTCGGGTTCAGCGCCAGTTGCACATTGCAGCCCCCCTGAATACCCAACGCGCGGATAATGCGCAGCGACGCTGTGCGCAGCAGTTGATACTCAAAATCGCTCAGCGTTTGCGACGGCGCCACCACCATCGAGTCGCCTGTATGCACGCCCATCGGGTCAAGGTTCTCCATATTGCACACCACGATGGCGTTGTCTGCGCCGTCGCGCATCACCTCGTACTCAATCTCTTTCCAGCCCAGCAGCGAGCGCTCCACCATCACCTGATGGCGCATCGAGAGTTCCAGCCCACGCGCGCCGATTTCCAGCAGTTCATCGGGGCTACGCGCGATGCCGCCGCCTGTACCTCCCAGTGTATAGGCAGGGCGCACGATGCAGGGGTAGGGCGCAATCTCCGCCACGCGCCGCAACTCGCTAACGCTCTCCACTATCCACGATTCGGGCACCGGCTCGCCAATCTGGCGCATCAGGTCGCGGAACTTCTCGCGGTCTTCGGCGGCTTGAATGGCGGTCAGCGGCGTCCCCAGCAGTCGCACATGATACTTATCCAAGATTCCCCGCACTGCCAGTTCCGTCGCGAGGTTCAGCCCCGTCTGTCCGCCAAGCGTCGGCAGCAACCCGTCGGGGCGCTCTTGGGCAATTACGCGCTCGGCAAACTCCACCGTAAGCGGCTCAATATAGACGCGGTCGGCGGTTTCGGGGTCGGTCATAATCGTAGCGGGGTTGGAGTTAATCAGCACCACTTCCAAGCCTTCCTCGCGTAGCGAGCGGCACGCTTGAGAACCCGAATAGTCAAACTCGGCGGCTTGCCCAATCACGATGGGACCCGAACCGATCACCAGAACCTTGCGTATCGATGTATCAATCGGCATAGTTTCCTCCCTTGTCGCCTCACTGGACGGACTTAAAGGGATGTTCTGGGGGGAAAGTATACCCGTTTTTCAAGGCGGTTCCGTCTCGGTTCGGATGCGCTCCGAGTGAAAACGCTTGGGCAGGGTTGTCCGTGCGAGCGTGCGTCGCCCGACCCCCCTGCCTTGTTAGTTTGCGCCTGGAGGGGCTTAATCCTCGCCTTGCGCTTTGGTGTAGCCCATCGCGCCGTCGAACTCCTGCAGCTTCTCGAGGTGCATCCAGCGGAAGCGACTGCCCACGCGCTGCACTAAGTCCAGAATTTGGGCGTCTGTGGCATCCCCCGCCTCGTCGCGCAGCAGGAAACGGCAACGGTAATGGTCGACCACATCGGTAATCGCGCCCGTGGGGGGGTAGACCTTCGTACCGCGACTGGAAATCATTTTGAGTCTGAATGGGGATTCGGCGACTAACTGTTCCAACGCTTGTCCCAGTGGTTCGGGATACAGGTCGCTCTCCACGAACACATCCACCCCCACCACGCGGCGCGTCTTGGGACGCACGAACACAGGGTCTGGTGGGACCTGCGGCAGTTGGATGGGGCGATAGTCGCGCACCCGTGCTGTGCTGGGCTTCTTGCCGAGATTGGCGATAATCGCGTCGGTGTACTCGGTGGTCTTCGCGCCCTTGTCGTAGCCGACGACATCGCCCGTGCGCACCTTGCCCTCTTCCAGAGTGTACAGGAGAGCGTTCTCGATGGTCGCCGCCGCCTCGAACTCGCCCAAATAGCGCAGCATCATCACCATCGAGAGGATGACAGCGGTCGGGTTGATCACATTTTTGCCTGCGTACTTCGGCGCGGAGCCGTGAACCGCTTCGAAGATAGCGACCTCGTTGCCGATGTTCGCCGAAGGCGCGAAGCCCAAGCCGCCCACCAGCGCAGAGGTCAGGTCACTGAGGATGTCGCCGTTCATGTTCGTGGTCACGATGACCTCGAACTGCTCGGGACGCTTCACCAGCTGGTGCGCGCAGTTGTCGACAATGATATGGTTCGCCTCGATGTCGGGATATTCGGGGGCGATCTCTTCGAAAGTGCGTTTGAGCATGCCTTCGGCGAACTTCATGATGTTCGCTTTGGTGGCGCAGTGGACTCTTTTGCGTCCTTCGGCGCGCGCCAGTTCGAACGCGAAGCGCACAATTTTTTCGCAGCCCTTGCGCGAGATGAGTTTCAGCGTCTGCGCCACGCCCGGCGTCTGCATATGCTCGATGCCTGCGTAGAGGTCTTCCACATTTTCGCGCACGACCACCAAGTCGATTCCGCGCCCGCTGTAGGGGGTGGGGACATTCGGGAACTCGCGCACGGGGCGCACATTCGCGTAGGTCTCAAAGAGTTTACGCAGCGTCACATTTGCGCTCTTCTCGCCGTAGCCGACAGGCGTCTCAAGAGGACCTTTCAGCACCACGCGCGTTTTGCGAATCGATTCGATTGTCTCTTGGGGCACGCCTGATTCGATACCTTTCTTGAATACACTTGCGCCTGCCTCGCGCACTTCCCATTCAATCGGGGCGTTCACTGCATGAAGTAGTTTCAAAGCAGATTCCACGCACTCCGGTCCAATCCCGTCGCCTGGGATGACCGTGATGAGTTTCTTACCCGATTCGGTGATATACGCCATCGTTTCTCTCCTCCAATCGGGAGAGAGTATACCTGTTAGAGGCTCACCTCGTGCCGTCCTGCGCCATATTCCTTCCCGTGAAGGACGGCAGTGTAGCCCTCTGGGATCACGACATGTCCGCGTATGCCGCTTTCGGTTTGCTCCAGCGCGAAATCGAGTGCGCCTTCGGGCAACGGCAATCGTCCATACGCCCAGCGCAAATCGCCCAGGAATGGGCTGAGCTCAAACCGTTTCCAGCCAGCGGTAAGTGGCTTTGCGCCTAACACGGTGATCGGCAAGAAGTAGGCAGGCGCGGCGCTCCAAGCATGGCAGTGGCTGCGTGTGAAAAATTCGGTGCGATGCGCATGGAGGGGGTTAGGTACCCGCTCGCCTTTGAACTGCTCCCAGCAGGTCACCGCGCCCATCTGCACCATGTAGCCCCAATCCTCGCGAATCCGTTCCAGGATTTCCTGACGACGGTTGCGGTTGAGCAGGGTCTCCAGCAGGAACGCGGTCATAAATGGGCTGCCAATCCGCACGAAGCCTTCGGGAGGATTCGCGAGGTAGCCTTCCAGAATGGCGCGTCGCTCGGGGGTGGGCACATCACACAGCAACGCTACGACCTGTGTCTGGATGCTGAACACGGGGCTTTGGGAACCGTCGCGTTTGAGGCAGTCCGTGTAGGCGCGCTTTGCATCGTTCCAAAGATGTCTATTAATCACCGCGCGGAGGTCTATCGCCCACTGGCGCCATGTTTGCGCCAGCGTTGCCTCGCCCAGCACCTCCGCAAGTTTGGCGGTGTCGTCCCACACGCGCACAAGCCACATGTTTTGGTGGCTCACCACGCCTTCGCCTGGGGTGTCCATCGGCGCCCAGTCGAGCATGTTCCATGCGCTAATCTCCAGCAATCCGTCCGAGTTGAGGTAGCGCTCGTGCAGAGTCTGGTTCTGTTGCGCAACAAAGGGGAAGATTTCCCGCACGAACTCCAAATCGCCTGTGAACAGGTAATGTTCGTAGCAGGCGATTGCCCACAGGAGCGACCATGCCGTGAGGATGTTCTGCCATGCGCTGGGC
Source organism: Armatimonadetes bacterium JP3_11 (assembly GCA_002254605.1). Classification (GTDB taxonomy): domain Bacteria; phylum Armatimonadota; class Fimbriimonadia; order Fimbriimonadales; family GBS-DC; genus GBS-DC. The sequence continues at coordinate 14,093 of NKPV01000019.1, forward strand.
ACTTGGCTCTCCACCAGAGGCGACTGCTTGATCGATTCGCCTGCCAGAATCAGGCAACGCCGCGCGAGCGCGTAGTCGCCGAAGCCGGTGTAGGCGAACAACGCCTCGTTTCGCGAATCGCCCACCCAGAAGGTCTGCTCGTAGGTCGGACAGTCGATAAAAGTATCCTCGCTACACAGGCGTACTGTCTCACGCGCCATCTCGTAAATCTGGTTCAGCAGCGGGTCGGAGCAGGTGAACGCGCCGCGCGCCTCGTAGGGGTAGACGCTATGCAGGCACCCGATACGACGCAGGCGCACGGGCTCGGTCGCCCCCTCGGGGAAACGGATGGTGAGCGTGGCGTACCGAAATCCCCGCTTCACCACGCTGAAGAATCGTTGCCAGCCGCGCCGCGTGATGTACCGAAAAGTGTTGTTCAGCCCCCAGGTCCACTGCACGCGGTCGGGGTAGACAGGGTCGACATACTCAAAGCCGTTGAAGTCGATGATTACGCCTGGGGGCGCTTCCAGCTCCAGCTCCACATAACCGAACACCTCGCGTTGCCAATCGAAGCGCAACTCTACATCGCCAGACTGCGGGGGGTAGATGAGGGTGGAGTCGTCTATAGCATTAACGCTGGCGTACGGGTGTTCAACGCGCGGCGATTCGCCCGTGGGTTGCGCATGGTGGTTGGTCATCGCAAAAACGGCGGCGCGCGCGGTGTGCATTGGGTCAAAGCTCTGCGCTTTGGGATGACGGCGTATCTCTTGTACCGAGCGTGCATCGCGGGCTTGCAGGTAGCCCTCCGGGTCGCCGTCAAACGGACCCAGCACGACCCATGGGTAGTCGGCACGTTCCATCAGCGGATTGACCAAGCGCACAGGTGTGCCCTCGGCAGCCTCCATCACAAAGTAGCGGTACCAGTCGTGATACCAGCGCGAGACATCGACCGTGAGTAGGTTAGAGCCTGCTTGCAGGCGCAGGGTGTGCAAGCCGCCTTCTTTCGGGGCGAGTTCGCCGTTGAGCCGCACATCCTCGTCGCGCAGCCCATGATGCACATCGCCGATGCGCAGCGTGCAGGGGGCATCGGCGCGGATTTCCGTGGCGACCACGCCTGAGAGCGTGCGTGGGTTCGCGCTCAGGTCGTCGGGGGCGAGATACGGCTTCAGGTCAAACGCCCATGTGCCCCATGGCGGTTTCACCACACGGACGCGCTCGATAGTCTTCGGTTGTATCGGCTGCAAGGTCAGGAAGGGGATAGGGCGCGGCAAGAGTTCCCCCCACGGCTCGCAGCCTGCCTCGCCAATCTCCACCGCCTCGTTCCACTCGTAGTCGTCGTAGCGCGGCATCGTCCAGTCGCCAATCGCCCGGCGCGCGTCGTACAACTCGTCGAATCCCAGCTGGCATGACATCCGTGCAGTTGCGCGTTCAAATGCAGGGTGAGGTACATTCAACCAGCTCGCATCGGAAGCGGCGACAACCTTGCCGTCGCACTCTACCTGCGCAATCAGCCCGCCGCGCCCCCTGCCCCGCACATAGTCGTTCTGAAAAGTGCCGATACCCAGATGATGCACCAGTACGGCAATCGCGTTCAGCCCCTCATGCGCGTACTGGGTCACATCGTGCAAATCGTAGTACCAGCGTCCGTAGAAGCTGCGAATGGGACCGTGTCCAATCAGTTGTCCATTGAACCAGAGGGTATAGCGGGTATCTGCACTGAGGGCAACGACCACCTTGCTAAAGCCACGGCTTAGCTGGAACTCTTTCCGCACGCACCAGAAAAAGTTGCGCGGGGCAGCCTCGCCTGGCGACCAGATCCAACGCGCTCGCCAATTCATATCAGGTATGGTTCGAACAGAGGGGGCAAATTCCTGCTGTGATGCCAGCCCCCTTACAGTGTTGCAATCGTTTGCAGGTATACTTGATGTAAGAGACTGTTTGAGAATGAACCCTAAGTAAGTAGACCATTTTCTCTTAAGGTCGGAGTTGGAGGTACAGATTAGGTCGATGTCCCGTTATTGTTGGCGTGTGCGTGCAACGGATACTGCGAAAGCGGAGCGACTGGCGCGTGAGCTTAACATCAGTCCGACCACCGCAGGTTTGCTAGTCGTGCGTGGCTACACAGAACCTGAGGCGGCTTACCGTTTCCTGAACCCCTCACTTCACGATTTAGCGGATCCGCGCCTGCTTCCCGATGTCGAGCCCGCCGTACGGCGGATTGCGTTGGCTATAGAGCGCAAGGAGCCTGTGTTGGTGTATGGGGACTACGATGTTGATGGGGTGTCGTCCATGGCGCTTTGGCTGACGACATTGCGCAAACTGGGCGTCCCGGCTGAGTCGTATGTACCCCATCGCGAGCGTGAGGGGTATGATTTACATCCGAACGCGATTAAAGCGGCACGCGCTATCGGCGCGCGACTGGTGCTGACCTGCGACTGCGGCACTCGCGCCCACGAGGCGGTTGACGCGCTGAACGCGGCAGGGCTGGAGGTGATTATCACCGACCACCATGAACCGGGCGACTACTTGCCCAACGCTCTTGCCGTCGTGAACCCAAAACGCGCCGACTCGCAGTACCCGTTTCGGGAGTTGAGTGGGGTGGGCGTATCGTTCCGTGTCGCGGAGGTGTTGCTGCGTGCGCGGAACCTGCCGCTCAACGGTTTTTACAATACGATGCTCGAACTCGTCGCCATCGGAACCGTTGCGGATGTGATGCCGCTTGTCGGCGAGAACCGTATCTTGGTCAAATACGGGTTGGAACAGCTCCATCAGACGAAGCGCGTCGGGTTGCGGTCGCTCAAGCAGGTGTCGCAGGTTAAGGGGAAGCCCACCCCGCGCGACATCGGCTTCGCGATTGGACCGCGCCTCAACGCCGCAGGACGCCTCGAAGACGCCCGCCTCGCCTTGCAACTCCTGCTGGAGGACGACCCCACCGAAGCCCGGCGCCTCGCGGAACTGTTGGACAAGCACAACCGCGACCGCCAGAAGTATCAGGAAGAGGCTGTCCGCGAGGCGATTGCGCAGGTGGAGAGCGAGGGGCAGACCCGCCATCGCGCGCTGGTCGTGCATTCCCCCAACTGGCATCACGGCATCGTGGGGCTGGTGGCAGGCAAACTGATGAACCGCTACTACCGCCCCGTCGTGGCGGTGACGATCGAACCCGATGCGGGGATCGCGCGGGGCTCTATGCGCAGTATCCCCGAGCTGAACCTCACCGAGCTGCTGGCGGTGATGAAACCGATCTGCACCAAGTGCGGTGGACACGCGGCGGCAGGGGGGTTCGCCGTACCCCTCGAACGATTCGAAACGCTCCGCCAGACTATCTTCGAGTTCGCCAACCAGCGACTCACAGAGGAAGACCTGATTCCTACGCTGGAGATTGACCAGACGCTCGAACCGAGCGCCGTATCGATGCGCCTGATTCAAGAGTTGAGCTTGCTGGAGCCGTTCGGCAACGGGAACGAGCGCCCCCTATTCCTGTGTCGCGGTGTGGAGGTGCTAGGGAGCCGTGTCAGCCAGAACGGCAGGCATCTCTTTTTGAAAGTGCGCGGCGAAGGGAGCGTGGTTTATGACGCCGTTCTCTGGGATGGCGGTGATTACCCCATCGAGCCGGGCACGCTGCTGGACCTCGTGTTTGACCCCGAAGAGGACACCTATAACGGCTACGGCGCCGTGCGATGGGTGATTAAGGACTTTGAGGAACTGGTGTAGAGTGGGTATGCTTTTATGAGCATCATGTCGGCTCATGAAGAGGCAATTACGCGCTGGCGGCTGATTTTGGGACGACGGGCGGAGCGTGCGAACCCCAAGTTTCGGCTGGAAGGGCGCGACGGCGACGACGGCGAAGGGACGCCGCTGCAAGCGGCGCTGCCCGCTGGGATGAGCCTCACGCAACTTGATCGCGCCCTCAGCTTCGTGTACGATGCGGGCGAGCGCTTCGGCGGCACGGGCGATACCCAACCCTACATCCCCCAGTGGTTAGAGCAGATGCGCGCCCTGTTCAATCAGTCCACCCTTGCCATGGTGCAGCGCGACGCATTCGAACGCACAGGTTTAGCGGAACTGCTGCTCCAACCCGAAGTGATGCCCCAGCTGCAGCCTGATGTGCAACTCGTGGCGACGATTCTGAGCCTCAAAGACCAGATTCCCGACATGGTCAAACAAGCCGCGCGTGACCTCGTTCGTGGCGTGGTGGACGAGCTCCGCCGCAAACTGGAACTGCAAGTGCGTCAAGCGGTGTTCGGCGCGCTCCAACGCAACCGCTACGCGCCTATCCGCTCTGCCCGCAACCTCGACTGGCGACGCACCCTCAAGAGCAATCTCAAAAACTACCTGCCCGACCGCAAGGTAATCATCCCCGAACGGCTCTACTTCTGGGCGAACGAGAAACGGTTCCGCGACTGGCAGATTATCATCTTGGTAGACCAGAGCGGTAGTATGGCGAACTCGGCGGTCTATTCCAGCATTATGGCAACGATTTTCGCCTCGCTCAATGTGCTGGACACGCGCCTCGTGGCGTTCGACACAAGTATCGTAGACCTCACACCCTACCTGAACAACGACCCTGTCGAGTTGCTATTCACGCTGCAGTTGGGCGGGGGCACCGATATCGCACAAGCTGTTGAATATGGCGCGGGGCTGGTGGAACGCCCCGAAAAGTGCATTTTCGTGCTGATTACCGACTTATACGAGGGTGGCGATGAGACCGCGCTGCTTGCCCGACTGCGCGCCCTGCGCGAGAGCAAAACGCAGGTGCTCTGCCTGCTCGCGCTGGAGGAGGGCAAGCCTGTATATAACAAACCGCTGGCGCGTCGGGTTGCGGCGCTGGACATTCCGACCTTCGCCGCAACGCCCGACAAACTGCTGGAAGTGATGCAACAAATTCTGAAGGGGGTGCGCGTCTAAGTGCCGCCGATGACCTTAGATGAGGTGCGTGCGCTGTGCGATATGAGCGCGTATCGCAACGCCGAACAGATTGTCGCGGGCGACCAGCTCCTGCACCTGGCGCGCTCTGACACGACGCTCTACGCGCAGGTTCAGGGTAGCAAGCCGTACACCGTGCGCATCGAGTTCCAAGACGGCGCACCGAAGGCGAAATGCACCTGTCCCGCCGCGCGCTTTAGCAAGTTCTGCAAGCATGCGATTGCGGTGCTAATTGTGTGGGCGCAATCGCCCGAACGGTTCGTCTATGGGCAACAGACCCTTGTAGAATCGCCGCCTGCTCCCCAGCCGCGGGGCGCCAAACGCGCTGCCAAAGCGACCGTCGAGCGTTCCGACCTGCAGAGCCAGAGCATTCAGCAAACGCTGAAACTCGTGCAGGAGCTTGCCGAGCGGGGGCTCACGGGGGTGCAGCCCGCGTTTCTGGAGCAGCTGCGCGTGATCGCCGAGAACCTACAGTCGCTCAAAACGCGCCGTCTCAAACAGGCAGTGGACTACTTGGCGCAGCTTATCGAGGAGGCGCGCGAGTCCACCGTCAGCGAAGAGCGGTTCACACGCGCCCTGCTGCGACTGTGGCTGACAACCCGCGCCGTGGAAGAGCATTTCGCGGAGCGGCGCACCCTCCCCGAAGAGCAACTCGAAGAGATGCTGGGGCGCACTTGGCGCGATAAAGATTTGCAACCCCGCGAGAACCTGCGCATGATGGAGCTCGCCTACGAGAACATCACAATCCAGACAGGCTTCCGACTCGACATCAGCCACTTGATAGCGCTGGACACGGGGGAGCTGCTGCGGGAGATGAAGATTACGCCGCTCAATGCGCCGCCCACCGCACAGGAGGTGAAGCCCGCCCGTCCAAAGCCGTTCCTGGCGACGCGGGTCGGCGTCTACCCAGGCTACGCGCCTAAACGAATCAAGATTTACGATGCCCTGACCCTGGATAGCGAGCCGACGACGCTGGTGCAGCAAGCACTCGCCTATGCCCACACCGAGTGGCAACCGCTCATCAACCACTACCTGGAGCGCCTGCTGGACCCGTTCGCCCCGCGCGAGCTGCCCTGTCTGATTCGCTACCAGTATATCGTGTGGCAGGACAACCAGCTCTGGATCGCCGATACACAGGGCAGGCTGCTGCAACTGATGGTGAATGTGATGCCGAATCTCATACAAATCTTACGCGAATCGGAGCAGCAAATCCGGGAAGAATTGGGGGGTATAAGCATGATAGTCTGGACCGCTTTGACAACGAGCGGGGGACATAGCGGCATCTGCCTCGAGCATGCCCTGCTACGGCATCGCTGGCTCGCGCTGTTCGGCTATCTTGAGGGCGAGGACAGACTCTGGTTCCGCCCGATCAGCGGTCTGCACGAGCATGGCGTCGCGCCGTTCATCCTCCAAACCCAGAGCCGGTAGCCGCGCTCCCTGCGTACTCGCATAACCAGTGCCAATTTCGTGTCGTTTATGGCAGGAAAATCGTTTCATCTGACGAATTATTATAAATTGGAGGCGTGCGATGAAGCCAGAGAAGCCGAACCAAGAGGAACTGAAACAGATCACGCGTCGTTATTTTTTTAAGGTCTGTGGCTACGGGATTGGCGCGCTTGCGCTGAACGCGCTGATGCAGCAGAATCTCTTCGCGTCGAGCCGGACGAGCCCCCTTGCGCCCAAACCGCCCCATTTTAAGCCGCGTGCAAAACGGGTCATCTTTCTATTTATGGCGGGCGCGCCGTCGCAGATCGACCTGTTCGATCCGAAGCCGACCTTGCAACAGTATAACGGGCAGCCCTGCCCCGAAAGCCTGCTGAAGGGGGAGCGGTTTGCCTTCATCAAGGGCACACCCAAACTGCTCGGCTCACCCTATAAGTTCCAAAAACACGGGCAATCGGGCATCGAGGTCTCCGAACTGCTGCCGCACATCTCGAAAATCGTGGACGATATCTGCGTGATTCGCTCGATGCAGACCGACCAGTTTAACCATGCGCCCGCGCAAATCTTTATGAACACGGGGCATCAACTGCCGGGACGCCCCAGCATGGGCAGTTGGCTTACCTACGGACTGGGTACGGAGAATCAAGACCTGCCCGCCTTCGTGGTGCTGATTTCTGGGGCGAACCGACCCGACGGCGGGCATGCATGCTGGAGCAGCGGCTTCCTGCCCACCGTGTATCAGGGTGTGGAGTTCCGTAAGCAAGGCGACCCGGTGTTGTATCTATCGAACCCCGAGGGCGTCGACCCCGAAGCGCGCCGCGCCGTCATCGAAGCCGTGAACGACCTGAACCGAATTAAGCAGGAGCAAATCGGCGACCCCGAAATCGAAACGCGCATCGCGAACTACGAACTGGCGTACCGCATGCAGACCAGCGTGCCCGAACTGATGGACATCAGCAAGGAGCCTGAGTATATCCACCAACTCTACGGCACGACGCCGGGCAAGCCGTCGTTCGCGAACAACTGTCTGCTGGCGCGGCGTTTAGTCGAGCGCGGTGTGCGGTTCGTGCAACTGTATCATCGCGGCTGGGACCACCATGGCACAAGTCCGGGGGACGCGATTACCGAGGCGCTACCCCGCTTATGCCGCGAGGTTGATCAAGCAAGCGCGGCGCTGATTATCGACCTCAAGCAGCGCGGATTGTTGGACGATACGCTAGTCATCTGGGGCGGCGAGTTCGGGCGAACCCCGATGAACGAGGGACGCGGCGGCTCGACCTATCTGGGACGCGACCACCACCCACGCGCGTTCACCATCTGGATGGCAGGCGGCGGCATCAAGCCAGGCACGGTCTACGGCGCCACCGATGAACTGGGCTACTCCGTCACGGAGAACCCCGTGCATGTACACGACCTGCACGCCACCATTCTGCACCTGATGGGCATCGACCACACGCGCCTGACCTACTGGTATCAGGGACGCAACTTCCGACTGACCGATGTGTCTGGGCGCGTGGTGGAGGGGATTATCGGCTAATGGGCGTGGGTAGCGCCGTTAACCCTTCTGGATGAGCGATGCTACGCCCCTGTTCGGCAGGGGGATCTCGCTGGCGTTGCGGTTGAGAGAATCTGCCAGGGCGCCCCGCAAGCCGCGGCACCATGGGTTCTGCGGCACATCGGTCAGCACGACAATTAGGTAATCTCGCGCCCGCGTCAGCGCCACATACAACTTGCGCAACGCCTCTTCCTCCTCGCGTCGCTGCGACTGCTCGCGCAACACCGTCAGCGGCAGCGGCGTATAGGGCACAGGGCGGTCAGGGTGCACAATCTGCAACGCGACGATGCCTGCGGCGGCGTCTACTTCCAGCCCCACCTCGCGCGGGCGATTGCGAAACGCTGTATCTGCCACGAACACCACAGGAAACTCCAGCCCCTTCGCGCCGTGCACGGTGTAGAAGCGCACCACATTTGCCGTCTCCTCGTAGGTGGGGGCGTTGCCCTCGCGCTGCTCCAGCCGACTGGTCAGTTCCAGTTGCTGGGCGAATTCGCGTGGGGGCGTGGTAGGTTGCTCCAGCGCCGTCGCCAGCAGTTTGCGCACATTCGCCACCGCCTGCCTACCCCTGTCGCCCTGACTGAGCAATTTCGATTCATACTGGCTCGCCTCCAGCGCCCGTGCCAGCAAGGCGCCGACACTCCACTCGCCCACACGCTCACAAAGTGGTGTGAACCACTCCAGAAACCGACATAGTCGCTCGGCGTCGGGAGCGTCCAAGTCGCTCGTATCCTCCACACACCTGCGCAGCGGCAACTCCGCCTGCTGCGCACGCAGGCTAAGCGTCATCAGCGCGTCGAGGCTCAGCCCCACCAACGGCGAGCGCAGCACGCACAGCAACGCCAAATCGTCTTCCGCGTCGCACAGGGCTCGGAGCAGGTTCACCAGGTCGCGCACCTCGTACTGCGTCCAGTAGCCCCGCCCACCGCCCACCACGAAGTAGGGTACGCCCACCTCGTGAAACGCCTGCTCGAACTTCTCTATCGCGGTGAACTGATGGAACAGCACAGCGAAGTCGCCATACTGCACTGGACGCTCCGCGCCTGTTTCAGGGTCATGCACCGTTAGGTTCTGGTGAACAACCCACTGCCGAATTTGATAGGCAATCAGACGCGCTTCGGTGAGGGGGTCGCGCTGGAGCAGTCGCCACACTTGCACGCGCCGTTCGACGGCGGCGGTGGACGTTGGGGAGCGCATCGGCTCCAGACGCAGGAACCGCTCGCTCCATAGATGCCCAAACACCAGCTCCACAAACGCCAGAATATCGGGGTGAGAGCGGAAGTTCGCCTGGAGGGGCACAAGCCTCCCGCCGTTGTGTTGTGCGCGTGCCTGCCAGCCTTCGAACACGCGGGGGTCCGCATGCCGAAAGCCGTAAATCGACTGTTGCGCGTCGCCCACCACCATCAGGTTGCCCTTGGCTGAGAGGATATCGATAATCTGCGCCTGCAGTCCGTCGATGTCCTGCGTCTCGTCCACCAGCGTGTACAGGAACAGCCTCTGATAGCGTGTGCGCACCGTCGCCGAGTCGCGTAGCATCTGCAGGGCACGGATTTGCATGTCGTCGAAGTCGAGGGCGCCGTGCTGGCGCTTGAGGGTTTCGTAAAGGTTCAGATACTCAAGTGTCAGTTCGAGCAGGGCGCGGGCGACATCGCGTGCCCGTCGCTCTAAAGCGAGGTCAAGAGTGTCCGTGAGGCTTTGCAGCGCGCGCCGCGCCTCGTCCGAAGGTTCCCACTCGTCGATAAGCGTTTGCCAGTCGGCATTCGTGAGGCTCCCCCCTGCGCTGGGTAGGTTCGGGACGGCTGCAGTGGGAGGCATGCAGGCGCGGCGAAGGTAGTAGGTAATGATAGATTCCGCGTCGGGGTAATTCTCTTGCCATGCGCGCAGGTCGTCGACGGATAGTCCCTGATGGCGCACGGTTTCGGCGAGGCGCAGCACGATTTCGTACAACGCTTGCAAGGGGTCGCCGCGTGTGCTGTCCAAGTTCAAGTAGTCGGCGATAAGGTCAATCAAGGGGTCGGTTTCGAACTCGCGGGGTTCCCGAAGCAGGTTCGCCAGAGCGCGATGGAACGCCTCACGGCGCAGATGGTTCGCAGCAGGGCGGGGCAGCACGCTGGGGTCGGGGTCGATCCCCGCTTCAAACGGATTCTCTTGGAGCAGGCGTCGGCATAGGGCGTGAACTGTGTGGATATAAGCGTTTTCGATGCGGGTGCGGGCGTCGCGCAGACCGCGTGCTTCTAACTTGCGGATGATGCGCGTTTTCATCTCGGCGGTGGCAGCGCGCGTGAAGGTAATGGTGAGGATTCGCTCCGGGTCTACACCGCGCTCGGCAACGAGATGGACGAACCGCTCGGTGAGGACGCCCGTTTTGCCAGACCCCGCCCCAGCAACGACGGCTAACAGCCCTTCGCCATAGGTAATGGCGTTCTGCTGATCCCGAGTCCAGTGCATCTGTGCCATAGGACTAGGCTAACTTCGCTTGAACCGTTTCTCGATGTCGCTCCAGCTCAGCGTGAGGGTAATCGGGCGTCCGTGCGGGCAGAGGTAGGGGTTCTCGGTGCGGGCGAGGTCTTCGATGAGCTTGCGCATTTCGGGCATGCTGAGCGGGTCGCCCGCTTTGACCGCCATTTTGCAGGCGGTGGTCGTCCAAATTTGCTCGCGAGCGATGGGCAACCGCTTGCTGATGGAGAGTTCCATTAGCGCATCGACGATGTCGCGCAGCGTTTGCACAGGATCTCCCTTAAGCGCCGCGGGCACAGCGCGTATCAGGAAAGCGTCCTGTCCAAACGGCTCCAACTCGAAGCCGATTGCCTGAAGCTCGGGCAGTTTTTCCTGCAGGAGCAACGCGTCACGACGACTGAGTTGAAGCGTTTCTGGGGTGAGCAGGTGCTGTTTCGGAATCGGAAATGCGCCCCGATCACGACAGAGCTGCTCATACAACACGCGCTCGTGGGCGACATGCTGGTCTATCAGCACCAGCCCCTGCTTGGTCGAGGCGACGATATAGGTGTTCTGCACCTGCCCCAGAATCTGCAGGTCTTCGAGTAGGTGGGCGAAGGGGAGGTGCGTGGTGGTGAGTGGCTCCGCGTCGAGCAGGCTGGGCGTCTCGGCATGCGTGTCCCCGTCTTCGGGCGTTGAGGATGGCGCCGCGGCATGCGCGCCCCCCTCTTCGAGGGGTGGGAACGCTGTTGCGTTGGGGAGTTCGGACGATGCTGGGGGCGTCGATGTTTGGGTGGTTTCCGTTGGTATTGGGAACGCCGTCACACCCGATTCGCCTTCAGCGCGTGCAGGGCTGCCTGTGCCCCCTAAGCCGGCTCGTTGCATAAGGATTTGGTGGATGGTCTCCGTGTCGGGCATAGGAGTGGGAGTGATCGTCGTGCGGTGGGGCGTACTTGGTGGCAGGGCGCTGGGAATCATTCCGTGTTGCAGCAGCGCAGCGCGAACGGCGTTCACGACCGCTTCGAACACCGCCTGCTCGCGTGCGAAACGCACCTCGATCTTCGCGGGATGCACATTCACATCCACTTGGCGTGGGTCTATGCCCACCAGCAACACGCAAGCGGGGTAGCGTTTTTCGGGGGTGAGGCTTTTATAAGCCTCATCAAGCGCGGCGGTGAGCGTTTTATTACGCACGGGGCGCAGGTTCACATAGAAATATTGATGCTGGCGTGTGGGGCGCGTCTGATGCGGCGGCGCGATAAGCCCCCAAACGCGAATCCCGTCGCGCTCGTAGTCCATCGCCACCATGCCCTGCACCGTCTCGCGTCCCCAGATAGAGGCGACCGCCGTCAGCAAATCGCCGTTGCCCGGCGTGAAAATCAACTCCTGACGCTCATGCATGAGGCGAAACGAGACATCGGGATACGCGAAAGCGTAGCGCGTCACGGTCTCGAGGATATGCCCCAATTCGGTGGGCACGGTTTTGAGGAACTTCAGGCGTGCGGGCACATTATAAAAGAGGTCGCGCACGGTAATCGTCGTGCCGATTGGCGCACCGACCTCCTCGACGCTCTTGATTTCGCCGCCCTCAATGATGATGTGGGTGCCTGTGTCTTCTTCGAAAGCGCGTGTGAGGATTTCCATGCGGCTCACGCTGGCGATACTGGGCAACGCTTCGCCGCGGAAGCCCAGCGTGAGGATGCGGTTTAGGTCGGCATCGACGGCGATTTTGGAGGTGGCGTGTCGCTGGAGCGCGTTCAGGGCGTCCTCGCGCGTCATGCCGATGCCGTCGTCGCGCACGCGAATCAACCTGCGCCCCCCCATCGCGACCTCCACCTCAATCCGCACGGCGCCTGCATCCAAAGCGTTCTCGATTAGCTCCTTGAGTGCAGCAGCAGGACGCTCTACCACCTCGCCGGCGGCGATGCGATTCACTAACTGCTCATCCAGCGTACGGATAGGACGGCGTTCGGGGCGCGTGCGCATCAGACGGAATTTTACCTGAAATGCCACGCGCAACAGTGAGGCGTTCTACCGACTACCCAGCGACCGCGAACGATGGGTGGAACTATACGGCTTGGATTACTATGAAGACTTTGACGCCCCCTTAGTTGTTTAGCTTGGCTAACTACCATGCGCGTACCCC
>NKPV01000054.1 GCA_002254605.1 Armatimonadetes bacterium JP3_11
ACGCTTCGTGCTACAAGTGCATCACCACCTGCGCCGCGAGGTGTTGCCAGAAGTGTGTCCGAATTTCCATTTCTTCGCGTGTGGAGTGCCGATGATGCGCCTTGTACCAGCGCCAGCTTCCCAAACGCCACGAGTTATTCGTGTCCTTTTCAGTCCAAGTGCCCCAGCGATCTCGGGGAAGTAAGAATCGTAATCGCCCGATTTCCGGGTACCAGAATAGCTCAAACTCGTGGTAAGACTCAAAATACAGGTCGTTACCACTGATTAGCTGCCAGGGATGGAGCTGATTGACCAAGAGGTAGCCTTGGTACTCCGCGGGTTGGGTTGCGATCAGTCGCTGCACATAGCGTGCTTCAATGCCTCTGAACTGTGAAAAAGCGATAGAGTTCGCGAAGCTCTCTTCAATCACGCGCCCCCACGCGGTGTCGTAAACGGACTCACTGGGGGTGTCCGCCGTGTCCATGTAGGCGTGTCCCAACTCGTGGTAGAGGACTTTGTCGAAGACGAGGTTGGGGTCTACATTCACGCGGTTTGCCCAATCTATCACACGCTCCGGGCAGATAAAGATAAGCGGTGTGTTTGCAGACTGGTAAGCATCGACGGCGTCGGGTACGGTTTGAGGTGTTCCCCGTGAGTTCAACTTAGTAAATTCTGGTTTCGTGCTATGCCGCCCAAAATAAAGCCCTACGGGTATAAATCGTGTCCAGGGGGCTAAGGAGTCCGGTTTGTCTGACCATTCGCCACGCTGAAGCTCATCCCAAGCGCGCTCTATGGGGTTGATTTCTTCCTCTCCGCGGCGTTCAGATTCGCGTCGCGCTTCTATCTGCGCCTGTGCTTCCCGTAATCGGCGCTGAACCGCATCTTTGTTCAATCCGCGTTGCAGGGCAGGTGGTGCAACAGCATCCATTTGCGCTTCGTTCACCAGAAACACAGGGATTTTTATCGCCAGTTCGGCGAGGCGGTTTTGCATGCGGGTATAGAGTGTTTCGCGCGTGAGGTCTATCTGCTGCGCATCGCTGGAGCCGAGATTGTAAAACGTTATTGGTAGCGAACCCTTTATCTGCTTGCGTCGTGCCATGGTTGACTCTCCTCTGTTCAGTGAACAGAGTATACCAAGCAGTGTTCGCAAAAATCAAGAGGGGAGGAGGGTGTTCGAAGACTCTCTTTGCAAGGGGGCAGGCACGCAGGTCTGCCCCTACAGAGGGCGTCGGAGATAGGGGCGCACCTGTGTGTGCGCCCTGCTCCGAATTCCGAGCCTTGTGCCAAGCTGGGAGCCGACGGGTTTTGCGGAATCACATACCCCGTACCGTTCACGCCCCTAAAGCGAGGCGACGTCCTACCGACTGCGAAGCCATATCAGACGATCGATGGCGTTCTGGAGTCGCTGTTCGGGTGTTTGGGCGTTTATGATTGGCGAACCCGACGCTTCGGGTATCCCTCCGCCTTGCATAGCGTGGGATATTGTACCATGATAGACCCTCGGCATCCGATTGGGCGAGAGTGGTAGCAGGAATCGGCGACGCCTTTGTGAATTGTCTTCTCAGGGTGAGACGATGCGTAGCGCAGTGTGGCAGTGCTGGAAGATAGTGTGCCTCTGGTTGCCTCTTGGATGGGCATTCGCTCAAAGCGACCCGATGGAGCTACGGATTACCTACGACAAACCTGCCCAAACCGTCAAACAACTGCTGGAAGACCTTTCACGCCAGACCGATGTGCGCTTCCATGTGCAGCCGCCTCTTGACGCCGAGATTGTGCTGGTCGTTGTGCGCGAGATGCCGCTCAAGGAACTGATGGCGCATTTGGCGACCGTGACCGACGCCGAGTGGATAAGACAGTCTGACGGGAGCCATCGCCTCGTGCGCACGCCCAAAATTCTACACGAGCGTAGAAAACAAGACAATGCAGAGCTCCTGCGAGCGCTAAAGCGCCAGCTTGAGCAAGCCGAGACCCTGCAGTTAGCAGCGCCTCTAACTGAGTCCCAAGCGCGCCAGCTTCGCAACAAAATCAAAGAACTGATGCGCGAGATTGAAAATGCAAATCCCACCACTCCCCTTTGGAAGACTCCCTATTACAATTCGCTCTATACAAACTCGCAAGAGCTTCTTGCAGGAGTGAGGCTCTTGGTGCGCCTTCTTCAAAAGATGAACCTGCAGCATCTTTTGGAGATTCCTGTGGGTGAGCGTCGCGTGTTCAGTAATGTGCAGGGAAAATATCTGACGCCGCTGGGCTTTTCGGCAGAGCCACTGATGCAACAGTTTCTGCAGGAGCAAGAGATTGTCTATCAAGTATGGGCGCATCCAACGGAGGGAATTAGCCCCGAGAAGCTGAACGAGTTTGAGGAGCGGTTTGGAGTTGGGGTATTTCAGGAGTGGCATTCTCGTAAGCCGTCCCGGCATACGCCTAAGCGCATCTATGTGGAAATAAGACGCCACAGTCCAGAATACTTTAGTTTTTCCGTCGTGCTGGCAACAGACGATGGAAAACAGCTGCTGTCCGAAGATGGATCCAGTTGGTTTTTATTTGCTAAGAGGGATAATCAAGAGAGGCTTTCAGCGCAAAACTCGTCTCATC
Source organism: Armatimonadetes bacterium JP3_11 (assembly GCA_002254605.1). GTDB lineage: Bacteria > Armatimonadota > Fimbriimonadia > Fimbriimonadales > GBS-DC > GBS-DC. The sequence goes on from NKPV01000054.1 coordinate 2,572, forward strand.
CGCAGATTGAGATAGTCTGGAGCGAGCGCACGCGCGAGTTTCTGGAAGCCTACCGCACGATGGAGCGCACCGAAGAGGCGGTTCCATGGCCAGCGATTTTGAACCCGTCGCAGACCGAGCCGTTGAGCCTTGTACCGACCGATGTGCTGTGCGCGCTTGCCCGCGCGCGGGGGAAGTCTCTTGTCGCGCTTTTGGGCGATGATCTCGCCTCTGGGATGTCTAAACGCGCCCTCCGAGGCGGTCGCTTCTTCGAAGAATATCGCCCAACCATAGAGTGGATTGCTGCAATTCAGGAGAGCGAATCGGTGATCTTGTGCAAGCCGCGTTACTCTTCATATAGGTGGGGACAGCGGGCAAACCGCGTCGCGTTGATGCAAGCCATCGAGAGACTGCGTCAACACGGCTATCCTCGGCTCGAGGCGATAGTCTCTTTGAACCAGTTCGTCATGCAATCCATAAGCAACGCCGTTGCAGAACTTTACCTGCAGCTCATCATACCAGAAGATGTCTGGTTTTACTTGGCGGAAGAACTCTTTTTCTTGGCGAGCCTGACGCCTGTCCAAATGGAGCGTCTGTGGGCGGGGCAGGCGTTGTCGCTTGCCGACCTGACGCCTGCTCAGCGGGAACAGCTGACACGCATGCTTTATGTAGGCTCTAATTACCATCTTAGGATATCCAGGCGATCTCCCAATCCAAGTGAGGAGAGCGAGGGTGGAGAGTTCTTGCGGAGTGTCGGCTTGATTCACGCACTCTATCCCAACGGTCTGCCAGCGGATACAACGATTCAGCAGCAAGAAGGGTTCTTCCAGCGTTGGGAATTAGGGGTGTTCACTCAGCGCCGCGCAGGGGTTTGGAGCAGTTTCCAAACGCTTTCGGGTATCGTTGACGCAATCTATAGCGTGCAAGCCGACGAACAGCCCCAGTGGATGAGCGATTACATGCGCGAGGTTTACCGTGAGCGTGTGGCGCGTTATCAAACCCAGCTGCTAATGCCTGCGCGTATGCGAATGCTCGCGCTCGAGGTGCGCCTCGATAAGCATCTGTCGGTGCCACTCTTGCCCGATCTCTTGATCGATTACGAGTTACTCAACGAGGGCAAGCCCGCAACGCTGGACAAGCTGCCCGAAGATTTCAAAAAACAACTTAAGGAAATTGAGGAATCATTCAAGAAGTGGAGGCGGCATAGCCCCGACCAGGACTAACGCCGCTGCAAGGATGCCACAGGCATCTTCGCCCGTTTAGTAGACGGATAGATTCGGGTTCACTTCTTGGTCGCCAAGGTCGTCCTGTTCCGTTAGAGGCGGTTCAAGCGGCGCTCCAACACAAGGTACAATTAGGGCGAGGTGCGCTTGTGCGATTAGAAGAGTTCCGACAGCGAGTGGAAGCCGAGTTTGGACCGAAGCTGCAAAACGCCACGCCTGCGAATGTGCGCGAGTTTCTGGACAGGCTTCAGCAAGAGGCGTGGGAGGCTCAGCGCCGTGTGAGCGAGCGCTATGAGATGCCCGTCGAGAACGCTCGCACTTACGAAGAGGTGATGAAGGAGTTTTTCGTGGAAGTGCTGGAGCTGCCTGCGGAGAAAGCCGTGATGCTATTGTGGACGCTTGCGCTGGATTTGACTTTCGCGGCGATTGAGCATCAATACGCGGAGGTGCTGGATCCGCTCTTCCGCACGGCGGAGAGTGCGGATTAAGCCTTGTTTTGGGGGGCGGTCTCCGCTTCCACCCAGACCGTCGCCGCGTGCCAGAACGCTGCCCCCGTCAGACCGACCCCGGCAATAACCTGCAGCCAGTTATTGCGGGTGTACTCTGCATAGGTGTAGTTCGCGAAGTACAGTCCCAGCGTCGCCATCAGCAGCGCGACCGCCCATTCGGGGGGGCGACGCCTGCCCATTCCCAACGCGCTCACCACACAGAACACCCCCAGCAGGAACCAGAGAAGCTGCTCCACAAGCCCCAAGCCGCCGAACGGGAGGCGGAGCCATGTGGCGACCGATTTGGTGATAAAATAGAGCCCCAGCCCGTAGGCGAACAGGATGAGCAGTCGGTGGCGCACCGTTGGCAGGAAGAATCCCAATCCTGCCAACAGCGCTAAGAGCAGCGCGTGGCGCCGGAGCATGGGGATGTCCTGCAGCAGAAAGACCGCCACGACACCAGCGGTCGCGGTCAGGAACGGCAGCCAGCGGAAGCGCCACGCTTCCGAATCGAACCACGACGCCATCAGCTTGGGTTCAGCAGTTCGTTGAGTTGGTTTTCTATTGCGGCGAGCCACTCTTTCGCCTGCTCGATTTGGCGCATCACCGATTCGGGTGCGGTTCCACCCAGGATGGTGCGCGCTCGTACCGCGTGTTCGGGGTCGATCACTTCTAAGGCGTCCGCCTCAAAACGCGGATGATGACGCTGCAGCGTTTCCAGATCCAAGGCTTCCAGTCCCACGCCGCGCTGCAGGCACTCGCGCACGATTCCGCCCACGATTTGGTGCGCTTCGCGGAACGGGACGCCCTGGCGCACCAGGTAGTCCGCCAGTTCTGTGGCGGTGGAGAAGTCGCCCTGCAGGGCGGCGCGCATGCGCTCGGTGCGCCACTGTGCTTGCGCCAGCATGTCGGTCATCAGGCGCACCGAGGACAGCACGGTATCCATCGTGGCAAACAGCAGGGGCTTGTCGTCCTGCAGGTCGCGGTTGTAGGTGAGCGGGAGTCCCTTGAGCAATGCCAGCATACTGGTCAGGTTGCCCACCGCGAGGGCACTGCGTCCCCGAATCAGTTCGGCGATGTCGGGGTTCTTCTTCTGGGGCATGATGCTGCTGCCTGTGGTGTGTTCGTCCGAGAGTTCCACATAGCCGTATTCGGGCGTGCTCCAGAGGATGAGTTCCTGCGCGAGTCGGCTCAGGTGGGTCATCGCCAATGCGCCGACGAACAGGTACTCCGCGATGAAGTCGCGGTCGGACACGGCGTCCATGCTGTTGGGCACGGGCATTGCGAAGCCCAGTTCCGCAGCGAGCAGTTCGCGGTCTATGGGGAAAGTTGTGCCCGACAGCGCACCTGCGCCCAGAGGACAGAGGTTCATGCGGTCGCCTGCGTGCGCCAGTCGGGAGAGGTCGCGAATGAATGCCCAGCAGTGCGCCATCAGGTGATGCCCCAGGGTCACGGGCTGCGCATGCTGCTGGTGCGTCAGTCCGGGCATCAGGGTCTCTTTGTGTCGTTCGGCGAGGTGCATCAGTTGGGCGCAGAGTCCGAGCATGGCACGGGCGAGGTCGGTGGTGCGCTCGCGCAGCCACATGCGCACTTCGGTCGCCACGAGGTCGTTGCGGCTGCGTCCTGTGTGGAGTTTGCCTGCCAGTGCGCCGAGTTTCTCGTACAGGCGGGCTTCAATGGCGGTGTGGATGTCCTCATAGTCTTCCCGAGGGCGCCACGCGCCCTCCTCGATTTCGGCATGGATTTCGAGCAGGGCGTCGATAATTCGGTTCGCTTCGTGCGTGCTGAGCATGCCCGTGATTCCCATCATGCGGGTGTGGGCGATACTTGCCTGCAGCTCGTGTTTCCAGAGCCGAATATCGTGCTGGAGCGAGTGGGAAAAGGCTTCCGCTTCCGGTGAGAGCTTGCCTTCGAAGCGTCCGCCCCACATTTTGGTCGATTCGCGGCTTCGCATTGCAGGGATTATACCTGCTGCTGGGCGTGTTGTGTCAGTGCGTGTGCGAGTCGGCGTTGTGGCGCCGAGAGGGCGTAGTGCGCCAGCTCTGCCGGGGCGACCCAGACAAGGTTGACATATTCCCCGCTCTGCGCCTCACCAGACTGCCAAGTGCATAGGTAGCCGTAGAGTTGGATGCGCGAAGAGGTCACCGCATGTTTCACTTGGGTCAGTATCCGTACTGGCTCCGCGTGCAGTCCTACTTGGGCGGCGGCGCGCGCGGCGACCGTTTCGAGGCTCTCGCGTCCCTGTCGGGTGGCGCGGGGAAACTCCCACAGTCCGCCCCATAGCCCTTCGGGAGCGCGCTGCGCCAAGAGAAACCGCCCTTCGCGCATAATCATGGCGGACACATCCACCCGTTGGCGTGTGGGGGGGCGGCGGCTCGGCTCGGGTACAGCGGTCGGTTGATTGCGTTGATAGGCAGCGCAAAGATGACTCACGGGGCACTCGCTGCAACGCGGCTGTGTGGGCGTGCATATCGTGGAGCCGAGTTCCATCATCGCTTGATTGAAATCGCCGGGACGTTGCGGGTCAATCGTCTGTGCGCTGAGTTGCCAGAGTTGCTTTTGCGCGGCGGTCGTTTTCAAGTCGCCTTTGAGCCATAGCAGTCGTGCCAGCACCCGCGTGACATTGCCGTCCACGACGGGCGTTGGCTGCCCGTAGGCGATGCTGGCAATCGCGCTCGCGGTGTACGCGCCGATTCCGGGGAGTTTGCGCAACTGTTCAGCGGTGGTAGGCAGTTGTCCGCCATTTTGGGCAATCTGCTGCGCTGCCTTGTGCAGGTTTCGCGCCCGCGCGTAGTAGCCCAGCCCCTCCCAGTAGCGCAGCACCTCCTCCAGCGGCGCCGCCGCCAACGCTTGAACTGTTGGGAAACGCGCAAGGAACCGTTCGAAGTAGGGGATGACGGTCGCCGTCTGGGTCTGTTGAAGCATCACCTCCGAGACCCACACCCGATAGGGGTCGGGGTTATCGCGCCACGGGGTGGGGCGTTTATGGGCATCGAACCAGCGCAGCAGGGCGCGGCGCAGCTGCTCAACCCAGTGGGCATCCAGAACCAATTCGCTCATAGCAGGCTATTCAAGAGGCGCCAACTCCTCTTCGGGAGCCTCGAGCGGCTCTTCCTGCCGATAGGCGCATTCGGCGTTGCTACAGACAATCAGGCGTAAGTTTTGGCGTTTGTTGATTTTTTCCACCAGGGGTGCGTTGCATTCGGGGCACAGTTCCCCCGTCGGCTTATCCCAAGTGAGCAGTTGGCACTCTCGGTTGGAGCAGGTGTAGAACACGCGCCCCTTTTTAGATTTGCGCTGGATGACCTCGCCTGTTCGACATAGCGGGCAGACGATACCCGTGGCGCCTGCAGGCAGAGTGGTTTTGCAGTCGGGGTAGCGTGAACAGGCTAAGAACTCCCCGTAGCGTCCGCTGCGCAGTACCATAGGCGCGCCGCAGGTGGGGCAAGCGCGCTCGGTCTCCACTACCGGAATCTGCACGCGGTCGTCGCTTTGCATCGCGACGCTCATCTTTTGCTGGAACGGCTGATAGAAATCGCGTACTACCTGCACCCAGTCGGCTTTGCCCTCTTCCACCTCGTCCAGCTCCGCTTCCATGCGCGCGGTGAAGGGCACATCGAACAGGTCGGGGAAATACTTCACGAGGTAATCGTTCACCACTTCCCCCAGCGGCGTCGGCTTGAACGCGCGGTTCTCCAGCACGACATAGCCGCGCTCTTGGATTGTGGAAAGGATAGTGGCGTAGGTACTGGGGCGCCCGATGCCGTTTTGTTCCAATGCCTTAACCAGCGTGGCTTCGGTGTAGCGCGGGGGTGGCTGTGTGAAGTGCTGCGACGGAATGAGTTTGAGTAGGTCAAGCAGCTCGCCCTGTTGCAGCGTGGGCAGGGGGGGCAGTTCTTCCTCGTCGCGCTCTTGGGTGTCCTTGCCCTCTTTGTAGAGGCTCAGGAACCCGTCGAACAGCACCACCGTGCCCGACGCGCGGAACAGGTACTCTTTGGCGCGGATGTTGACGCTGGTGATTTCCAGTTGCGCGTCTGCCATCTGGCTTGCCACGAAGCGTTTCCAGATGAGTTCGTACAGTCGGTACTGTTCGGGGGTGAGGTGGGGTCGCACCGCTTCGGGGGTGCGGTTTACATCGGTGGGGCGGATGGCTTCGTGGGCGTCTTGGGCGCCGCCGCGCGTTTTGTACTGGCGGGGCTTGTCGGGCAGGTAGTTGGGCGCGAAGTTCGCCTGAATAAACGCGCGCGCCATCTGCACGGCTTCGTCGGAGAGGCGCACCGAGTCGGTACGCATATAGGTAATCAGTCCGACGGAGCCTTCGTCGCCGAGTTCGACGCCTTCGTAGAGTTGTTGCGCGATTTGCATCGTGCGCTTAGCGGAGTAGCCGAGTTTGCGCGCGGCTTCCTGCTGCAGGGTGCTGGTGATGAAGGGCGGTGGCGGGGTGCGTTTGCGTTGGCGTTTCTCTACCGATTCCACGATGTAGGTTGCGCCTTGCAAGTCGTTCAGTACCGCTTGGGCGTCCGCTTCGGTTTTGAGTTCGATTTTTGCGTCGCCTTTGGCACGCAGTTCGGCATCGAACGGGAAATACTCTTTTTTGGGAGTGAGCGTGGCGGTGATTTTCCAGTACTCTTCGGGCACAAAGGCACGGATTTCGCGCTCGCGTTCCACAATTAGGCGTACGGCGACGGTTTGCACGCGTCCTGCGCTGAGGGGTTTGCGTCCGCCGCGCGTCTTGCGCCACAAAAGCGGGCTGACCTCGTAGCCGACCAGCCTATCCAGCACGCGCCGTGCCTGCTGCGCGTTCACGCGATGCATGTCGATGGTGCGTGGGTTCTGCAGGGCGCGCTGCACAGCGGTTGCAGTGATTTCGTTGAACTCGATGCGCTGGGCGTTCTGCAGGTTCAAAGCTTGCTGGATGTGCCACGCGATTGCCTCACCCTCGCGGTCGGGGTCGGTCGCGAGGTAGACCATCGGCGCGCCCTGCGTGACGGTTTGCAGGCGTTTGAGGGTCTCCTTACGCTCTGGCAGAGGCGTGTAGGTCGGTTCGAAGTTGTTTTGGATATCCACGCCGAGCTTCGACTTGGGCAGATCGCGCACATGCCCCATCGACGCCTCAATCGTGTAGGCGTTGCCAAGAATCTTGGCGAGCGTGCGCGTCTTGGCAGGTGATTCGACAATGATAACGGGCTTGGCTGACGGGCTTGGCGCGGCTTTGGATTGCGTCTTCGCCCGCGTGGACGCGCCCGATTTACGCGCAGTGGTCTTAGCGGAGCGGGTTGTACTCTTTGCCATAGCGGTATCCCTGTTCGGGCAAGCAATTTACCTGATAAAGATAGGCGATGTCAAGCGGGGGTGTTCGAAAAAAATCGGGATGAGCCTATAAGGACGCCTACCCCAGGTCAACGGAACCCCGTGGCTTGGGCAGTCTTGTCCAAGCGTTAGGTAGCCGGGTGGTGGTGTCCCTGCGAGTGGTTGTGGGTAGCTTGTGCCGTCATGTTCTGGTGTGTGATGCAGGATTCGTGCCACTGATTTTTCGAACCCCCTCAGTGGGCAGTGCTATCGCCCTTCAGTCCTGTGGCATTGGCGATTAGCACTGGGCGTATCGCAGACGCCAGCACGCCGAAGCCGGGCGCATAGAACACAACTGGCGGCTCGTTGGGCAGCGAAACCCCCACCGCGTCGGTCAGTGTCTGCTTGAGTTCAAACAGCGTCGCGGGCTGGACTGTGTAGGGCAGGTGTGCTACCTCGCCACGATAAACGACGCCCCTATGCGCCGTGAACAGCGTATAGCGTTCCACCAGAAAGTGTTCCAAAGTTCCCGGTTCGGTTTCGCGCGGGGCGTCCTCGAACCGATAGCGCACATACGCGTAGGCGCGGCTGTGGTCAGTGCGTAGGGTCTCGTAGGTGATTTCGTTTGGAGCCACGAATTGACAGCGCATGCGGGCATGGTGGTAGGGTAGTTTCCAAAACCGCCGTGCAGTCCAGACCGCTAGTCGATGCGCCGCGTCTAAACTGAAAAACCATACGCCGCGCTGCTCGCCGTAGCGCACATAGGTGCGCAGATTCGTTTCAGGGAAGTCGAACAGTTTGGGAATGGGCGGCATCCATACGGGGCGCACCGATTCCATCACGAACGGCACCAATCCAACCCACGCTGTGCCCTCGTAGGTGTCGATTTGCAACGGTTCTGGGATAAGTGGGCGTAAGATTTTTGGGGGCACGCGCCAGTGGGCAAATAGCAGATGCTTCCAGCGCATACTCAGTACAGGCTTCCACGCTTGCTCGCTCATCGGGGGCACTCCTTGTCGCTGATACGGAGCCATCGGCTGAGTTTCCCGCGCAGCCGTGCGATCAGCCAGTAGACTCCTTCCACCCCCCAGAGCAAGGGGGGCAGGCTTAGGGGGCGCGTGAGCCAGCCATAGCCTAATTGCTCGCCGATAAACAGCACGGCACGCCCACCACGCAGCACGCGCCCATCGGCGGTGAACACATGCACGCTGCGCTGGAGCGCACGCACGGTCGTGCGCGCCAACAGTTCAGGCGGCGCACTTTGAAATGGCGCGATTCGGAAGCGCCCCTGCGTATCGCGGCGACGCAGTTGCGCCATCGACCATGCGCAGAAATCACACGCGCCGTCCCACAGCACCCAATGCTGCTGAATGGAAGTATCCACTGTTCCATAATACGCAAAAAGGGCTGGTGCAGTTGCCAGCCCTTTGCATTGACCTCTTTGGATGTCGGAGGTAATCAGCGTGCGCGGCGGCGCAACCCAGCCAGTCCCGCCAGCCCAGCGCCCAGCGCCAGCAGGCTTGCAGGTTCTGGAACCCAGTCCTGCTCCACCAACAACAGGGATGCAGTGTCAACGCCGGGTTGACTGCCTCCGACGGAGAGGGTGAAGGTCTCCGTGACGGTCACTTTAGTCGAGGGAGCGATGACTACGGGGATGTTGAGAACGAAAGCGCCGTCACTGCCACCTTGTCCTGCGCCCGCGATGGAACCGCTACCGCTGTACAACACAGCGCCGGTGTCCGTATCCGTAACAACTTTCTGCCAGGTGATGACAGCGTTGCCCTGCACAAACCCTGAAACGATGAAGTTGAAGCCCGTAAGCGGTCCTAGACCGCCCGGATTGGGCGCAATGGAGTAAGCCGCATTGTAGGTGCCGTTATTGAACACGGTTCCGTTGCCCACTAAAATCGGGTTCGGGCTGCCTACAGCTGTCAAGAACGACACCTGCGGCAGAGGGTTGTTCACTACAATCGCGGGTACATTGGTGACTACGGCGCCAGGATTTAACAACCCCTGACTGTTGATAATGGTGACCGTCCATGCGTGCGCAGCTGCAATCAGCGTTGCGCTTACAATCAGTGAATAGAGTATGCGTCGCATACATTCATCCTCCTTTTCAGGGTGTGGCTCTGTGTGAGAAAAAGAGCCTATTGATAGCACAGCAACTTTTGTGCCAAAAACCGCAATTTTGAGTGGTTTCCTGCGGCGGGAGGGGCATTTTCCACAATTTGGCTCAAGTCTACTGCACGAGTCGGTACAGCAGTGCTTCAAATTCGGGGAAACTGGTCTGCACGCACGCCACATCATGAACGATCGTCTCGCCGTGCGCGATGAGTCCTGCGATGGCGAGCGTCATCGCGATGCGGTGGTCGCCGTGGCTGTGGACTTCTGCGCCGTGTAGGGGTGTGGGTCCGTAGATGCGCAAGCCGTCGGGCAAGGGTTCGATCTGAGCGCCCATTTTGCGCAGTTCGGTGGCGATGGTTTCGATGCGATCGGACTCTTTGACGCGCAGTTCGGCGGCGTCGCGGATTTGGGTTTCGCCGCAGGCTTGGGTTGCCAGCAGGGCAAGGATGGGTACTTCGTCGATAAGGCTGGGCACGAGCGCCCCTTCAACATGCATAGCGCCAATCGGTTGGGCGCGCACGCGCAGGGTGGCGGTGGGTTCACCCGCTTGTTCGTCGATAGCGCTCCATTCCAAATGCACTCCAGCCTGTGCTAACGCTTGCAGCAGCCCCGTACGGGTGGGATTGACGCCCACCTGCTCGATAATCAAATCGGAGCCTGGCAAAAGCAGCGCCGCGGCGAGCCAGAACGCCGCTGATGAAAAATCGCCAGGCACGCTCAGGGTCTGCCCTTCCAATCGCTGTCCGCCGCGCAGTCGCACGCGATGGGCGCCCGCCGTGCAGATTTGGGTTTCCAACTCGGCGCCGAACGCGCGGAGCATCCGTTCGGTGTGGTCGCGCGAGAGGGTCGGTTCAGTGACTTCCGTGACGCCCGCAGCGTTTAGCCCCGCCAGCAGTACGCATGATTTCACCTGCGCGCTGGCGACGGGGCTGAGATACTTGATGCCACGCAGTTGCCCGCCGCGGATGGCGAGGGGCAATCGGCTGGCGTCTTCTCTGCCGTCGATGTGGGCGCCCATACGCTGCAACGGTTCCACAATACGGCGCATGGGGCGTCGGCGGAGCGAATCATCTCCGGTAAGCACGCTGAATATCGGATGCGACGCCAGCACCCCTGCCATCAGGCGCGTGGTGGTGCCCGAGTTGCCTGCATCCAGCACCTCGGGGGGTTCTTGCAGCGCCTCGCCGCCGCGCCCCGTGATGCGCCAGTGCGCTCCGCCCAGCCGTTCGGCGGTCGCGCCCAGCTGCTGGGCTATCCTTAGCGTGCGCATGCAGTCGTCCGCTTCCAGAAAGTTCTCGATGTCGGTCGTCCCACGCGCCAGCAAGCCCAAAATCACCGCGCGATGCGTAATAGACTTATCGCCTGGTGGACGCCACACGCCCTGCACACGCTTCGCCGAATGAACCCGCCAACTCTGCACAGGGCATCAATACGCTCTCTCGGAGCAGAATCCTACAAGGAGACGGCAAGACCAGTCTGGGGATACCTTTCCTTCTCACAAGGAAAGATTTGGGGTAAACTTTCCTTGTGAGAAGGAAAGATGCGCGAGGTGCTGGTTCAGAAGATTGTTGAGGCGATTGAAGCGCCCTTGCCGCAATTGACGCGGCGCGATGTATTTCGCCCTCGGGTGCACGGGAGAAAAGCGTATGCTGTGATTGGCATGCGGCGCGCGGGGAAAACCACCTATTTATGGCAGGTGATGAGTGAGGCACACCAAGCAGGCATCCCGCGTGAGGCGATGCTCTACTTCAACTGCGAGGATGACCGTTTAGCCCCAATGTCCGTAGCCGATTTGGACGCTGTGCTGGAAGAGTACTACCGACTCTATCCCTCTGCCCGTGCGCAGACAACGCTGTTGTGCTGGGACGAGATTCAAGTCGTCGCCGGTTGGGAACGATTCATTCGTCGTCTGTTAGACACGGAACAGGCAGAGGTCTACCTGTCGGGGTCATCGGCGCGTTTGCTCTCGCGTGAAATTGCCACCGAGATGCGCGGTCGCGCGATGGAGATACGAATCTATCCGTTCAGTTTTCGTGAATATCTACGCCATCGTGGATTCGAGCCACAGAAACCTTGGGACTACCTGACGCGCATCGAACGCAGTACACTGGATCACGCGCTGGAACAGTATTTAGTGGAGGGTGGGTTCCCTGAGGCTGTTGGTGCCGACCCACGCTCTCGCGTGGAGCTCTTGCGCAGTTATGTGGATGTGGCGTTGTTGCGCGATGTCGTGGAGCGCTATCAAGTGAGCCATCCTGTCGCGCTGCGCTGGCTCACGCGCCAACTGCTGGGCAACGCAGGCAGCCCCTTCAGCATCCACAAATTCCATAACGACCTGAAAGCGCAAGGGTTCGCCATCAGTAAAGACCGCCTCTATGAGTATCTCAGTTATGTGGAAGATGCGTTTTTGGTGCGCACCGTCGCACTGGCGACCCATTCCGAACGCAAGCGGATGACGAACCCGCGAAAGGCATATCCCATCGACCCTGCACTTATCGCCTTGTACGCCCCCACGACTCAACGTAACTGGGGACATGCGCTCGAGACGGTAGTATACTTGGAGTTGGAGCGTCGCGGTGCTGAGGTGGGCTATGTGCGCCTTGAAGCTGGTTACGAGGTGGACTTTTACGCACGCTACCCGTCGGGCGAAGCAACCCTTATACAGGTGTGCGCCGACTGGAGCGACGCACCCACCCGCGAACGCGAACTCCGTGCGCTGGATGCAGCTCAAGCAGTCTACACGAACGCATCAACGATTGTCCTGACCTTGAACCCTCCTGCTCGCGCCGCTACCTCTCATCAGGTGGTCTCCGCGTGCCGTTGGCTACTGGAAACACCCTAAGGGCACGCTCAGTCCCACGCTTCCAACCTCCCTGCTCATCTGGTATAATCTTGCACCGATGAGCGAGCGGAAACGGGTGCTGACAGGCGACCGACCGACAGGCAAACTTCACTTGGGACACTATGTCGGTTCATTGCAGAATCGCGTTAAACTCCAAGACGAGTACGAGTGCTACTTTTTGATAGCAGACCTCCATATGCTCACCACACGCCCGACACGCCAAGACATCGAAGAGATGCGCACGAACATCTGCGAGATGGTGCTGGACTACCTCGCCGTGGGAGTGGATCCCAGTAAATCCACGATTTATCTCCAGTCGGCGGTGCATGCGGTGTATGAGATGAATCTCATCTTCGAGATGCTGGTCTCGTTGCCGCGTCTCACCCGTTTGCCGAGCCTTAAGGATATGGCGCGGGCGGCGAACATCGACGACGAATCGATCCCCTTCGGCTTGATTGGCTACCCTGTGCTGCAAGCGGCGGATATTTTGATGCCCCGCGCGCATCTGGTGCCCGTCGGCAAGGACAACGAGGCGCATGTGGAAATCACGCGCGAAATCGCACGCAGGTTTAACCATCTTTATGGCGAAGTGTTTCCCATCCCCGAGGTGATGCTCAGCGAGGTGCCGACGCTGGTGGGCACGGACGGACAGGCGAAGATGAGCAAGAGCCTCGGCAACGCCATCTTCCTCTCAGACGACCCCAAAACCGTCGAGAAGAAAGTGCGCAGCATGTACACCGACCCCAAGCGCATCCGCGCCGACATCCCTGGCACGGTGGAGGGCAACCCCGTATTTATCTATCACGACATCTTCAATCCCAATCGCGAGGAAGTGGAAGACCTGAAGACACGCTATCGGCAGGGGCGCGTGGGCGATGTGGAAGTGAAAGAGAAACTGGCGCGCGCGCTGAATCACTTTCTGGACCCCATCCGCGAGCGGCGAGCGCAGTTCGCTAAAGAGCGCGGCTTAGTGGAAGAGATTATCTACACGGGCACACAGAAGGTGCGCCACATCGCCGACGAGACGCTGGAGGCGATGAAGCAGGCGATGGG
>NKPV01000230.1 GCA_002254605.1 Armatimonadetes bacterium JP3_11
GCCCAGAACGCGCCACACAGGCAGCCCCGTGCGTTTGCCCAGCCAGTCCCAAAGTGCGCTGTCAAGCGCAGCGCGCGCCGCCGAACGCACTCCTGTAGCCATCAGCGCCTGTTCAATCCGCTCGCGCTCCAGCGGGTGAAACGGCTCCAACAGGGCTTTGGCTTGAGCGAGGTCCTCCAGAATCGCTTCGGTGCTTTGGCGATAGCCGCCGATGCCAAACGGCGATGCCTCGCCCCACCCCTCAACACCGTCGGCTTCCACACGCACCCATACATTCACCGTCTGCGCCGTGGTACCCCGACTAATCGTGAGGGGAAAACGCTTGTTGACTGTAAAAGTCGTCCATGCTAGCTGCATACGCGATTCTGTTCGCCCCGCAAGCACGCTTCCCTGCCCAATCCGCAACACAACAGGGACTCGGTGACCTTTGCGGTAATTAACAGAAGGAGACGCACATGCGCGAATTGAGACCGATCCCGTTCGATAGTCTGAACCTATACGCCGTGTTGCACGAGCACGGCTTTTTCGCAGGCGGACGCATCCAGGAAATACGCCAGCCCGACCCGCTCACCATTGTGGTGCACCTCTATATGCACCGCACGGAGCATCGCTTGCTCATCTCTGCGGATGCGCAGCACGCGCGGATGCACTGTATCAGTACCAAAATGCCCAACGCCCCTACGCCGCCCCCTTTTCTCCAGAGCCTGCGCAAACATATCGACGGCGGGATTATCCGGCAGACGCAGATGGTCGGCTTCGACCGTATCGTGCAAATTGAGATTCAGACGCGCGAAGGCGTTTACCGCTTGATGGTCGAATTGATGGGCAAGCATTCGAATGTGATTCTGGTGGAGCCAGTAGGGACGATTCGGAGCGCGCTGAAGTGGGTCTCGCCGCGCCAGAGCGAGGCGCGTCCGATTCGCGCAGGCGAGCCGTATCGGTTGCCGCCGACCCGCGTGGAAGGCTTACTCAATCCGCTCACGATGTCCGACGACGACTGGCGCGCCCTGTGGGAACGGATGGGCGCGGAGCGCGATTGGCAGGCACACCTTGAGGGGCTAAGCCGTTTCACAGCGGGCGAGCTGGAGGCAACGGCACAAGCGCACGGGCTGGAGGGCATCCTGGCGTGGGCGCACCGACTGCGCGAGGGCGCTTGGAACCCCACGGTCATACGCGACCCCCATACCCACCGCGCCCTCGGAGCCTACCCGTTCGAGAGTATGCAGTTCCCCGCCGAATGGCAGCACGCCCGCACCCGCCTCAACATAGCCTGGGAACAGGTGTTCGCCGAGCGTCTCCAGCACACCCGGATCGAGAGCCTCACCCAACGCCTGCTACCGAACCTGCGCCGCGCCTTGACGGCACGCGAACGCGCCCTCCACGACCTCCAACACGCGCTCCAAGACAGTCAGCAAGCCGATCGATGGCGACTCTATGGGGAACTTATCTTGGCGTTTGGGCATACGCTCTCGCCGGGAGCGAAGACCCTGCAAGCACCCGACTACACCCAGCCTGAAGCCCCGATGATCGACATCCCGATAGACCCCGACAAAACGCTCGCCGAGAACGCCGAACGCTATTTCCAGAAGGCGCGCCGCGCCCGCGAGAGCCGCGCCGAACTCCAAGCTCGCCTCGAACGCCTGCAGACGGAGATCGAGCAGATTCAATACGCCCTTGCCACCGCGCAGGCACAGCCCGACGAGGCGACGCTCCGACGCTTGCTGGAACAAGCCCAGGCGCATGGATGGCTCCGCGAGGCGTCGCCGCTTACCCCTGCCCAACGCGCCGAGAAAGACCCCTTCGAAGGGCGCAAAATCTGCCAGCACCTCAGCCCCGACGGCTATCCAGTGCTGGTGGGCGAGAACGCACAGGCGAACGACTTTCTGCTAACCCGTCTCGCAAAGCCCAACGACTGGTGGCTCCATGTGCGCACGGGCGCCGGCGCGCATGTGATTATCC
>NKPV01000245.1 GCA_002254605.1 Armatimonadetes bacterium JP3_11
CGCGCCATACCGGCGACATATTGGGTCATATGGAGCGCTTCCACCACATCGGCGCGCCCTTCGTTGATGGGTTTGCCGCACTCGCGCGTCACCAGTTCCGAGAGGGCGTTCAGGTCGCGCTTAATCAGTTGTGCGAGGTTGTCAATCAGTTCACCGCGCTTCACACGGGACATCTTGCGCCACGAGTCGAACGCTTCGCGTGCCGCGCGCACGGCGGCGTCCACATCGCTCGCGTTGGAACACGGGGCTGTACCAATCACTTCGCGCGTGTCGGCGGGGTTGAGGCTCTCAAATCGCTTGCCCGATGCGGACTCTTGCCACCGCCCGCGAATAAGGTTCATCGCTTGTACCTGTCTCATCCTAAATCCCTCCTATTTTTTAGACTCGGCGTTGAGCCGTTGAGATTCTACCTAATGGAAAGGCGCGGGAATGTGGAATAATCCACTGGGGATCGACGATGGCAGGCAAAGCGAAGAAATCCGAAGGTGGCGGCGAAGGTGGCGGCAAGGGCAAAAGCCCGATACTGATGATGGTGGTCGTGCTGATCGCCGGGCTGGCAGGCGGTGTGTTCGCGGGGAAGAACTTTATGGCGCCTAAAGCGCCACCCCCACCCAAGCCCCCTACGGTCGGCAAAACGCTCGATCTGGGGGAATTCATCATCAACTTGGGCGACGAGAACTACCTCAAAGCGGGTGTGGCGCTCGGTCTCAAAGAGGGCATCGATCCCAAGAAACTGGAAGAGGAGACCGCACCGCTGCGTGACGCCGCACTGATGGCGTTCTCGGGCAAAACGCGTTCCGAGCTGAACTCGCTCGAAGGCAAGCACAAGGTCAAAGAGGAAATCCGCGAGCGCGTGAACGAGGTGCTGGAACACAAGACCCACGACAAAGAGAGCGTGCTGGAGGTCTACTTCACCGCGTTCACGACGCAATAGGCGAGCAAATTGCCACTGCGCTCAGAGCCGTTCCGCGATTTGTACCGCATTGAGCGCAGCCCCTTTGCGGAGCTGATCGCCGCACGCGAACAGCGCGACGCCGTTCGGTATCCCAGCATCGTACCGAATGCGCCCCACCAGCACCGCATCGCGCCCCGTGGCTTCTATCGGCATCGGGAAGTAGTTGCGCTCGCGATTATCAACCAGCGCCACCCCCTCAAACGCGCGATAACTTCCGTAAATTGCGTCTAAAGGAGGGCGCGTTTCCAGTTCTACCACGATGCTCTCGCTGTGCGCTCGAAGGACAGGCACACGCACGCAAGTGGGGGAAACGGCAACCGAGGCATCGTCCCAGATTTTGCGCGTCTCCAGAATCATCTTGCGCTCTTCCTCGTTGTAGCCGTCCTCTCCAACCGCCGAGTTGTGCGAAAAGAGATTGAACGCATACGGATGTGGCAACACTTTCGGCTCGAACGGCTCGCTCTGCAAGTAGGCGCGAGTCGCGTCCAGCAGTTCCTGCATCGCCTGGGCGCCAGCGCCGCTGGCGGCTTGGTAGGTGGAGACGATAATCCGCCGAATGCGCGTCAAACGACGCAACGGCTCCAACGCCATCAGCATGATAATCGTGGAGCAGTTCGGGTTCGCGATAATCCCCCGATGCTGCGCGATGGCTTCGGGATTGATCTC
>NKPV01000123.1 GCA_002254605.1 Armatimonadetes bacterium JP3_11
ATGCACCCTTAGCATGCGCATCGCTTTTCTGCGACAATTTCACTCCAACCTATGGTTTAGCGGAGCGCAGATTCAAGCGCTGCAGATGGCTGAAGCGCTACGAAACTTGGGGGTCACAGTGGAGTTTGTAGGGGCAGACTGTCGTGCCGAATCGTATGATGTGTTGCATGTGTTCGGCTTGTATGCAGAGTATCTGCCAATCATTCACCAATACCGTCGGAGGGGCGTTTCCGTCGTGGTCTCGCCTATCTTTTTCAAGGATGTTTCAACTCTGCTGAAACGGGTTTTGGCAGCCGCTGCGCCAGGATGGGGTTCGTTTAGCCGTGTGTACCGCATCCAGCGGGAGATTCTGCGGAACGCCGATGCGCTGTTGCCGAATACGCAAGCCGAAGCACAGTTTGTGGGGCGCTATTTTCGCTTACGCTGCCCGATGATTGTCGTTCCCAATGGAGTTGACCCCCGCTTTGCAGCGGGCGAACCGCGTCTGTTCCGACAGACTTTTGGTATAGAGGGCGATTTTGTATTGAATATCGGGCGCATCGAACGACGTAAGAACCAGTGGCGTCTCATTCAAGCGTTGCGAGGCACAGGGCTGCCGTTGGTGGTAATTGGCGAGTGCATTTCACGGAAGTATGGGTTGCGCTGTCAGCAGGTTCGGGGAGCGGAGGTGCAATTTCTCCCCGCACTGCCTCACGATAGCCCCCTGTTAGCCAGTGCGTACGCCGCGTGTCGTGTGTTCGCGCTGCCGTCGTTGCTGGAGACGCCTGGGTTGGCTGCTTTGGAAGCTGGTGTGGCGGGTGCGCGGATTGTCGTCACGCCCTACGGCGGCGCACCGGAATATTTTCAAGCGTTCGCTCGATATCCGAACCCCCGCTCGGTGAAGGCAATCCGCGCAGCAATCTTGGAAGCGTGGGACGCACCGCACGATGCCGAAGCGCAATCTCAGTTCCTCCTAAGCCGATATACTTGGAACGCGGTCGCCCAGCAGGCATGCCAAGCTTACCATCAAGTAATTGGGAGGCTCCATGCAGATTGTGGTATGTAGTCATGTCCCTTTCCTACCCGAGGTAGGCACGCCTTATCACCTCACCGTTGCTTTAGGTGAGCACGCCGAAGTGTTCTATGTCAACCCTGTCCTGTCGTGGAAGCGGAGGCGTGAGGCGCTCCAAGCAGCCGTGGGGAAACCTGTTCAGGTGTTCGCTCCTACCCTCCCAGGAGCCGGGCGCGGCATCCCGCGTCGGTGGCGACGGCTTCTCCTTGAGTTTTGGAGCACCCAAACGATACTGAGAGGACTGTGCTACAGGTTGCAACCACCTGTGATCATCTGGGCGTTCCTCCGTGAGACGGCTCTGACACTTAAGATAAGCTTACAACCCGCTCTGTTTTGTTATCACCGCCTTGACGACTTTACAGCGATGAACCCTTACCAGGCGGCGCTGGAGCAACAGCTTATGCAGCAGTCCGATCTGAACTTCGTCGTCGCTCCTTCGCTGATTGATCCGCAGTGGATGCGCCCGAACTCGTGGATCTATCTGCCCAACGGCGTCGCCGCCGAGCTGTTCGCACGCGCACAATCACAACAGACCCAGACTCCTCGCGATATTGCTGACCTCCCTGCGCCTCGGATAGGCTATATCGGCGCCGTTCATCCCGACTGGGTGGATGTCGAACGCCTCATAGAACTCGCCCACGCAACGCCTGAATGGAGCTGGGTGATTATTGGTCCCAAAATCCGCTGGTCGCCGCCTGCACAGTGTCCGAAGAATCTCTATTTTCTGGGTGCGCGCCCCTACACGCAGCTCCCTGCTTACTTGAAGGGGCTGGATGTGTGTATTATCCCATTTCGGCGCAACGCCATCTCACAAGGCGCCAGTCCGCTCAAACTCTACGAGTACCTTGCCGCAGGGAAAGCGGTGGTGAGTGTACCGTACTTTCACGACTTAGAGCTATTCGCAGACCTGGTGTATACTGCAGAGACCCTTCCAGAGTGGCTCCTTGCTATACGCGCCGCGTTAGCGGAGGCGCACACGCCTGCACAAATCGCGCGCCGCATGCAAAGTGTTGCGCCTCACTCTTGGCAGTCGCGGGCGGAATGCGTCCTACAAACGCTCAACAGCGCGTTTTAGGACGATAGATGGGAAATAGCGGTGTGTCGAATACACCTTCACAAAGTGATTGGGTATGATTGGAACGCATTCTGCAACCGTAATCGCGAAGCTATTCGCCAGCGAATTTTAGAGGTGGTATATAGCCTATGGCAATCGGAAACCGATCAGGCAAATCGCTTACTCGTCGTCCAAAGTATACTTTTCAAGCAAACTTAAGCAACGGTCGGCACGACGGGCTGTGCTTGACTCCTGCACATTCTGCTTCCCGAATGCAAGAGCGATTGAACAACTACTATGGGGGCGCGTAAGGGGCAAAGAGGGCGGTTGGGACTACTCTTGCTTTCGGCAGTGGGGAGCGGGTTGGCGCACCCGCCGTTGGGATGGTCTTGGCTAATCCTGGTTGCCCCAGCGCCGCTGTTTGCGCTGACCCTGCACACACGCGCCCGCACAGGCTTCGCCTACGGGTGGCTGTGGAGCTGCGTCTATTATCTCACGCTGGGACATCCGTTGCTGTATCTGATTCGCTTGCAAACGGGAAGCCTCTTTTTGAGCGTTTTGGGGTTGATTTTGGTCGCAGGACTGAGTGGGCTGTTTGGGGGGCTGTTTGGGCTGGCGGCGTCGCAGATGCCCCGCAACGGGTGGGGCGTCCTCGGCGCAGCAGGTGCGTGGGCGTTTACACAGTATCTACGGGGTTTAGGTCCCTACGCCTTCGTGTGGGGGCATTGGAGCGTTGCGCTGTATACCATGCCCCACTTGCTGCAACCTGCTGAACTAATCGGCGCGTGGGGCATGGAGTACCTCATCGCTGCATGGAACGGGCTCCTGGTGATGCTGTGGGGGATGTATCGTGCCCAACGGTTTCGTGCGTTTGCGTGGGCGCTTCCTGCAGCCATCTGGGGCGGACTAATCTATCTTATCGTGGGGGCGTTCGCCACAGCACGGTATCAATGGTTCTCAGGACCGTCCTCTGACGACTTTACCCGCAACCACTGGATTGTGCTGGTGCAGCCGAATGTGGATTTAGCCCGTACCTATACGCCCCGCGAATGGGCTGCGTATCGCCTGCAGATTGCAGAGCAAGTGCGCCAAGCAGCTCAGCAATCTCGTGCTTCTTTTATTGCTCGTTCCCAAAAGTCACCTAATCTCATCGTGTTGCCTGAAGTGATTGAGCCGTTCGCGATGCCCGATAACGCACCCGCGTTCCTGTTTTGGCAGTCTCTGGCGTTGGAGGTGCAGACGCCGTTATTGGTGGGTGGCTATCGGGTAGCGCGTGCCGAACCGCGCCAGATTGCCAACACGATGCACCTGTTCCTGCCCGATGGACGCTGGCAGTACCACGACAAGGTGCAGCTGGTTCCCTTGGGCGAACATGTGCCTTATCGGCAGCACCTGCCATGGCTGAGCATCTTCGGCGTGGTGGAGGAGGATATGTACGCGGGACGCGACCTCAAGCCGATGTCAGCAGGCGATTTGAAGATTGGCGCGGTCATCTGCATGGAGTCGACTTACCCGTGGATCGCACGCGCGATGGCAAACGCGGGGGCGAACCTGCTGGTGGTTGGCTCCAACGAATCGTGGTTTGGACGCACGGCAGCGTTGGAGCAGCATTTGGCGTTTAGCGTGCTGCGGGCGATAGAAACCCGTCGCTGGGTCATCCGCTGTGCCCCGGAAGGAATAAGCGCGTTCATTAGCCCCAGCGGCGAGATTGTGCGGCGTGCCCCTCCGTTTGAACCCGTAGCGCTGTCCCACGCATTGCAACTCACCGCGCCTGAAACCCTCTTTATGCGCTGGGGCGACTGGATGGTGTGGGTGGGGGCAGGATTCGCACTGATGGCGATGGGCGCCAGGTGGCTCACGCGCACGAAACTGCATGCCCCAGCAAACGCCGATTGAATCCTATGTGCCCCGTAGCGTCTCTAATCCATTTGAGGAGGTGAAACACCGATGCGCATGGGTAAGGTACTGATAGGGATACTGGCTCTTTTCGGTTTGAGTGCATGCGAACTGCAAGATGCAACTGCGCAACAGAAGACCGTTACGCCGCGGGAAGTCTATGAACAGCGCACCCGTAAGGATGTCGTGATTATCGATGTGCGTACACCGGAAGAGTTTCAGATGGAACGCATCCGCGAGGCGCTGAACAAGCCCCTGCAAACAATTCAGGAGTGGGTGAACACTCTGCCAAAGGATAAGAAAATCTATTTCGTTTGTCGAAGCGGCAATCGGAGCGCACAGGCGCAACGGATCGCCCAGCAAGCGGGCTATGAGAACACCTACAACATGCAGGGGGGCATGCTCGCATGGAAGCGGGAGGGCTTGCCCGTAGTTTCCGGTAGGTAGGGCGCATCGCCGTTTGCATTACCTATCTATATTTTTGTGGGAGCGAGCCGGCGAATTGAGCCGTTCGCTCCTTTGCGTGTGCGAGCGTGAGATTGTTTGTGGAACAATTCCCCTGTATGCGTCAGGTGGATGTGCTGGTGATTGGCAGCGGTCCGGCGGGTCAGCGCGCGGCGATTCAGGCGGCGAAATTGGGGCGCAGCGTGGCGATTGTAGAACGACAGACTAATTTGGGCGGGGTATGTATCAACACAGGCACAATCCCCAGCAAGGCGCTGCGCGAGGCGATTTTACAACTCACGGGCAAACGCGGCGGATTGTACCACGAAACTAACGCAGATATCCCCACCGACCTCACCATTGAAGAGTTGGTCGCCCGATGCCAACACATTATTCGCACCGAGCAGGCGGTCATCCGCGAGCATCTGCTCAAAAATGGCGTGCAACTGCTCTGGGGCAACGCCTATTTTGAGGATGAGTACACGGTGCGCGTCATCCAGCCAACGGGGCACGAGGTGGTGCGCGCCGAGACGATTATTTTGGCGGTGGGCACGGTTCCGGCACGCCCGCCTCATATCCCTTTCGACGACCAGCGCGTGGTCGACAGCGATTCGTTTCTACGCCTTCCGCGCCTGCCCAAGAGCCTTCTGATTGTTGGGGGTGGTGTAATCGGCGCCGAGTACGCCTGCATGATGAATCTGCTCGGTGTGCGTGTGATTTTGGTGGAGGCGCGGCAACGACTACTCGATTTCGTCGACGCCGAAATAAGCGAGGCGTTGCAGTATCATATGCGCTCTGCTGACATCACACTGCGCTTGGGCGAGCAGGTGAGCCAGGTGCAGATTTTGCCTTGCGGACTGGTCGAGGCGACCTTAGCCAGCGGCAAGCACCTGCGTGCGGAGGCGTTGCTCTATTGCATTGGGCGGCAGGGCGCCACCGCCACGCTGGGACTCGAGAAAATCGGGCTGGAACCCGACTCGCGTGGGCGACTCCAAGTCAACGAACGATTCCAGACCGCTCTTCCGCATATCTACGCCGTCGGCGATGTGATTGGGTTTCCCGCGTTAGCAAGCACCTCGATGGAGCAAGGTCGTTTGGCAGCGTGCTACGCCTGCGGTGAACCTGTCGATCAGAGCTGCCCGCTGTTTCCCTACGGAATCTACACAGTGCCCGAAATCGCGCTGGTCGGCAAGACGGAAGCGCAACTGACCGCTGAGGGCGTGCCTTACGAGGCGGGCGTGGCGCACTATCGCGAAACCGCACGCGGACAACTGCTCGGCGACACGCACGGCATGCTCAAACTGCTCATCCACGAGGAGACGCGCGAAATCTTAGGCGTGCATGCCATCGGTACCGGCGCGACGGAACTCATTCATATCGGACAATTGGCGATTGCTTTTCGCGCGACCGTGGACTACTTCCTGAAGGCAATCTTCAACTACCCGACCCTCGCGGAGTGCTACAAAATCGCCGCCCTCAACGGCAGCAATAAGCTCCGCCTGTTGCGACAAGAGGCGCAAATGCAACTACGCGTAGCATGAAGAGCAGGCGGCTGCGCCTTAGGGATTCGGCTGAATCGTGACTTTCCGCGCGTAGTCGCTGCCCGATTCGTCGCGTGTGCGGTGGATCGTGGCGCGCGCAGGGGGCTTAATCTGCTCTACCTTCACCGGCTTCCCTTTGAAAGTGAACTCGGTGTTCTCATCGTAGCGGATTTCGCGCAGGTCGCCGGCGCGGGTAAGCACTTTCAGCACCCGCTTCTGGCGGTCGATGCTCTGAATCGTGCCCTGAATGGAGGGCAGTGCGCGTTCCCGACCGATGTTCGCGTCTTTTTCGGTATTGCTCACCGATAGGAGCATCGTATCTAAGTTCGACAGCAGGCGCGGCGC
>NKPV01000074.1 GCA_002254605.1 Armatimonadetes bacterium JP3_11
AATCAAGAGGTTGGACGGCGCCGACGCTTGAGCAAATGCGCGAAGCAGCGTCGCAAAATCTTTTTGGGGGATCAGCCGCCCGACTGCCAGCACTACTGGCGGTGCGCCATGCTGAAACCAAGCATGCTCCACAGGCTCCTCACGCAGGCGCATCAGATGCTGCGTGATGACGGGATTGTAGATACACGGCAGGCGCGTCTCGGGCAGGCGCGTCAGGTGTAGCAAATCGGCTTGAACTCCCCGTGAAACGGCGACAATCGCATCCGCCTGACGATAGATTCGGGCGATGAGGGTAGGCACGATGCGGTCTTTCAACTTCCCGGCGCCGCCAAACTCTTGAGTGGGAGTGTTCGCCTCACGCACGACAATCCGAGTGGGCACACGCGCCAAACGCCGCGCCAGAATCGCAATCAGGTTCGGCTGGCTGAGGGTACTCAGCAGCACATCGGGGCGCTCGCGACGCAAGTACCGAGCCAGCGGTAGCACCGTGCGCCAGATACGGTAAGTGCGTAAATCCACCCTCTGCACGGCGGCGCTGAGTTCCTGACGCAGCGCGCCTTCGGGCTTCATCAACACCATCTGCACCGCGTGCCCGCGCTCCGCAAAGCGGTTGGCTAAGGTCACCAAGACGCGCTCCGCGCCGCCAACCTCAAGGCTTACCGTAAATAGAGCAATCCGCATAGCAAGTACACACGCACGGCGACGCCCCGAAGGCTCTTCGCCCAGCGAAGGGTGAAGGGCGTCAGACGCATCAACACAGCGTTTACCCCACGCACATCGCCTGTTCAAACAGTGCGCTCACCTGCTGGCTAACCGATTTGCAATCGCGCACCCAAGGTTATTATACACTCTAGTCGTCGTTCTCGTCGCGTGTGGAGTCTCGTCTATAGAGAGCCCTCAAAACGCGCTCAAGAACCAGTACAAAAAGAAACCGTCAATGCCTAAATTAAGACTTATGCGAAACTGGAATCTTGGATGGATGGGCGCAGCTTGCGCCGCATTGGCGGTATTGACGGGTTGCGGCGGCACTGCGGTGTCGCCTCCGCAGCCCGCGCGCGTGGCGTTCCTAAGCGATCGGACAGGAGACCTGGACATCTATGTGGTTAACTTCCCTGGCGGCAGTCCCGTGAACATCTCCAATCATTCCGCAGGCGATGATGGACATAGCTGGTCGCCCACAGGCAATCAGTTAGCGTTTGTCAGCAATCGCACTGGTAATTGGGAACTTTACACCGTGAATGTGAATGGAACAGGTCTGGTTCTACGCACCAGCGACGCTCTACCCAAAGGACGCACCGCTTGGTCTCCAGCGGGCAATCTCATTGCATACGAGTGTGGGAATGACATCTATGTGTATAACTTGACCACGAACACGACCACGAACCTGACCGGAGGCAACGGCAACAACATCCACCCCAGTTGGTCGCCTTCGGGAGCGCAGATTGCATTCGCCAGCGACCGCGCTGGTTCTTGGGATATCTGGGTTATGGACGCCAATGGTAGCAATGTGACGCAGTTGACGAACGATCCTGCCCCAGAACAGCGCCCTGTATGGTCGCCCAACGGCGCGCAAATTGCGTTCGAGCGAGGAAGCGATGTTTGGGTGATGAACGCAAATGGAAGTAGCCCCATCAACCTCACGAGCGGTCTATCCACAGGCGGTCGCTGGCCCACTTGGTCGCCCAACAGTCAAAAAGTGGCGTTTGAGAGCAATAACGATATCTACACCGTGAACGCCAACGGCAGCGGTTTGACTCAGATTACCACCACGGGCGACTGTTTCGGTCCGCACTGGTCAAAAGACTATGGAGGCAACAGTTATATTGTCTTCATTCGGATAGCCGGCGGTGCAGAGGTGTATGTGATGACGCCCACAGGTACAGGTATGGTTAATATTTCCAATCACCCCGCCGTGGACGAGGGTCCGTTCTGGGCGCCTTGAGGCATAGCGGGGGTGGCGTAGCGGCGCATCTTTAGTCCCGCTACGCCACCCACTCACTCCTCCGCATGTGTCCGACGGTGTGAGTGAACCCTCCAGTTGACTTATAGGACTTGCGCTCCATTTCATTCCTCGACATAAAGGCGACATCGTCTCTACGGTTGTAGCGCATTCAAGTATAATTTTGATGAGATGCGCAACACGGCTTTGATAATCGTCGATGTGCAGAACGATTTTTGCCCGGGCGGTGCGCTCGCGGTGAACGAGGGCGACCAAGTGATACCGCCTCTAAATCGCGCTGCCGAGACCATAGCTCATCAAGGCGGGCTGGTGCTTGCCTCGCGTGACTGGCATCCACGCGAAACGAAACACTTCGCCGAGTTCGGCGGCAATTGGCTCGTGCATTGCGTGCCGAACACCCATGGCGCCGAGTTCCATCCCAACTTGAAGCTGCCCGAGGGAACCGTCATTATTTCTAAAGGCGTCGGCGCAGAGGATGACGGCTATTCGGCGTTTGAGGGGCGCACCGCAGACGGCAAAACGCTGGACGAGGCTCTCAAGGCGCACGGAGTCCAATGGCGGGATGATGGCGAACAAGCGTATCAGGTATCCTATACGCCGTTATGCAGCGAGTGGATGGCAGAGCAGCGAACGCGCTGCGCCCAATCGTGTTTGAGCCTGGGTTTCACCCCTACGCGGAGGGCTCATGCTTGATTAGCATGGGCAACACCCGTGTCATTATCACCGCGACGGTGGAAGATAAGACGCCGCCGTTTCTCAAAGGTACGGGCAGCGGCTGGGTCACGGCAGAATACAGCATGCTTCCCCGCGCTGGCAAGCAGCGGAGCCAACGCGAAATTGCACGCGGAACCGCCAGCGGACGCACGATGGAAATTCAACGGCTTATCGGACGCGCCGTCCGCGCCGTTGTAGACCTCTCGCTGCTGGGTGAGCGCACCATCACCCTCGACTGCGATGTCATCCAAGCCGATGGCGGCACACGCACGGCATGCATTACGGGTGGTTTCGTAGCGTTCGCTCAAGCATGCAAGTGGATGATGGATCAAGGCTACATCAACCGCCTGCCGTTCCAAGAGCGCGTGGCAGCCATCAGCGTCGGCGTGGTGCGCAACGAGGAACTTTTAGACCTGTGCTACGAAGAGGATGTTCAAGCCTCCGTCGATATGAACATCGTTATGACCGAGCGAGGACGCTTCGTCGAGGTGCAGGGCACTGCCGAGGGCGCGCCGTTTTCGCGTGACCGTCTGAATCGCCTAATCGATTTGGCGCAAAGCGGACTGCAACAGATTTTCCAACTCCAGGCGCAGGCGATTGAAGCCGTGTTGAACAAGTAGCATGCAAGCCCAACGCATCGTCTCGCTCGCGCCTTCCATCACCGAGATTCTCTTCGCGCTGGGGCTGGAACCCCGAATCGTCGGCGTGACGGAACTCTGTGACTACCCACCCGAAGCCAAGCGCAAACCCAAAGTTGGCGACTACCAGATTAGCCCCGAAAAAGTTGCTGCGCTCAAGCCTGACTTAGTGGTCGGGCACGAAGTATTGAACGCGCGTGTGCTGCCCGTGCTGAAGCGTATTGGGCTGCGTGTGCTAAGTGCTAACCCGAACCAGTTCCGTAAACTCTACGAGTTCATGCGGGCAATCGGACGCGCAACGGGCACAGAACCCACTGCGGAACGAATCATCCGCTCGATGCAAGCACGAGTAGCGCGCGTGCGTCAAAATACTCCCCGTAAAACGCCCAAGACGCTGTTTGTCATCAGTGTCGAGCCACTTTGGGCATCGGGCAGTGGCACGCTCGCCAACGAGATGATCACTCTCGCGGGAGGGCGCAACATTCTTGCTGAGCAGTTTCAGAACTACAAAGCCGTGAGCATGGAACTCGCCCTGGGAAGCGCGCCCGAACTTATCTTGCTGGCAGGTCCGAAAGCCGATTCAATTCTGAAGAACCCGCTCTGGCAGCGCACGCCCGCTGCCCAAAAACGCCATGTATATGAGCTCAATCCCGACCTCGTGCTACGCGAAACACCCCGCTCCGTTCAGGGACTGGAACAGATTGCTCGATTCGTGTGGCAGGCAGGGACTTGAATTCTTAGCGTGGCTAAGGGTATATTCTATAGAGAAATGGAAACGATGAAGACGGAACGGGAAACGCTGCAGGCGGTGGCGCCATCGCCCGAATCGGAGGGCTTCGTGGCGATTAACTATATCACTTGCAAGCCTGAGTATCGCGAGCGGTTCGAGTATCTGTTCAAGACGCGTGCCCGCGCGATTGACCGCCTGCCGGGCTTTCGTGGAATGTATGTGTTGCGTCCTCAGCGCGAGGGCGACGCCTACCTGGTAGTGAGCCACTGGGAGAGCGAGGCGCACTTCAAAGCGTGGCTGCAGTCGCCTGAGTTTTTGGAGGGACATCAGCGCGGGTTCGAAGACATCCGCGAAGCGAAGATGCGCGGCGAGGAACCGCCCATGCGATCGGACTTTCGTACCTACGAGGTCATTACGCGCTAATCGTCCCACAACTCTCAGATGAGCGCGGAATCGCCTATGTTGCTGTAGGTTGTTTATAGTCGCTGCTCGATCATGCGCACGATTTCAGGGTCGCCGCTGCGTCGGGCGGCGTCCAGAGCGGTATCGCCCAGCGCGCTGCGCGTTTTAGGGTCTGCTCCGCGTTCCAGAAGCAGTTTGACGGTCTCGCGGTGTCCATTTTCCGCTGCCAGCATCAACAGCGTGCGCCCGTTGCGGTCGCGCAGGTTGGGCGAGACGCCGCGATCCAGCATCGCTTTCAGCACGCGCGTCCTGCCGTAAATCGCGGCGTAGTGCACGGGTGAGTTGCCTGGCATGCGGTTCTCACGGTCGCCCGATCGGTCGCGGGCATCCAGGCTCGCCCCTTTCTCGATAAGCAGCAGGGCAATCGCGTCGTAGCCCCGAATGACCGCGATACTCAGCGCGGTCAGCCCCGACTTGGTGCGAGCGTTCACGACCGCGCCCGCCGTCAAAACGCGCTTCACCTGCTCCAAATCGCCCGACTCCACCGCTTGCAGGAGTCGCTCGTTGCGCTCGAGCTGCGCCGTGCGAATTTCCCGAAACCACGGCGACGCCAGCACCAGGATCGTCAAGACCACTGGCGCGACAAAGAGCCCCAAGACCAGCAGCTTCGAAGCCTTGCCGCCGCCTGTGTCCCATTTACTTGCCAAGCGCATGATGCAACGCCTCGATAAATCGCTCGTTCTGCTCGGGTGTGCCGGTGTTCACGCGCAAAAAGTGGGGCATCCCGAACGCCTCGCCCGTGCGTACCAGCACACCGCGCCTCAGAATCTCTTGTTGAATACGCACGCACTCGCAGCCAATTTCAATCAGGAGGAAGTTCGCATAAGAGGGCACAAAACGCAACCCCAAACGCTCGCAGGCTGCTTGCAGATAGTTTAGCCCTGCGCGATTGAACGCCCGAGTGCGCTCAAGATGTTCGAAATCCGTAATGGCGGCTGCTGCGGCGACCTGCGCCAGCGTATTCACATTAAACGGCTCGCGAACACGCTCTACGGGGTCCAACAGCTCCGGGCGTCCGATGGCGTAGCCGATACGCAACCCCGCCAACCCGTACGCCTTCGAAAAAGTGCGGAACACGACCACATTGCGCTCTGCGCGCACCGAATCGACTCCGTTCGGATACTCCGGATGGTCTACATACTCAAAGTACGCCTCATCCAGAATCACCAGCACATGGTCAGGGACACGCTCCAGAAACTGTTCCAGCTCGTCTCGATAGACAATCGTGCCCGTCGGATTATTCGGGTTCGCGATGTAAAGCAGTTTAGTGCGCTCGGTAATTGCCTGCGCCATGCGGGGCAGGTCGTGGCGATAGTCTTGCGTGAGGGGGATACGCTTCAGGACAGCGTTGTTCAGTTGTGCGGACGCTTCATAGCGCACGAAGGACGGGTGCGCCATGATGAGTTCGTCACCTGCCTCGAGATAGGCGACCCCAAACAGGTGAATAAGTTCATCTGAGCCGTTGCCGAAGGCGAAATGGTCGGGCGGCAGGTTGTAGAATCGGCTCAGGGCATCGCGCAGCACGGTGCAGTTGCCGTCGGGATACAGATGAATTGTGTCGAGGTGTTGGAGGATTGCCTCTTTCGCGCGGGGCGACGCACCCAGTGGGTTCTCGTTCGCGGAGAGTTTGATGAGTTCGCTTAGCCCCAGCTCCTGCATCAGTTGCTCGGGTGTCTTGCCGGGGCGGTAGGGCTGCATTTGAGCCACATGGGCGCGTGCGCGTATCGGCATGGGTCGATTCTACCCGAAATAGTGCGTCTACTCCTTTTGTGTGAGCCGTTCAATCCGCTGTGCGAAATTACGCAGCAGGTGTTCGGCGTCCTGCGGGGCGCGCGCTTCCACAAACAGGTGGATGACGGGCTCCGCCGCATCGGGCAGCACGAGCGCCCACGAATGGTCGGTATAGACTTTCAGTCCGTCGAGGGTCTCGATGCGCCCTGTGACCTCGTCTGCCAAGAGCCGCATCACGCGCCCCTTAAGTTCCCACGGGCACGGAACCGCCTGGTAGAGCGTGTAGAAGGGGGGTATCTGGTCGTAGATTTCGGACAGGCAGCAGCCGAGCCGCTGGGTGGCTTCCAGAAGGCGCACGGAGGCGAACATGGCGTCGAAGCCGGGGTGGAACTGCGGGAAGATGAAGCCGCCGTGCGTATCGCCGGCGAAGCAGAGGGTGTCGGCGTGTTCGGCGGCGGTGTTCATCAGGGAGCGGACATCGGCGCGTGTACGAATGACCTGCACGCCGTAGGGTGCTACGACCTCTTCAATCACCGAGGGCGCATTCACGGGGACGGCAATCTGCTTGCCCGAAGAGGTCTCCGCCATCAGGCGTGCGAAGGTGGTCAGTAGGGCACCGCCGCTGATGACGCGCCCACGCTCGTCGACGACCGTAAGCCGCTCGCCTTCGTTTTCGAACATGACTCCACATTCGGCATTGAGGCTCTGCACGACCTGTTTGAGTTTCTCTGCGAAGTTATCGTGTTCGGCGGGGGTGCGCGGCGAGCGGCGCGGGTCGGGATAGGCGTTGAGCGACACGACATCGTAGCCGAGTTGCCCCAGCATCGCGGGGAAAATCGCCGCGACGCGACTAAACGCGAAGTCCGCCACCAGACGCATCGGGCGCGCTGGCTCGGCGAGTTGGGTCAGCCGCTGGAAATCTGCCTGATATTGTTCGATGGCGCGTGAGGCGAAGTGAATCTCGCCCACCTCGTCGGCGTCACAACGGGCGATGTCTTCGCGGAAGAAGAGGTTCTCGATTTTACGCTCGCCTGACTTGGGCAGGTAGACGCCGCGCCGATCGAAAAACTCAATCAGCGTCATCCGCACATTGCTGGGCGCAACGCGCACATTCACGCCGCCCACAGCGCCCGAAGCGCGAATGTAGTGGCGCGTGATGGGGATGGGCATCGCGCGTAGGTCCGCCACATCCACGCCCGCCGAAAGCACCCCCGCCATGAAGGCGTGCTTAATCATCCGCGAGGCTTTGAAGGTATCGCGTGCCAGCACGATGGTTGACCCGCGCGGCAGGGTGGAAGCGTACGCTGCGCCGAGTTTCGTGGCTAAATCGGGCGTCATCTCGATGTTCGATAGCCCCGCCACCCCCAAGTCGCGAAACAGCGAGCCACGCCACTTCGCGCCCCAAATCAGGCTCATCGTGACGGTGGAGCCGCTCTCGATATACTTGTCGGGCCACAACTTGACATGCGTACGGATAACACTATCGCTCTCGATGTGGCAACGGTCGGCAATCACGGCGTCTTCCTGAACATGCACATTGTCTTTGATAGTGACGCCTGTGCCCACAATTGCGCCCTGCAGTTGGCTTCCCGAGCCGATGTAAACGCTGTCCCACAGGATGGAGCGCGTCACCATCGCGTTCGGCTCAATGATACAGTGATCGCCCAGCGTCGTGTAGGGACCGACGACCGCGCCCTTTTTGATACGGCAGTTGCGCCCGATGCAGACCGGCGGCGTAATCTGCGCTTCGGGGTCAATCGTCGCGCCTGCCCCCACCCACACGCCCGGTATCTTCTCCTCGCCTGGGATACTGAGCTGCACTTTGCGGTTCAACAGGTCATGATGCGCCTCGCGATACTGGTGCAACGAGCCGATATCGCTCCAGTACTCACTCATCACATAGCCATACAGAGGTTTGCCCTCACGCAGCAACAGGGGAAACAGGTCTTGGCTGAAGTCATATTGCTTGCCTGGCTCCATGTAGTCGAAGATTTCAGGCTCCAGGATGTAGATGCCCGTGTTGACCGTGTCGGAGAACACTTCGCTCCAAGAGGGCTTCTCTAAAAAGCGCGTGATGCGTCCATCTTCGCGCGTAATCACCACGCCGAACTCCAGCGGATTGGGCACACGCGCGAGGACGAGGGTCGCTGTCGCGCCGTTGCGTTTGTGAAACTCCACCGCGGGTTGCAGGTGGAGGTCGGTCAGAGCGTCGCCGCTAATGATGAGGAAGGTGTCGTCGCGTAGGTGTGCTTCGGCTTGCTTGACGCTGCCTGCCGTGCCCAGCGGGGTGTCTTCCAGCGAGTAGTGGATTGCCATCCCCCAGTCGGAGCCGTCGCCGAAGTAGCCTTGAATGTGGTCGGCAAGGTAGTAGACGGTGGCCACCACCTCGTGGATGCCCTGCGCTTTGAGCAGTAGCAGGATATGTTCCATAATCGGGCGATTGGCGATAGGCGCAAGCGGCTTGGGACGGTTTGCAGTAATCGGGCGCAAACGCGAGCCTTCCCCTCCTGCCATCACAACGGCTTTCATCGTGTCCTCCGGATGATACAAGGTGCAATTACGGCGTGCGGGTGCGGGTTCCTGCTTGTGAATTGGAGCGGCTAAAACCCCCAGCCTCCGCCGCCACGCAGAGGCTGTTGCAACGCTTCGATGATTCGCGCGAAGGCGTGCGTATGGAAGAACCCCCATACCGCGAGACTGCCGCCTATCAGCGCGAGGGGCAGCCATCCGCCTTGCGCCCCCGCTTTCCAAGTCAGTCCCACGCCAATCCCCCACGCCCACACCATGCCGATAAGGAGCACGAACGCCGTAAACGGGTCTAAGTAGCGAATAAGCTGTACCACCCCCCAGAGCGGCAGCAGTGCGCCCCCCGTTAAAACAAACGAGAGCCACAGCGTGAGTATCCCGAACGCCACGCGCGAGCCGATTGGGGATTGCCCCAACCAGCCCAGCGCCTTCACCCACTGCGGCAACTCCCAACGCACCCCCGCAAACGGGCGATTCGCAATCTGCGGCTTAATCCCCCGACGGCGCAACTCCCGCAACACGCACAAATAGTGCGCCTGATACCGCACTGGATGAATGTGAAAGTAGACATCCAGCAGTTCCTCGTCTGAATACTGTTGTAAGCGTTCCCGATACTGAGTGAGATCGAACCACCACCGCGGGGCAATCACAAAGTCATTATACCCGCCTTGTGTTCCACTCGGTGATTCCAAAAACTTACATTTATGCCGATAATGGAAGGAGGAGGTAGGTTCCTCATGAGCAATATTCAATCGGTTCAGGTTGAACATCCGTGTGGTCTTGATGTGGTACGTGGGGTATTGGTCTCTGTGGATAAGCAGCGCTATATCCTAAGCGTCCATTTGGATGCCGACGCGGAATTTATACGCTTGGGGGCGCCTGTGTATGTGAGCTTACTGTTTATGAACGATGCCCATCGACTGAACGCATCAGTGAAATCCAAAAGCGACCTGTTGGTGCAGTTGCAGGTCGAGCAGAAGCGTGCGGGACAAGATCGGCGCCGCGCGAGAAGATATCCACTGAAAATGGTTGCTCATGTTCAGCAGAATGGTACGGCGCCCGTCGAGGTGCATTTACAAGACATCAGTACTTATGGTGCTGGTTTTCGGTCGCTACATCCATGGGAGGTGGGACAACACGGTACGCTAATCCTCACGCTGATGGGACAACAACTGCCCATCCGAGCAGCCTTCGAGGTACGCCACTGCATTTCGACGGACGCAGGATATTGGCGCATTGGCGTGCGGTTTATCCAAATGTCGCGCGTCGACCTTATGTGGCTCAAGCGATTATTTCCAGAGTAGCTCTACCCTTTCAGCCCAGTGAGGGTAATGCCCCGCACGTAGGCGCGCTGGGTAATCAGAAACAACATTACCAGCGGGGCGGTGACGACGGTCGCCGCCGCCATCAGCAGGTTCCACTGCTCCCCATGCCGACCCAGAAAGTATTGCAATCCCACCGCCAGCGTGAACTTACTGGAGTCGTTGAGGTAGATTAGCGGTCCCATAAAGTCTGTCCACGCCCACACGAAAGAGAACAGTGCGATCGTCGCCACCGCCGGTTTGGACATCGGAGCGACGAGCCGCCAAAGTATCGTCCACTCACTGCAGCCGTCCAGCTTCGCCGCGTCGATAAGTTCCTGCGGCAGCGTGATAAAGAATTGCCGTAGCATAAAAATTAGAAAAGCGTTGCCCAGAAACGCGGGCACAATTAGCGGCAGAAATGTGTCTACCCAGCCCAGCCAGCGAAAGAGCAAAAACACGGGCAACAGCGTCACCTGCGGCGGCAGCATCAGCGTGCTGAGCATCACCCAGAACCAGAAGTTGCGCCCTCTCCAGCGCATGCGGGCAAACGCATAGGCAGGCGGCAGACAACTCAGCACCGTGCCCACCGCCGTCAGTACAGCGATGATAAGCGTATTGCGCAAATAGAGCCAGAACGGAAAGGTGGTCAGCGCTTGTTGGTAGTTCTCCCACGCGATGCGCTGCGGTATCCAGCGTATCTCTTCCGTGAACAGTTCATTGTCGGGCTTGAGCGAGGTGGAGAGCATCCACAATATCGGAGCCATAAACAGCGCAAGAAGCAGCAG
>NKPV01000347.1 GCA_002254605.1 Armatimonadetes bacterium JP3_11
CACGCGCGCTGGATAGCGCCGTGATGAAGCTTACCGAGCAAGCAGGCGTGGTTTTGGAACGGGTCAAAGACGGGTATCCGTTCGCGCTGACAATCATGAACCGCACTTATGGCGCACGCGCCTACTACCTACGGGGCATCGCCCAAATGGAATATAGCTATCGCCAGCGAGCGCAGAACCCACAAGTGCGGGCGCATCTCCATTTGGACAACCGCTTCAGCCAACTGCCCC
>NKPV01000223.1 GCA_002254605.1 Armatimonadetes bacterium JP3_11
CCTGAACCCAATGCAGCCCATCAACCGCGGATTCTGGGTCTCGGCGATCCTGGCGGCGTTGGGCAATCTCGGCGTGGCGTACTTCTTTATGCAGGATATCCAACTCAAGTCGGGCGGAACGGTGGATTGGTGGCGATTCTGGCTGGCGACCGCGTTCGGCGTGGTGGTCGCCGTGATGATCGAGCGTATTACGGAGTACTTCACCTCCACCGAGAAGAAGCCCGTGAAAGAGATCTCGGCGGCGGCGTCCACTGGTCCCGCGACGCTGATTATTCAGGGCTTCGCCTATGGGCTGGAGTCGAGCGTGTGGGCGGTGTTCGCCATTGCCTCCGCGTTGCTGGCGCCGCTGTTCATCTTCCCGCCGGGCTTGTACGATGGTCCGATGCTCTCCTTCTACGGGATTGCCCTAACAGGGTTGGGGCTGCTGGCGACCACCGGCTACATCTTGGCGATGGACACTTTCGGACCCATCTCGGATAATGCGAACGGCATTTTCGAGATGTCGGGCGCGTTGAAGGAGCAAGGGAACAAGCCCGCTGCGGGCGGCTTGACGGGCGACAAGATTGTGCATCGCCTCGACTCGGTAGGCAACACGACCAAAGCGCTGACCAAAGGCTTCGCGATTGCGACGGCGGTCGTAGCGGCAGTCGCGCTGTTCCACTCGTTCGTGGAAGATTCGCGTCTGGTGGAGTTGATTAACATCGCCACACAGAACGGCATAGCGCTCAAGGACGCCTTCGGCGGCTTGCCCGTGGATGTGCCAGTAGTGTTCATCGGCTTGCTGATTGGTGGGGCGGCGCCGTTCCTGTTCAGCGCGTTCTCAATTATGGCGGTGGGGCGCTCGGCATTCGAGATGATTCACGAGGTGCGTCGCCAGTTCCGCGAGAAGCCGGGAATCATGCAGGGCACGGAGACGCCCGACTACGGGCGCTGCGTGGCGATTGTCACCGCGGCAGCGCAAAAAGAGCTGCTGGGTCCAGGGATTCTGGCGATCGCCTTGCCGGTGGCTGTAGGGTTCGGCTTGAGTATCGGCGCTGCGCCCGTGATAATCGGGCAGAACCAGTATGTGTTCACGGGGGCGCAGGCGTTAGGCGGCTACCTTGCTGGGGCGATTCTGTCGGGGCAGCTGCTGGCGGTGCTGCTGGCGAACTCCGGTGGCGCATGGGACAACGCCAAGAAACGCATCGAGGATGGCTTCCTCGGCGGCAAAGGCACCGATGCGCACAAGGCGGGCGTAATCGGCGACACCGTCGGCGACCCGTTCAAGGACACCGCAGGTCCCGCGCTGAACCCGCTGATTAAAGTGATGAACCTCGTCGCCATTCTGATTGCGCCGATCGTGATACAGCCGTTGCCCGACGCGGTGCGGATTGGCGTGACGGTGGTTGCTGTGGGCGCGCTGCTCTTCTCGGTCTACTGGAGCAAGCGCGGCTCCATCGCGGAAACCATCGAGCATGAGCTGGGTTACCACACCACAGAAGAGGGTGACGAATACGCGCCTGTTGGCGGCAAAGGCGGCAAAGAGAAGGAGAACGAGTAAGCGTCTCGCGGCGGTGTGCGCCCTAAACGCGCCGCCGCCGATTTCCCAACACCGACCGCTCTAATCCCCCCAAACCGATTCCACTTGCGCTTTCAGGAACGCCAGCGATTGGCGGAAGCCGTCGTCGCCGCGCGATTGTCCATCCTCGATGCTCAAATAGCCCGCGTAGCCGTGTGTTTTTAAGATTTGCAGCAGGGGCTGGAAAGGGACTGCACCCTCGCCCAGCACACTGTGCTGATACTCGCCGGGCTGGCGGTCGCCCGCATGCACATGATGCACCTTATGCGCCACGCGCTGCAGCAACGCAACAGGGTCGGCGCCGGTCATCAGTGGGTTCGCAAAATCGAAATTCACGCGCACAGGGGTCGGCTCAATCTGCTCGAAAATCTGCAAAAACCGTTCCGGCGCAAACGAAAAGTCCTCGCGCGTCCAGAGGCGGTCTTTGTAGTGGTTTTCATAGCAGGGATAGACGCCACAGGGGACGGCATACTCGGCAAGTTTGACCATGCACTCGGCGGCGTACTGCACGGCGTCGCGCGGGTCAATCCCGTCGTGTACCATGCCGGCGGTGGTGCGCACGGCGTTAGCGCCCAGCTCGGCTGCCCAGTCCACGCGCCGTTTCATCGATTCCAACTCGGCGGTGCGCACGGTGGGGTCAGGGTGCGTGAAATCGGGCGCACAGGTAATC
>NKPV01000144.1 GCA_002254605.1 Armatimonadetes bacterium JP3_11
ACCCTACCCCGCTCCCACAGCGTGAAAGAGGGGGGCGTCTGCCCACACCTCCGCAAACCCGCGCTCACTGCGTGATTGCTTGCCATCACACCCCCTACCCCGCTCCCACAGCGTGGGAGAGGGGGGCGTCTGCCCACACCTCCGCAAACCCGCGCTCACTGCGTGATTGCTTGCCATCACACCCTACCCCGCTCCCACAGCGTGAAAGAGGGGAGGCACATAGGGTTATTTCCTGAGCATCTGTTCCGCCTCGTTGAGTAATCCGACGAGGGTCGGGTCGCTGTAGCCGTTGGCTTGGATTTCCATCAGGAGCCGTTTTGCTTCGGCGGGGCGTTTCTGGAGAATCCGCAATCGGCTAAGTGCGATTCCGTAGGCGATTTTGTCGGGGTCGCGTTGGGCGGCGGCTTGGAGGTGAACCTCCGCGAGCGCGAGTTCGCCTCGATTCATCCAATAGTGTGCGGCGGCAATCCATTTGCTTGCCAGACGCAGTTGTTGGAGTCCCTCCAGAGCGACGGAGCCTGTGGGGGTGGGCATGAGTGCGACGGCTTTCCGAAACTCCGCCTCGGCAAGGTCTAAGCGAGCACGTCGTGCGCAAATCAATCCCAGTGCTTGATGCCCCAAATGCTGCGGTGGCTTGCCCAGCACATGCTGCGTGATGATGCGCTCCGCCTCGTCGTGGTTGCCCTGTTCCGAGAGCATCACCGCCAGGTTGTTCCATGCGACCACATTGGTTGGCTCTATCTCGGTCGCTTTGCGAAAAAGCGCAAGGGCTTCGTTGGGGCTGCCCAACCGTAGGAGTGCGACCCCCTTGTTCACATAGCCCATTCCGCTGCGTGGGGCGACCTGAATGGCTTTCTCGGCGTACTCCAGCGCTTGGGTGTATTGTCCGTTCTTGTTATAGAGATCGGAAAGGTTGCTGAAGCCGATGGGCGACTGCGGCGAGGCGGTTGTGACCCACCTCCAGAAATGCTCGGCGTCGCGCCAGTTCGGCAGGTTGTACACCGTCGCGCCCAGCAAGCCCACTCCCCAGAGCGCAACGACGGCGACGGGCAGCGCCATCGCTACAGCAGGAGCTTGCGGACGGGGCGAATTGCTTGCACGCAGCGGGAAAGGCGTCAAAAGCCGTAGCAGCTGCACCCCACCCAGCAAGAACAGCGCAAGCGGAAAGGTCAGGAATCGCTCCGCCGTGAAGATTCCGAACGCAAACTCCAACGGGCGAAGGTTCAGGACGGGGATAAGGCTCACCAGCCCCGCCACGAGAAGCCACCCACCACTGGGACGGCGCCATGCCCAATACGCCACCCCAAGCAGAATCAAGACGGCTATCCCCAGCTGCGTCCATGCCCAGCCATCCCGGAGCGGGATCGGCAACTCAGAATGGTGGATCGGGGTGATGCTGAAAAACGGGAACACGGTCAGCGCCGCAAGCGTGGTCAATGTGCGCCCAAGAAGCAGCCCATGTTGGAGCGGTGTTCCTGCGTCAATCTGCAGCCCTTCCGGGGGTGCGGTGAACAGATACCCCAGTGCCGCGTAGCGAATCGCGAAATAGCCTCCCAGCGTTGCCCCCAACGCCGCGTACAGCAAGCGTTCACGACGCCAGAGTGTGGCAAGCCGTTCCCGCAAAGTTCCCTCCGCACGCTGAGCCAGTTGCCACGCCATCAGCATCAGGGGAAACATCAACGCCATCTCCTTACAGAGCAGCGCACCCAGAAACGCAAGGCTCACCCCGACCACGCGCGCCGTGCCCTGAAAACGCCTCTCTAACCACAGTGCCAGCAGCAGGAACAGCGTCATCGTCAAATCGTAGCGCGACGACACAAACGCCACGCTCTCAATCAGAGCGGGATGGATGCCGTACAGCGCACCCGTAAGCAACGCCCAGCCCGAAGCACGCCACAAGCGACTCGCCAGTGCCATCACCAACGCCGTGTTGAGCAGGTGAATCAGCACATTGGCGGCATGAAACGGCGCAGGATCCTCTTTCCAGACCCAGATTTGAACCAGCAGGGTACTCAGCGCGAGCGGACGGAAGTAGTTCGGCGAGAAATCCAGCGGTTGGCGCACCGCTTCCAGCCAGCGCGACGGCGATTGATAATCCGCACGCCCGTAGATCACCTGCTCATCGTCCCATACGAACTTAAAGTTCAGCGTCTGGGCATAGAGCGCGCCCACCAGCAGCAACACGCCACAAACGCCCGCCCAATACGCCCAGCGCGAACGATCCCAAAACACGCGATAGTATACTCTCTCGCGGCGCACATGGTACAATTTCGCCATGCAACGCTTCTTTTTGCTCGGGGTCGCTCTCGCCGCGCTGACGGCAACCGCCTCCTCGCCGGAACCGAAAACCTTCAAGGAGCGACTGCCCGGCACGACCGTCGAGTTCGAAATGGTCTATATTCCCCCAGGACGCATCGAGCTTCCTGATCCCGAGAACCCCAACCAGACCCAAGTCGTGGAGATTAAAGGCTTTTGGATGGGCAGAACGGAAGTAACTTGGGACGAGTACGGAACCTACGCTTTTAACAAGGACATCGCCCCGGAGGAGAAGCAGCGCGAGGCGGACGCGGTTGCCAAACCCAGTAAGCCCTACGGCGCGATCGATCGCGGATTCGGCTACGAGGGCAACCCCGCCATCGGCATGACCTTCATGGCAGCGCAACGCTACTGCGAATGGCTCAGCAAGATGACCGGTAAAAAATATCGCCTGCCGACCGAGGCGGAGTGGGAATACGCTGCGCGTGCCGGCGTCCTTAAGCGCGAGCCGTTGCCCCGCGAAGTGCTGGATCAGATGGCATGGCATCTGGAGAACTCCGACCTCAAGCCCCACAAAGTGAAGCAGAAACAGCCGAACGCCTGGGGGCTGTATGATATGTTGGGGAATGTGATGGAGTGGTGTTTCGGTCTGGACGGCAAGGCGGTGGCGTGTGGCGGTTCTTTCATAGATAAGCCCGAACAGGTACATCCGGGCGCACGCGCGCGCCAGACCCCCGACTGGAATATGACCGATCCTCAGTACCCCAAGAGTCGCTGGTGGCTTTCCGACGCGCCGTTTGTGGGGCTGCGCGTGGTGTGCGACGCGCCCGCGCCATAGCAGGCGTTTAGTCCGTACCGCCTGCCCACTGGACGGCTTGCTCAATGTGCGTCAAGACGACTTGGACGCCTTGCGGGAGCGCGGTGGGGGGAGTGGAGTCGCTCTGTAGGATCACCCCTGCACGGCGTGCGCGCGCTTCGGGTAGGAGCGTCTCGGTCGTCTCCGGGGCATCGGGCAGGAGAACCACTTCGAAGGCGTCATGGGTGCGCCACAACGCGAGGACGGAGAGCGGATTGCCTGCTACCGCCAGCCCAAGGCTCCGCACTTGCCCCTCCTGGCGGGCGATTTCGAGGGCTTCCAGCGCGCCGCTAAGCTGCGCCTCGCTCAACGGCTCGCCGATGCTTAGAAAGTAGTACTCAATCTGCGGGCGTCCGATGGCGCACAGCACCTCCACGATGTGCGACTGGATAAGGTGCGCCGCGATTCGCGCATCGGGGGCGTGTACCAGCCAATTCCTGGGCGATGCGACCGCGACCTGAAGTGTGTTCGTCGTTTCGCGCAGGAACCGTCCCCAAATCGCGGGCGCAGGGCTGATGTCCAGCGTCTCAATCGGCGACGGGAGCAGCATCTGAAAGAGCCGTTCCGCGCGTTCCTCCGCTGAGCTCGAGCCACGGAGGTCGCCACGCGCCCATATCGGATACACATAGCGATTCGCCCGTCCCAAAAGCGTCTTTTGCCGATTCATGGTCGTTCCGCGAGTCTCGTCAGGAGCTGAAGACACCCTCCGTATTGGAGCGTCTCCGTGGGGTTATAGTCGCCCGCGATGACTTGCGCCAGTTGCTCGGCACGGGCACGCCAGAGCCGTTCCCCGGAGGCGCGTGCATATTCGTCCATCGCCATTCCCAACAGTGCGTTGTCGGCGGGGAGCGTCTCATCCTGGCTCATGCGCACGGGGACTACCTTGAGCGTGTCCCAAGCTTTGCTGCGTGCGATGTCGTAAAATCCGCCTGTGGGGTCGGCGTATTCGCGCCAGATATGCTGCAACAGTTGCCGGGCGAACTGCAGGGCGCGTGGGTTCGGCTGGAGCTGATGCACGCGTACGGCGGCGCGCGCCACGAGGGCGAGGTCGGTCATCCAGTCGCTGGTCTGGCGCAGGGAGCTGTGGAACAAATCGCCGCGTGGGGTTCGCAGGGCGCGCAGCGTCTCCAGCACGCGCGGGGCGGTTTCGAGCGCCCACTGCCCCCGTGGGTGTTGCGCTCCCAGCGCCTGCACATAATCCGCGAGGGCAATAATCGCATACGCATTCCCGTCTACATAGAAGGCGCTATCCGCGCGTGGCATTCCGAGCGATTGCGCGATGGCGATGCGCAGCTTGGGTGGCGGAAGGGCGCCGATAAACCCTGCAGGACGCTCGCGATAGAAATTACGCCGCAGCCCCTCTGCCAGTTCGTGAGCGAAACTCGCAAGTTCTGGCTCCCATCGGCTGGCGCGACTGTAAAGGCTCAGCAGACGCGCCTGCTCGATTAGTCGTTTGCCCCCCGTCGGTTTGCCCTCCGCATCAAGCCCATCCACCAAAGAGCCCACACCCTGCTGCGCCGAATCCCAGTAAAGGCTTTGGGTCAGGGCAGCAAGCTGCGCAAGAAGGCGTTCACGCGCCGACACACTGCCCGCCTCTGCGAGTGCGAGCAGAGTTTCCAGATGGTTTAAATTGAACCTCGGCGCGTTCGGCGGCGGCGCGGAATCGGATGCCGCGAGCGCCTTCAAGAACTCCGCAGCAATCGCGTCGGCATCGAGTGTGGCGGGGCGTGCTGAACGCGCCCAGCGGTCGTTCCATGCACACTCCAGCGGCTCGGCGAACTGCTGGATTTGTTCGGGGCGGTTGCGGTACAGTTG
>NKPV01000105.1 GCA_002254605.1 Armatimonadetes bacterium JP3_11
CTGCTGGATACCCTGCTGGATACCCTGCTGGATACCCTGCTGGATACCCTGCTGGATACCCTGCTGGATACCCTGCTGGATACCCTTACGCGCTCCTTCCTCGATAGCCATTTCCTCCAAGCTTGTCAGGGGCCACTCAGACTCCTCCTCAAATTTGCGCACAACCTGCTTGACTAACTGTTCCTGCTCAGGCGTTAGCGTCATCATAAAATCCACCACCTTGTATAGATGGATAACCTGTTCCGGAGTATACCCTCGAGCGGACAAGGCTCGTATGAGCGCAATCTTTTCGCGCATCACTAACTTGGGCTTGCCTCGCGTTTTCAACGCTCGCAGATGCGCCAACACCACGAGGGCAAAAGGATTTTCGGAATGCTCCAGTTCCGCCTCGTCGAAATCGAGCAGCTTTACTGTAGGAAACTCAAACGCTACGCGGCAGCCAGCGGTAGAGCGCTGGAACGAGCCAGGACGCCAGTTCGAGTCGTTGTCCGCCAAGATTGCGAGGCTGACCACTTCAAGGTAGCCATAGTCGTCAAATATATGGTAGTAATAGACAAACATACGCAAGGGAAAATTGGGGTCAGGCTGCGCCTGTATCTCGATATGGATTAGGACGATTCGCTCCCGTCCGTCCAAAAAATAGACCTTGACCACTATATCGGCAGTTTGGCGTCGTTTGCTCCGTGCCCCCGGCGCAAGGCGATAGAGGTCGGCGTTTAGAAACTCCACGGGGAGCGTCCAGTCGATCTGTGCATGTACGCTTGGAAACAGGAGTTTCAAGCACTCAGGGAAGAACACGCGCACGGCATACTTCCAAGCTTCATCAAAGCCCCGACGCGGACGGCGTTTACGCATACTGATTGATTTCTCGGTTTGTCTTAGGAATCCTGCAAAGGTATGCAGCGTTCCGAGCGTTAGCACGCGAGGTACAATCCACTTTTGGGTGAAGGTCGATTCGGTGCGTTTGGAACGAATTTGGCGTTCTCGCCCTCCGTTTTGGTTGCGCGGGTTGGCGGGGATCTATGCGCTCGGCTGGCGCGTCTACGAAGGCGCGTATCGGGTCGGACTGAAGCAGCGTGTATGGGCGCCTGTGCCTGTGGTTGGCGTCGGCTCGGTGTGGGTAGGCGGTGTAGGCAAGACGCCCGTCACAATTGCAATTGCGCGCCTGCTGCACGAGTCGGGGCGACGGGTGGCGGTATTAACCCACGGCTATGGCGGCAGTCGCTACCGCGAGACGACGCTGGTTGAACCCTATGAGGAGCCTGACCCTGCTGCGGTAGGCGACGAAGCGGCGGAACTGCATCTGGCATTGCCCGAAATCCCAATTGCGGTGGGCAAATGGCGCGTGCGCACCGCCCAGGCTGCCCTTGCGCGTTGGTCGCCCGAGGTGCTCATCCTGGACGATGGGTTTCAACATCTGCCGTTGGCGCGGACGTTGGACTTGGTGCTGCTGCCTGCCGAATCGCCTCTGGGGAATGGCTATTGCTTGCCCGCGGGTCCTTTGCGCGAGCCGCCGTCGGGGTTAAGGCGTGCAGGCGGTGTGGTGATGGTGGGCATGGAGGCTCAACCCCAGCGATTGCCCGATGGAGAGTGGGGTGGCGGTGTGCCTTTTAGGTGCAAGGGGAAGCCACTCTATTACGCATCCGTCGTGCCCACTGCTTTGCTCGATCTTCGCACGGGCACACGCCTTCCGCTCGATGCGCTGCAAAACCGACCACTCCAGTTGCTCTGCGGTATTGCCCGCCCCGAACGCTTTGTGCAAACCGCGCAGTCGCTGGGCTATATCATCGAGCGCGTCCACACCTACCGCGACCACCATGCCTACACGCCCCAAGAGCTGCGCTTCCTCTCAGGGAAAACCGCCCTGACCACCGCAAAAGACGCCGTGAAACTGCGCACGGTGCTACCTCAGGATTGCGACGCCTATGTTCTCCTGTTGGAAGCCCACTTGGACGGGGCGATTACCCAGCGTTTGCTGCAATTGTGAACCTCGCTTCGCTTGAAGCCCGCGCCTGTGTTCACAGGAAATCGCAGTGAATGCCGAAATTATACACAGTATGGCTTTAATCACTTTGGACGATGTTCGCAACAACGAAACGGTGCGCACCTATGTTCAGATGGCGAACCAGATGCTGTACGCGATGGGATATACGGAGCATGGGTTGCGCCATGCGGGGTTGGTAGCGAATAACGCGCGACGCCTCTGCATCAAACTGGGCTACAGCGAGCGTCAAGCGGAACTTGCAGCGATTGCGGGGTTCATGCACGATATCGGCAATGTGATCAACCGCGACCACCACGCACAAACGGGCGCCCTGATTGCGTTTCAAATCCTGACGCAGATGGGCATGCCACCCGACGAGATTGGAATTATCATCAGCGCCATCGGCAACCACGAAGAGACGACGGGGTTCCCCGTCAACTACGCGGCGTCCGCAGTAATCCTCGCCGATAAGTCGGATGTGCATTTCTCGCGCGTGCAGAACCCGAATCATGGCGCGTTCGACATTCACGACCGTGTGAACTTCGCCACACAACGCTCGCGCCTGCGCGTGATGCCCAAAGAGCGACTCATCGAACTGAATCTGGAGAT
This sequence comes from Armatimonadetes bacterium JP3_11, assembly GCA_002254605.1. Lineage (GTDB taxonomy): Bacteria > Armatimonadota > Fimbriimonadia > Fimbriimonadales > GBS-DC > GBS-DC. The sequence goes on from NKPV01000105.1 coordinate 2,594, forward strand.
TGACACCAACGTCGCCAGCCTGATGGAGTATTTTGAAATCTTTTTAGACCGCATGGTCATGTGCCGTCGCGCCGCAGAAGCGCTGGAGTGTCAATTTCACCTTATGATTAACGGCGCACCCATCGGATGATGCCTCGCAGAAATTATAGAGGTATAACTAATTCGGGGAGAACCACGATGAAAAACAGTACTCGTCTACATGGGCGTACATCGTGCTGGGTTTTAGGCGGTCTGGGCTGTTTGGGACTGATTATTATTGCGGCGGTTGGCGTCTATATGCTCGGTCGTGCGATCGAGCGAAGCGGTTTCGGACAGATGATGAAAACTGCCAGCGAGGCGGAGCAAAAATTCAGACCACGGATGCGCGCTCTCTACGAAGCCATTCGTCGCTACGAACAGGACAATAACGGCAAGTACCCACCCAACCTCAAGGCGCTGGTTCCGAAATACCTCACCGAGGAAGCGATTTCGCCCGTTGTGCTGAACGATGGAACCAAATACGAGTTCGTATACCGCCCGCCAAAGCCCAGCGACCCACCCGATACGGTGATTCTGGAGCATAAACCGCCTGTCAAACTCGTGTTTTCGGTGTCAGGGGAGACCGCCGAGACGCATATCACCTATCAGCTTCGAAAAGATGGCAAAATCCGCGAAAAGACGGAGAACTTCTCCACGACGGAACGGCAGCCGCCGCAGAAGGGAAATGGGGGTTCATAATCTCTGATTGCGTGGACGAGGTACAATACTCCCCCGATGCCACTGAGCGTGCAGGAGCAGATAGCGGCGCTACGGCGCGGTGCCGACGACATCATCACCGAAGCCGAGCTGGAAGCAAAGCTCGCGCGGGGCAAACCCTTGCGCGTGAAACTCGGCATCGACCCCACCGCTCCCGATGTGCATCTGGGCTGGGCGGTGGTGCTGCGCAAACTGCGCCAGTTTCAGGATTTCGGACACACTGCCTGCTTGATTGTGGGCGATTTCACCGCGATGATTGGCGACCCGACGGGCAAGTCTAAGACCCGACGCCAGCTCCGCCGCGAGGAGGTCATGGGCTATGTGGAACGCCTCAAGCCGCAACTGTTCCGCATTTTAGACCCTGACCGCACCCAGCTCTACTACAACGCCGACTGGCTGGGGAAGATGAGTTTCGCCGAGGTCATTCAACTCGCGAGCAAGTATACCGTCGCCCGCATTTTAGAGCGCGAGGACTTTGCCAACCGCCTTGCGAACAACCTGCCCTTGGGCATGCACGAGATTTTGTACCCCCTCTGTCAGGGCTACGACTCGGTGGCGATTGAAGCGGATGTGGAACTGGGCGGCAGCGACCAGCGGTTCAATAACTTAGTGGGGCGCGACCTGCAGCGCGAGTTTGGGCAAGAGCCCCAGGTCGTGTTCCTGATGCCGTTGCTCATTGGGCTGGACGGCAAGGAGAAGATGAGCCAGTCGTTAGGCAACTATATCGGGATCAACGAGCCCCCCGACCAGATGTTCGGTAAGGTAATGAGCCTGCCCGATGAACTGATGACGCACTACTTCGTGTTGTGTACCGATATGCCGTTGGAAGAGGTGCAGGCGCTGGAGCGCGATTGGCAGTCAGGGCGCATCAACCCGCGCGATGTGAAGCGACGACTGGCGCGGGAGATTGTGAGCCTCTATCACTCGCGTGAAGCCGCCGAACACGCCGACGAAAACTTCATCCGCATCTTCTCGCAGCGTCAAGCCCCCACCGAAGCCCCCGAAGTGGAAATCCCCGCGCACCTGATTCGGGACGACGGCTCCGTGTTCCTGCCCGCGCTGATTGCTGGGATTGGCTACGCCAGCAGCAACTCGGAGGCGCGTCGGCTCATTCAGGGCGGCGGCGTGGAACTGGACGGCGAGCGCATCCGCGACCCGAATGCTACCATGCCAGCTGATGCGCTACGCGGTAGGCTACTGCGCGTGGGGAAACACAAGTTCGCGAAACTGCGCTAATCCAACGCTTCGATCACACGCAGGGCAATTTGCGCATTGCCTGCTGGGGGCATGAGGTAGATTCCCTGCGCGTACGGGGCGGCTTGACGCACGAAAGTCTGCGCAATCTCCAGTCCAACTTGCAGCGCGGAGTCTTCGGGGGCTTCGGTCATCTGGCGCAGGATTGGCTCCGGGATGCGGATGCCGGGCACTTCGTTGTGCATAAACTCAGCGTGGCGTGCGCTGCGTAAAGGCAGCACCCCCACAAACCACGGCGTGTTTAGTTTCTGCAACAGTTCCGCCGTGCGTTCCACAAGGGGCATTTCAAACAGTGGTTGCGTGTAGATCAGATGCGCGCCTTCGGCGATTTTGCGGCGCAGACGGTCGTTTTCGGCGTCCAAATCGGGCGCGAGCGGGTTGTACGCGGCAGCGATGGTGAAGTTCGCGTACACGCCGATACTGTTGCCAGCGAGGTCGCGCCCCTCATTGAAACGGCGCAGGATGCGCACCAGCCCAATCGCGTCGACATCGAACACGCTGGTCGCGGTGGGGTAGTCGCCGATTTGGGCAGGGTCGCCTGTGATTGCCAGCACATTTCGGATGCCCAATGCGTGCGCCCCCAGTAGGTCGGACTGAATCGCGAGCAAGTTCCGATCGCGGCAGGCGAAGTGCATCATCACCTCGATGCCCGCCTCCCGTTGTACAATATGGGAGGTGGCGATCACATTCATCCGCAATCGTGCGCGTGCGCCGTCGGAGATGTCAATCATGTGAACGCCGTGTTCTTTGAGCATCCGCGCGCCTTCGATGACCTTCTCGATTTTCAGCCCGCGTGGCAAGTCCAACTCGACGGTAATCACGCGCTGTTTGCCCAGCAGTTGAGATAGGTGCGACGGCGCGGCGGTGGGAAGTTCGGCTTTCGGTTCACGCTCACGCGTTCGAATGGTGGTCGGGGCGGCGGCGCGCTTGGGTTTTAGCCCCTTCACGGCGTGCGCAATGGCGCGCGTATGTTCGGGGGTCGTACCACAGCAGCCGCCTACTATCGTTGCGCCTGCCTCCACCAGTCGCGCGGCATACTTGCCAAAGTAATCCGGGTGGATGTCGTAGATTACCTGCCCGCGTACCAGCTGCGGCAAGCCCGGCGTGGGCATCGCACTGATGGGCAGTTCCGTGGCGCTGGTCATCATCCGCACGATATCGAGCATCCGCTGGGGACCTACGATACAGTTGCCTCCCACTGCGTCCACATCGAGTTGCTGTATCTGCTCTGCGAAGCGCTCTGGTAAGCCCTCCATGAGCGTCTCGCCGTCTTCTACGAACCCTTTGGAGGCGATGACCGGAATTTGGGGCGCGAGGCGTCGGGCGACGCGAATCGCCAGCGCGAGCTCCTGCGGGTCGATAAAAGTCTCCAGAATCAGCCCGTCGACGCCGCCTTCCAGTAGGGCGCGTATCTGCTCTTCGAATGCCTGTTCCGCCTCTTCGAGGCGCACCTCGCCCATCGGCTCCAACGGCTTCCCGACAGGACCCACAGCGCCGAACACCAGCGCGTCCTCGCCCACCGACTCGCGTGCTAAGCGTACTGCTTCCTGATTGATGCGTCGTACTAGCTCGTCTGGCGAACCGAACTGCTCCAGCAGGCTGTAGGCTGGGGTCAATTCGCCGCCGCGTTCGGGGAGGTTGAGCAGTCGCACGCGGTTCGCATAGTAGGTGTTGGTCTCAATCAGGCGTGCGCCCGCTTCGTAATATTCGCGATGCAGAGCCCGCACCACTTCATGGTGCGTCAGGGTGGCTAACTCGTAGGGCTGGGGGACGCCTCGCAGCGCGAGCATCGTGCCCAGCGCTCCGTCTGCCACCAGCGCGCCCTGCGCCACCCGCTCCCGAAACGCTTCCCGGGTCATTGAAAAGATTGTACCTCATAGACGCGCACCCCATGGAAGCCCGAAGGAACAGTCTCACTTCATTTTCCGTAGGTATACTTGGGATAGGAGGGGAGATATGGGGTTTCTTAAACTGGTCGTATGGGCGATCGGTTTGCTGATTGCCTTCGGTTTACTGTTTCGGAGCGCAGCAGCGCGCAAAGAGGGCGAGACAAACCTTTCAATGATTGCTTCGATCACCGTGGCGGGACTGGTGGTGTTGGCGGCTGCCTTGCTGACCGCCAGTTTCGGACAAGTGCCCGCAGGGCATCGTGGGGTGGTGCTGATGTTCGGCGCGCCCACAGGACAAGTGCTGGGGGAAGGATTCTACACCCTGCTTCCTCCCTACATCAAGACCGTCGAGCTGATGAGCGTGCAGGTACACGCCTATGAGACCCCTGCCGAAGCGGCCTCAAGAGACCTACAGGTGGTCAAAACCCAGGTGACCCTGAACTACGCATTAGACCCAAGCGCCGTGGTGCGCATCTATCGCGACCTGCGGCATGAGTATGTCGATCGGATTATTAAACCTGCCATTCAAGAAGCGGTGAAGGCGACCACGGCGCGCTTCACTGCAGAGGAACTCATCACCAAGCGCCCTGAAGTGCGCGATGCGATTGAGAGTAGCCTTTCGCAACGGCTGAATCGCTTCGGCATCCGGGTTATTGCCATGTCGATCACCGATTTCAACTTCAGCGAGGCGTTCAACCAAGCGATTGAGGCAAAAGTGACGGCGCAGCAGCAAGCCCTCAAAGCCGAGCGCGACCTGCAGCGCGTTAAACTGGAAGCACAGCAGCAAATTGAGCGTGCAAAAGCCGAAGCCGAGGCGCTGCGTATCCAAAAGCAGAATGTCACAGCCGAACTTGTGCGCCTGCGCCAGATTGAAGCCCAGATAAAAGCCATCGAAAAATGGGATGGCAGGCTGCCCACGGTCGTCACAGCAGGCGGTCCCGTGCCCCTGCTCGATGTGTTCGATAATCAACTGCAACGATAGCATGGACGCCTATATCGACTCGTTTCTGGACTATCTGGCTCGGGAGCGTCAGGTCTCACTGCACACGCGGAACGCCTACGCGGTTGACCTAACCCAGTTTTGCGAGTACCTCAAG
>NKPV01000159.1 GCA_002254605.1 Armatimonadetes bacterium JP3_11
ATGATTAAGCTGCCTAACGCCAAGTAAAGTATTAATCGTTTCATCCTTTCAACCCTCGCCTATAGTATAGCCCATTTTAAGCCCCAATGCGAACATCGTGGAATTGGGGGCTGAATTCCCACAAATTAAGAGCCTACTGGGAACTTTTGTGTGCCATGCTGGGTATAATAACAGTATCCGAGTAAGGAGATGATGACCATGACGAACGATACTACTGTCAAGGAGAAGGTACGCATCAACGATACAGAGTTCGAGATTACGCTCAAGCCTGTTGTGCCAAGTACCGTAAACGACCCGATGGTGCTTGATCAGCCCTTACCCACTCCTGACGAGATTCTGGAGCGTGTGCCCTCGATAGAGCAGCTTCCGCGCTGGGAAGACGGGGGTGGAGACGCATGAATATGCGCTTACAGCGAATCGCCTACGAGGCAGCGCTGGCAGCGGTGCGCTACTCCGCGTCCAAAAGTGCAGACTACGATGACGAAAGTGGGAGTTGGGTAGTCATCAAAGACTTCCCGCTCCCACCCGGCTACAACTACACCCATACCGATGTGCTGATTCTGCTGCCGCCGAACTATCCACAGACGCCGCCCGACTGGTTCTATGTGGATGACAATCTGCGCCTCGCCAATGGGAGCAAACCGAGCCATGTGTTTTACGGGCAGACTTCGCACGATCCCAACCGTGCGCATGCGCAAGCCGATGCGCCGCCACAAATGAAAGGCTGGACGGGATGCTGCCTCCACATCCGCAGCTGGAAGCCAGCGGCGAACCCGACCGAGGGGCATTCCCTGCTCAGTGTGTGCGAGCTTATCCGCGGCGCGCTGGCACGATGGCGAGGCTAAACAGGCTGTTTACTCTCGTTGTAATAGGCTAATTCCGTAAGGGGTGAGTGAGAGTGCGTCCGATTCCCGCGAATCGTCGCTGGTTGGCGAATCAACACCGCATAGAGCCGCAGCCGTCAGCGCCACAGCCTATCCAAGCTGCCCGTTGCGCACCGCAGTACAGTTCGCTCTCGCCAGAGCAGCGCCTGAGTCGGCGTGCGAGGTTGCTGGGGCGCGTCCTGACCGCACAAATGCCTCAGGCGTGTTTGGGGTGCGGGCAACCGATTCAGGAAGGCGACCGCATCACCCTGCACCCTGACTGGGATGTGTGGGTGCACGCAAACTGCCGCAACGCCACGCAAATTGCCCCGCGGCTCGTCTCGATCGCCAGTCGCGCAGGGGTCTGCGCTCACTGCCGGCGCCCATGGCAGCCAGGGCAGCGCATCGCACGCCACGAAGGTTCACTCTGGATGCACGACGAGTGCGTACCCTAACAGCCATCGCGCCGCATCCCCGTGATTTCAATCACAGAGACCCTCTCGCAAAGCCAGGTAGACTTTAGGCATGGCTCGCACAGGCAGGTTGGTCGTAGGCGTTACGGGCGCCAGCGGCGGGATTTACGCCCTCCGCTTCTTGCATCACGCGGTGCCCCACTTCCGAGAAATTTATTATATTTGCTCGGAGCAGGCTATTCAGGTGATGCAGACCGAGCTGGGGATGGACATCACGCGCGAGACGCTCTCCGCACGCGCCCTGCTGGGTTATGACTGGGACGGCTTGAACATCCTCAACCCGCGCGACTACTTCTCCCCTCCCGCCAGCGGCAGCTTCCGCCACGACGGGATGGTGCTCATCCCCTGCTCGATGGGCACGCTGGGACGCATCGCCCAGGGCATCTCGGACGACCTGATGACCCGCGCCGCGGATGTATGCCTCAAAGAGCGACGCCCCCTCATACTCGTCGTGCGTGAGACGCCCTTCAATCTTATCCACCTACGCAACATGGTGCAAGCCGCCGAGGCAGGCGCCACGATTTTGCCCGCCAACCCCTCTTTTTACAACCGCCCCCAAACCTTAGAGGCTGCCGTCGATACTGTGGTGGCGCGCGTGCTCCAGAACTTGGGCATCGAGCAGACGCTCGTCCCTGAATGGGGCATAGAGGCGGATTAGGGCAACCGAGTATATGCACACCGCCGCTCAGTGAGTCTCCGAGAAACCTACCTTACAGTGACATAGCCGTGTGGTCTGTGATACAATTCTGGTACGACCCGGTGGTGCGCAGGTTTTTTGCAGCAAAACATGCCGTGTTATATCCTATAAGGTCAGCCACCCTGCCCTGCGTGCACGCAGGCGAGGAGGCTTGCGCCGACCTGACGCTCATTTCCAGCGTGCCCGAATCTCATAGATGCGCTGCTTGCCGCTGTAGCCGCCGACGATGGCTAATGTTGCAATCGGCTGCGTGGGGTTCGGGTCGCGGGCGTAGAGGATCGGCTTGCCATCAAACAGCGCCCAGAGTTTGCCCTCGCGCCGCGAGAGTTGCAGCGTATGGCGACCTGGCGTCATCATCTGTCCACTCTCGGCGGTTTCCACGCCGAAGAGGCGGAACCGCGTGCGCGTGTTCAGGTAGCCGCCTACAAACAGCACATAGTCGCGCCCTGCGCCCATGGCGGTTTCGGGTGTGGTGGGCAAAAACGCTGCAAGCACCGCATCCTGAGTCGCTTCCAGCTCCACCCACAGGTCGAACTCGGTGGCATTGAGACCCGTGATGCGGATGTGCGATTCCTCGTGTCCATCATAGGTCCATGCCCCGTTGCGAATTTCCCAACCCGCGCCGAGTTGCAGACCTTCGGCTTGCGTGGGGGTAAATACGCGCGTTGCTGTCTCGCGTCGGAGTTCTTGCGGTGCGCCCGCTGGCAGGGGCAGCTCGCCCGACGGCTCCTGCATAACGCAATAGAACACATCGTACGGCTCGTACAGCGAATAGCCAGCGCCATTCGCCTGATACACATCGGCGTAGACGCCGATTTCGCGCCCGCCGCCCATCCAGAACCAACGGCTCTCGCCGCCGTTGGGGATACTGAGCTCGATTACAGTGGTGCGGTCGCGTCGGCGCGTGGCTTTCCACTGCAAGCCGGGCGCGTCGCGCCACAGGGTTCGCGCCTCCACTTCCCCACGGTTCCGCGCTTCGAAGAAAATCACGCTCTCTGTTGCAAATACGCCCTGCCCTTCTCCATCAAAGCCTGCGTAGAGTCGCTCCCAGTCGCCCGTGATTACGAATAGCGCGTAGTAATTATCCCCGTCGTGGCAGTGCTTGAGCGTCAGTTCCAGCCCATCTTGCTCCAGAACGCCCGCGGGCGGTATATGTTCCCACTCGCTGGGGTCGCCGTCGACGGTGGCGCGGGCGTACCACACAAACGGCTGCCATGGGTACAGCGGGTACGGGTCAACCGTATCGGGCAAGCCGTCATCGTCTTGGTCGGCTTTGCGCGGGTTGGGAATGCGCGATTGCCACGCGGGTTTCACGAAAGTGTACTGCAGCGGCGCAGGCGCCCAGGTGCTGAGCATCGCTTTGCGTAGGTCGTTCATCTGCCCGTCGGTCTGAGCGCGTTTGGGGTCGGAGCCGAACCGTTTCTCGTCCAGTGGGAGGCGCGGGTCGTCGTCGGGCAAGCCGTCGCCGTCCGCATCGCGCACGATAACCGCCTCGCCGAAGTAGAGCCGTAGCCACTGTGCATCGCTGAGCTGCCGATCCCAATACGCCATCACATTCCAGTGCTCCCCATGTTTGCCGGCGGTGTTCCACGGGTTCATCGCGACGGAGCCGTCGGGGTTCTTGCGTCGGTAGCGCGGTTCTGGGTGGTTGAACACGATGCGCTCATCTTCGCGATTCGCCAGCGAGAACGCGCCAAACGACTCCATCTGATGATGGAACTCGTGGGCGACCAGCCACGCCGTGTCGCCCCCGCCCAGAAACTGGCTCCGCGCGGGGATACCGTCGGGGAATCCGTCGACGCCCAGCGTGCCGCCGCCGCTATTGTAAAACTCCCACGCACGCTTTTGGGGGTTCCAGCGTCGGGGGAACGCCTGCTCGATTTGCCCAGCATAGGGG
>NKPV01000231.1 GCA_002254605.1 Armatimonadetes bacterium JP3_11
CGCATGTGATTATCCGCACCGAGAACCAACCGCAGCGTGTCCCGAAAAGCACTTTGGAGTTCGCGGCGCGTCTGGCAGCGCAACACAGCGCCGACCGACACGCCCGTGTGGTGGAGGTGGACTACACCCTGCGCAAGTATGTGCGCAAACCAAAAGGCGCGCCCCCCGGCTTCGCCCTCTACACCCACGAGAAGACCCTGCGCGTGGAACTGAACTAAGCTCCCATCACCGCAGGAGACGATGGTTCTGCGCCGAATCAAAACCATACGATGATACGCGCAGTACGCTGGGCAACGATGGCGCTCCTCCTGTTCCTTGCGGCGATAACCTTCACACCGCTGGTGTGGCTGCTCGCGGCTGCGCTCAAAGCCCCCGAAGACCTGTTCTCCTACACCTTCTTCTCGCCCAACCCCAGCCTAAAGAATTTCTATGACCTGTTCACCCAAGTCGATTTCTTGCGTTTCGTGGCAAACAGCACCTTTGTCGCCTGTACGAGCGTGGTCATCCAACTCTTTTTCTCCTCGCTGGCAGGGTACGCCCTCGCAAAGTACGAGTTCAAAGGCAAGCAGGCGATTACGATTTTGATGTTGGCGACGCTGCTCATACCAGGTCAGGTCACCCTCGCGCCGACTTATGAGCTCATCTACCGCATGGGGCTGGTCGATACCTATGCGGGACTGCTGGCGCCAAGTGCAGTGAGCGTGTTCGGTATTTTCCTATTCCGTCAGGCGATGCTCAGCGTCCCGAACGAACTCATCCACGCAGCGCGAATCGACGGCTGCTCGGAGTTCCAGATTTACTGGCAAATCATCATGCCGACCGTGCGTCCCATGGTGGGCGCGTTCGTACTCATCGCATTTATGGGACAGTGGAACTCGTTCCTGTGGCCCCAGATTATCCTGCACAGCGCCGAGCGGTTCACCCTGCCGATTGCGCTGACGCAGATGGTGGGGATTTATCAACAACAATACGGAATGTTGATGGCGGGTACCCTGCTGAGTATCCTCCCCGTGATGGCGTTGTTCCTGTTCTTGCAGCGCGAATTCGTGGCGGGGCTTACGGCAGGCGCGGTGAAGGGGTAGAGGCTGACCTGGCTGGGCACGCTGGGTGGTATCCGGAGCCGTGCGTTTGGTGTATCCGCGGACGGCGCGGGGTACAATCAAGGGCGTGGGGTGATTTAGATGAGAGGAATTGCGTCATGGTGCTTCGCGGCGCTGCTCCTTTGGATGCCTGTGGGGGCACAGCAAGTGGAGTTTCCAGCAGGCTACTACTCGTTCGCTGAGATTGCGCAACAGATGTCCACCGCAGGCTACAAAGTAGATTGTGCGCGTGATTTACAACAACGCCTCGCGGTCATCCATCTCAAGCCGCGCGAATGGCAGCAAGCACGCGAAGCGCTGCAACAGGGGCTGGAGGTGCGGTTTCGCAAAATCAGCGACGCGGAAAATCGCTGGATCTTGGAACGCCATCCTGAAACACTGCGCAACGAGAAACGGCAACGCGAACTCTTGGCAGCGCACGCCGAAAAACAACGCGACCGCGAAATGCGCTTGCTGCGCCTCCTGATCGACAAAAATACGCCCGAAGAGAAGATTGTCCAAGCGCTTCTGGAGGACTATGAGCAACGGTTGAATTCCGACGAAACGAACCGCCCGGCGGTTTCACGCGAGGAGGCGGAGAAACAGATTCACCAACTTGCCCTGCTGTCGCGCACACTCCCGATGGAGCTCGCGCTGCGCGACTGGCGTGCCTTCCGACGCTTGGAAAAACAAATGGAGCAGTTCACCAAGGAGAACGCCGACTCGCTAACGAACGAAGAGAACACATTCGGCTATATTCAGGCGTTTTTGAAACAGTACCCGCTGAGCAGCTTCGGCTTCTCCAAAGAGTTGCTGGATTGGGCACAGCGCGCCGCCAACGATAAAGACAACGTGTTTTTCCAGAGTATGGGCAG
>NKPV01000314.1 GCA_002254605.1 Armatimonadetes bacterium JP3_11
AAGAGTTCCTTCACAGCGTTTTTGTAGTAGGCGATATAGACCTGCGCCCGGCTTATTGCCTGCGCGTCGCCGTACCGCGAGAGGACTTTCGCAGCAGCGTTATAGGCGACGGCGTCCATCAAATACTGCTCAGGTTGCAACTCCACTGTGTTGATGTTCGCGGGCACGGTGTAGCCCTCGACCACAATCGGCTTGCCTGCAGGCGGGTCGAAGTTCAGCACCAACCTTGACGGCTCCACGCGGTAAGAGGTGATTCCTTCTGTGTAGCCGTAGGATATCTCTCCGCCGTCGTACTTGACCAGCGTCGGGAACAGCACCGTGCTGAGCGCATACACGCGCTGGTTGGCGACTGTGGTGATGTTCTGCGTACCGCGAAACGCGCGGGTTTCTATTGCGAACT
>NKPV01000312.1 GCA_002254605.1 Armatimonadetes bacterium JP3_11
CCCCTAATCTATCTAAAGTTTTCACTCTTCCCGTGCGTAAGGTAAGGCTTAGGGATCTCAATATCTCCGTGCGCGCAGGGATTGTACTAATGGCTGGGGGCACAGATGGGTGGTACACAGTGTCGCGGGTGCGTTGTATCAGCGCGGAAGCGACTACCTGCACTGGAGTTTGCGTGGCGACTTGGCAGGAATCGGCGCTTCGTCGGCGAATGTGCCAATCACCGACGCTTTTGGCGACTTGGTGGCTGGGATGCGACAGGTGTACGACTGGAACAGTGCGTGGCTGTATCGGAACGAGCTGACCGAGACCGGCGGCTTGGTGAAGGTTGGGGGGCGCTGGTATGACCCGGCAGTGGGCAGATTTTTGCAGAAGGATCCGTGGCTGGGTTCGCTCTATGCACCGCTTACGCTGAA
>NKPV01000338.1 GCA_002254605.1 Armatimonadetes bacterium JP3_11
CGAACTCGAAGGAGAATTCCCACTTCCACACTGTGTTAGCACTCGCAAACTGCGCCCGTGCGCTGATGGTGGCGGCGAGAATGGGGATCGGGCGTACAAACCCCACCGAGCTGCTGGTCCCAGGCGGCGTGCCGCGCATGCCCCACACCACGCCCGCGGCGTCCACGAGGAACGCTCCGAGTTGCTGCGCACACCGCAGTTGTTTGATTAGACGACCAAATTCAGCCGGACGGCGCACGACAACGGCGGAGAAGGTGCGATTGCTTTCACGCACAAAGAACTGCGCCCCGCCGACCTCC
>NKPV01000209.1 GCA_002254605.1 Armatimonadetes bacterium JP3_11
ATCTTGCAGAAACGGACGAGCTGACCCAGCACCGCACGCCCGACTTGCGCCTGCTGGCGCAAAACAAGGTGCGCTACAAAATGCACGAGTTGGAGGTGCAGTTGGCGCAGGCGCAATTGACAGCCCTGAACAGCGACGAATGGCTCGTGGTGGACGGCTCGCTGCAATTTCGCCCGTTGCTGAGTCAGTACGGCGCGGGTGATCCGATCCCGCAGCTGATTGGTGTGGCGAAAAACTTTCGCAAGGATCCCCAATTCGCCGTTGGTCGCCGTGGGCAGCAGGAACGGTACAGCCTGCACCGCCTGCTGGCGAATTTGGACACATGGCATCGCACGACCGTATTCGGCGCACGCGAGGGCAAGGTAGTGTTCTGGTATCTGCGCCTGCGCCCCCAAGGGCAGTTAGACTACCCCCTGATGGGCGTGATTAAAGTGGAGCTGATCAACCCTTCCAAGAAGCCAGTGGATTCGGCACTTATAGACCAACTCTCGGGTGCGCTGATTGCGGAGCGCAACGCGACCCCGCACGGTGTAGACCAGCGCTGGCACGCCCACCTCTACCCGATTTTCCTTGCCGAACGCTATGTGCAAAATCATCTTTTGAGCCGTGAAGTGATACGGCAATCGCTTCGATGGAGGTGAACTATGGAACCGCAAGCGATTCAGACAACAGCCGCTTCGACGAACGGAACGCAGCCGACACAGGAAAAGACTATCGGGCGCGTCTCGGCGACGGCGAACCAGCCGAGCAGTTCCGAGCAGTTCTATTTCTGGCTGGAACCGAGCGTGATTGTGAACCCGTTTGACATCGTGGAGACCGATCAAGTTAGCGCAACACGCGATCGCAGGAGTCAGACTTACGGCATCGTGATTACGCTGGAACATAGCACCGACGCCGCGTCGCACCTGTCGAACTTTATTGCCAACGACTTTGGCTCGGTGGATGTCGAGGCGAACACGCCGCGTCAGGGGACAACGGTCGCACGCGCGGTGGTGCTTTCCAATAGCGAAGACATCTACATGCCCGCGCCGAACGATTCCCCTGTGCGATTCGCCAATCCTGCAGGGATCCACCGCGCCTTGGGCATCGATCAGATCCGAGGGGAATGGCGTGTGCCCGCTGGCATCATCCAGATGTCCAACGGCGATCAGGCGGTGGTGTACTTAGACCGTCGCTACCTGCTCGGACCGGAGGGCGCGCATGTGAACATCTCGGGCATCAGCGGACTGGCGACCAAGACCTCGTATGCGATGTTTTTAATTCAGTCGCTCCTGCAGACAGCCCCTGACCGCGATAAGATAGCCGTTATCCTGTTGAATGTCAAACATGGCGACTTGCTCCACATCGACGAGCCGGGCGAACCTGATGATGCGACGCGCCAAATGTGGGAGGCGATGGGGCTGAAGGCGGAACCCTTCTCCGAGGTGCGCTACCTATTGCCTTGGGGGAAGCGCTCCCACCGTGATGGCACGCCCAACAGTTTCAGCATTCCCAATCAGAACTGGTGGATGTACGCCTATTCCCTGCAAGATACTTATGACAAACTGGATCTGCTGCTTTCGCAAATCCCTGACCCCAGCGATACGATCGGTTCACTGATAGGCGAAATTCGCGCGGGCTTGGGCGGATCCACATGGCCACCGTCGGGAAGATGGGCAAACGCAATAACATGGAATAACCTTCTCAACGGCGAGCCTCTGGTTAAAAACGGGCAAGCGCAGTCAATCGGGGATGTTCGAGCCGTTTCCGTGGGGCGTTTTCGTCGTCTCCTGCGGCGCATCGTGCAGACACGGCAATCGGGCATCTTTGTGGAGCAGCGCAGCCGCAACGCCGTGAATCTGTCGGAAGAGGTTGCCAAAATCAGAGGCGGTGAGGTGGTGGTGGTCGACATCGCCAAGCTTACCGACGATGAGCAGACCTTGGTGTTTGGCGATATTCTCCGCACTATCTACGCACTCTACGCCGAATCAGATGAAACCGAGATTGGCGATACGATTCCTGAGAAGGTGATTATCTTTGTCGACGAGCTGAATAAGTACGCTCCTCCTCGCGAGAGCGCCTCGCCGATTATAGAGCAGGTTCTCGATATTGCGGAGCGCGGTCGGTCGCTGGGCGTGGTGCTGTTTGGCGCTGAGCAGTTTCGCAGCGCGGTTCACCCGCGCGTGGTGGGCAACTGCGCGACCCATGTATTCGGGCGCACAGGCTCTACGGAACTCTCCGACGCCGCGTATCGCATGCTGGATGCCGATGTCCGCATGAGCCTCACGCGATTGGAGAAAGGGGAGATGCTGCTGGCGCATTCCCCGTTCCGACAGCCGATAAAGATACGCTTTCCACGCCCCGCGTACAAGCAGGAAGGGGTGCCTTAGAGGTATCCTATACTGCGCGTATGAAAGCGAGCGTTCTCCAGCGCACGATTTTTGCTATCTGGTCTCGTCGCTGGGGCACACACGCAGATCCGTGTAATAGAACCCGCGCGAAACGATGTTCGTCTCTGTAGAAACGCG
>NKPV01000166.1 GCA_002254605.1 Armatimonadetes bacterium JP3_11
ATGCCAGAAGTCGATCGCATGCTGCAGGGAGTACCTACTCAACGCCTGTCGCAGTGTCTGCTCGTCGACCATTGCCCACCGTTCCTCGTGTGTTATAGAGTTTACCTTCTGTTGCCTTACCCCACACTCTGCGCCTTCACCAAGCGATTGCGCACCCGCTTCATCACTGCCCGATAGGCTGTCCGCAGCTTCCCCCCAGCTAAGGGGGTATTCTGTCGATACGCATCATAATCTCATCCGCAAGAGCCTCGAAGTGCGCTTTGACCGACGCAGCATCAATAGGAATAAGCATCTGCACTCCCCAAGAGCCGATTTCATCGGGCAGCGCGCTCACCCGCTGACACGCCACGGCAAACCAGTACAGATCGAACCCCGGATCTTTCTCAGCGGCGCGTGCCAGCAACAGATCTAAATCCGTTTCCTGTAAAATACAGAACAGATCCACCGCATCGCGTGGTTCCACGCGCCCATAAAATGCCAGCAGCTTGTCGACGCAGAGGTCATCCCAATCGTTGACCAGTACGCCGTAGCGACTCGGCACGGGCGGCGCAAATCGGTAGGGACTGTCCACAGCCAACTGGATCCGAAACGGCTCCTCCGACTCATACAGATACTCCACGAAGGTCGCAAACCTTCGCACGCCCTTCAGGGGCAAACGACGGCGGCGAGCACGGTGTTCCAAACTGTGGGCAAAGGGGGTCAGGATATCCGGCTCGCCCGTAAACAGATCCAGGTCGTATGAGTAGCGGTGTGCAAGATAGAACTCCGCCAGCGCCGTGCCACCCGTCAAATAGAAATGCTGGCTATCGGGCAGCCGAGCGAAGAAGCGCAGAAAGCGCTGTTGACTTTTAGAGAGGAGTCCCTTCCCGTGCACCATAGAGTCCCAAGCGCGTGAGATAGCGTCGCCAGAGTTGATAAACCGGCTCCGGCAGGTCTAACTCGTCCAGCACCGCGGCGAGTTCGGCTTTGTCCAGCAAGCGCACATCTTCTGCCCGCCCATGCAGCAGCGTCTGACGCAGATAGAGCCGCCGCTGGAAGGGGTTACTCAGATCCAGCGTGTCCGCGCTCCAGAAAATGTGGCGTGGCGGTCGGATTTTCATCATGATAAGAGTACCTTACCCCACACTCTGCGCCTTCACAAGGCGACTCTGGACCAACTCCACCACCGCGCGGTACACCTGGAGCTGCTCCGACTCACTGAAACCCAGCATATTCCCACATGTATGGTCAGAGCGTCAGGACGCTGGATTATTCTCTTGCCTGCTTAACCGATACCGTACATTCGGGCTTTTGGCACGGAGTGTAGAAATCTCAACCAGTCCTTCCTTACGAAGCTGGCGCAGGTGATAGCGTACAGTGACCTCCTTGGCGCCGAGCATCTTCGCAATCTCCTGAGTGCTGAGTTCTTTCCCACCACTTAGAATTTGGAGAATCGCCGCCCGCAGGTCTTGACGAGAGCCGGCGGATGAAGTCGCTGGCTCTCTGGCAGGGCTGGTGAGCGTATAGACAGTCCAGCGACGTGTACCGTGCTGGCGCAAAATTCCCTTGCTCACAAGATCCGCCAACAATCGCGTGGTTTCGGGTGTATCAAGCGTCGGGAGGAGGCGCCGTACATCCGCGTGGGTAATCTGTCCCGTTTTGTGGGCGTAGGCGAGTGCAAGCCGCTGTTCGTCCGAAAGGGAAATCGCTTGATACCGATTGAGCCATTCCAGAGTCGACGGATCCAGCAGCGAAGCGTTAGACGCCACGACTCTAAAAGTGGTTCTCAAATCCTGAAATCGTGGGGGTTGGAGCCCCGCCTGACGCAACGCCTCCAGCATCGCCACGATGCCCGTGCCCCGATTCTCGCAGAGCGTTCGCCCCGACTCGGCTGGGAGGTCTTCTAAAATGCGGAGAAGCGTCTCGTTGCGTGTGGCGATTAGCCCCGGTTCGCCCAAACGATCCTCCGTCACGGGCCCAAACAACCCGCCTGGATTTTCCACCTCGATGCGGTCGGGAAAAAGACGCACCTGCACAGGCGCGCCCTGCGCCTGTGGAGAATAATCGCGGTGCGCCAGCGCGTTGACCAGCACTTCTCTGAGAAACTCGGTGGGATACTCAGGAATCTCTTCGCGAAACAGCCCGCGCACAATGATACGCGTTTGCAGGTTGCGCTGAATCGCCCGCAGCCCCTGCACCACGATGTCCGGAAGCGGTCCCTCTACTTTCACATTATCCAGCAAGCGTTCACCACGCTCTCCTGTTTGTCCAGGATGAACAGAAGGATAGCGAACCACTGTAAGATGCAGCCCAGGAAACTCATCCTGCGGAAAGTCAGCAAAACAAAGGTAGCCCGCCAGAGTAGGTGTGAGAGTGCCACCCTGATCTGCAACGACTCCGAAGGTCACAAGCAACCTTTGGTCATCCCATTGCTGATAGGGTGCCCCAACTTTGTGGGTACGCAGATGTTCCAGAAAGGCTTGCAGACGCTCTCGATTCAGGTCGCTGAGAGTTTTGCCTGCCACCGGTTGACGGTCATAACGTGAACGCTGCCGCCACGAGAGGAAAATTTGAACCTCATAATCTGTCAAGCGTCTATCTCCATCCGCGACACGAATGTAGCTCCCTTGTCCTAAGCCTGCCGGGCGATAATAACATGGCTTCTGTTCTGCAGGCACTTCAGGGATTTCCGCGACAACGACTGCCCGCTCATCGATCTCATAAATATCGATCGCAGGGCGTAGAGGCGGCTCCATCTGGTCACAGAGCGACGCTAAGTCCGCCTGAATCTTTGCAGGGTCAGCAACACCCACGATTTCGAACCCCGTCGCCTCGCTTACACCCAGCAGCAACACGCCGCCACGAGCGTTTGCAAAGGCAGAGAGCGTCTTCCACAGCTGTTCGGGCAGCTGGCGCTCCGCGCGTTTCACCTCCACCTCGCGCAAATCGCTCCCAACCTGGCGCAGCCGCTCCAGCAATGCCAGCACTTCGTCTTTCAGCACCTGCCATCCTCCCTCCCCTGTAGTAGCATGTTAACCAGCATGTGAATTCACATGCTATTTTACCATGCTTTATCATGCTACCTGCTACCCCACACTCTGCGCCTTCACGAGGCGACTCTTGACCAACTCCACCACCGCGCGGTACACTTCCAGCTGCTCCGACTCCGAAAGACCCAGCACCTCGAACACCACCGCATCCAGGGCGCGGCGGTCGGGCAGCACCCGCTCCAGCGATACCTCCTCCGGGCGAATGTTGCTGTAGTCGCGGCTGGGTTTGGGCAGCCCCAGCTCCTCAAAGATGCTCTTCACCTCGCGCGACGCCATCTGCTCAAAGGCGTTCAGCAGGCGTTCGCGCTGCTCATCGGTGAACGCGGCGGGGTTGGGGAGAAAAAATTCTACGATTTCAGGTCCATAAGTTGTGAGCAGACCCTCTCCAAGATTTTTTCTACCCAATAGTTCGGTCGCGAACACGAAAAGGGTGGTATTCACTACACTACTACCGATTTGATTGTCTATGTCGTTGTTCCAGACACCTACAAACATAATATCTCCTACGGGAAGTAGAGGAATATCTATTATTGGAGTCCAATTGCGTTCATGCCTAAATCTAAGCATGATGAAATCCGCTGGTTCCCAAATCCCTAAATCCCACCACCTTTGCCTACTGGCGCAAGTAGACCGTTTGTGATACCCCCGCTCCTCGCCCCACTGAATGTATGCCCACGCGTGGGGGTAGCGCTGTTGCAGATACGCCGTATCGTGCAGGCGGTCGCGCACATCCTTCGGCGGCATCAACACCAAATAACGCAAATCTTCAGGACGCACGCGCAGCGTCTTCA
>NKPV01000135.1 GCA_002254605.1 Armatimonadetes bacterium JP3_11
ATTTTGCTCGGATGGGGGCGGAAGGATCGCGTGATCGATGACCTGCTCCATCCAGTCGCTGTAGCGTAGGGCGTCGGGTGGCGTCGGGTCGACCTCCGCCAACACCGAGAGGAGGAATAGCCACTCTGAGGTTGAGATATCGATGTGCTCGTTGGGGTCTGCAGCGCGCGCCTGCGCGAGCGCGTTGACGATGAGCCGTCGCAGGGCGTCCACGCCGCGCTGATAGAGCGAGTCGGGTACCTTCACGCCCGCTCGCTTCGCCTTGTGTAGCCCCCACACGACATAGGCGGTCGTCCAGAGGTTGGGCTTATCGGCTTCCCACCAGCCCCAGCCGCCGTCGCTGGTCTGCATTCGACGGAGCCGTTCCAAAGAATTCTGCGTAATCTCGGCGATTTTGCGTTGGGTTTCGGCGTTCAGGGGCGCGCCTGCTTGCTCATAGGCGCGCTGGGTCAGCACTGCAGGCACGAATCGGCTCACCGTCTGCTCCACACAGCCGTAGGGATAATCCATCAAGTAGGGCAGGCTGTCCAGCGCGATCGCCGTTATGCTGGGCATGCTGCGCAAGGTGAGCGTGACCTGGTTCGGTCGGGCGTCGGGATGCACAGTGAAACTTATCTGGCGTTCGGCATTGAGCAAGATGGCGCGGCTGTCGATTTCGTTGATGGCGAGCGGTTTGATTTCCAGCGTGCGCTCTTCGGCATCGCGCAGGCGTCCGTTCACCTCGCGAGCGATTAAGGTGAACTTTTGCACGCCGAGCGTCTTTGCTTCGTAGTCCCAAGTCAGGGTGATGGAGTTGCGTGTGGGCACTGCCACAGTGCGGGTGTGCACGCCGTCGGGCGCGCGGAGCTCGACCTGCACCGTGCGCGGCTGGTCGGTGTCGTTGCTGAGAATCGCGCTGATTTGCGTGCGGTCGCCTTCCACCAGCCACATCGGCAGTCGCAGCCGCGCCATGAGGTCTTTAGCGGTTTTGACCTGAGCGCGGGCGAAGCCGATTTTTGTATCCGCCGTGTGTGCGATCGCTGTGAGTCGCCACTCGGTGAGGTTATCGGGCAGTTTCAGGCGCACGGTCGCTTGCCCACGCGCGTCGGTTGTAATCGTCGGTTGCCAGTAGGCAGTGTCGGGGAAGTCGCGACGGATGGTCTCCACGCTGCCCTTGTCGCCCTGCAACGCGAGCCATACTGCTGAGAAATCCGTTTCCACCGCGTTCCAGCGTCGCGCATAGAACGCGCGGTAGACGGCGTTGGGGTGGTCTTCGCGAATGCTGTAAATCGCCTCGTCCACCACCGCAAGCGAGACCTCCGCGGGGATAGGGCGTCCCTGAAGATCGGTTGTTTGAATCCGCGCTGTGAGCGTTTCGCCCGGCTCGTAGCGCGGCTTGTCGGTCTGCACATTTACCTGCAACGCACCGACCCGTTGCCCGACACGCACCTCCAGCACGCGCTGCACCAGTTCCTTGTTGCGCACCATACATACGGAGATATAGGCGTTGGGGATTTGCTCGCGGGTGAGCGGGACGCGGACGCGTGTGAGCGCACCTTGTGCTTTTACTACCTGCGACTGATATAGCCGATCGCCTTCCAGCGTGATATAGAATACGGCATCGCGATAGGGCGTACGCAAGGCGAGTTCCGCCGTTTCGCCTGGTTCGAACACGCGCTTATTCAGCCGTGCCTCGAGGGCGTTCGCGTCGCGGCGTCCCCACCACCACGGCGTGTAGTCGGCTCCCCAGCTCCAGAGGATGTGGCGCGTTGTGAACGGGTTGCCGTCGGAGTCGCGGGCGCTTAGCTGCACTTCCCAGTCGCCGCTGACATCGGGGGTAAACTGGAACTCGGCGACGCCCTGAGCGTTAGTTTGTACGGTGCCCTCGAAGCGCGGCTCGAAGCGGAAACGATTGCCCGTAGCGAGTTGTTTGCCTGCCTGCCAGCGGAGCGTGGCCTGTACAGGCTGCCCGGTGCGTCGATCGGTCAGGCGCACGGTGTAGCGGTAGGCGCGCCCCAATTCGCCAAACTCGACATCGGGGCGCAGCGTCGCTTGCCACACGGAGGTCGCTACTTCGAACTCGGCTTGCGCTTTGGCGCCTTCCCAGCCTTCCGAAAGGGCGTGCACCTCCAGCGTGTACCCATAACTAATCTCTGGCTCATCCCAGTAGAGGGGGTGTCGCTCGCGATGGTTGGGCAACAGGTCGCTGGAGCGTAAGACCAGGTTCGCCCGCCCCGCCGAGTCGGTCGTGAGCTCGCCTGTTTTCACCACCTCGCCGTACGCACTGCCGCCGTAATATTCGTACTCGTCGTCCCAATCTAAGAAGTCATTATCGTCCTCGTAGCGATCCCAGTTCCACTTCTCACGGCGGTAGAGTGTGTAGCTGAGCTGCGTGTTGGGCACAGGCATGCCGAAATAGTAGTCGGTATTGATTTGCACGCGCACGGTTTCGTTCGGCATATAGAGCTCGCGGTCGGGTTTGACCGTGATGCGATAGGTAGGTTTGCGGTATGCGCTGATGGGCAGGGAGTCTTCTATCACACCGTAGTCGCCGATACGCGCCTGGATACGGTAGACGCCTGTTTCGGCTTCGGGCGAAGTGGTGAAACTGCCGTGGAACGCGCCCATGCGGTTGAGTTGCGCGCGCGTTTCGTAGACGACCTCGTCGCGTGGGTTTAGCAGACTGATTCGCACGGGGGTGTTTGGCGGCGGCAGTTGGTAGTTTAGGATTTTGCCGAGTCGCACGATACCCTTGAAGTGGATGGTGTGTCCCGGGCGATAGATGGGGCGTTCGGTGTAGATGACCCCGTGTAGGGGTTCGCGCTGCGCTGATTCATCCCTCCATGGGGCGGCGTCGACACGCCCCCAGTAGACGAGTTGCCCTGTGCGTGGCGACTTCACCGTGACCAGTTGCCCGCGCCAATGATCGTCTTTGGTTTTCGCAGAGGATGGGAAACGCCATAGTCCGTTGGCGTTGGTGCGTCCTGTGCGCACAGGCTCATACACAATCTGCTGGTGGTTGCCGACGCCTTGACTCCGCGCTTGGTACACCGCAATCTCTGCACCGCCGACCGGTTGCCCTGTGCGCAGGTCGGTACACCAGAACTCAGTGGTATTCGGGGACACTTTGCTCACGAGGGCGACCGAACTAATGATCATTAACCCCACTTGCCGATGGACGCCCGATTCCACCTGCAGGAGATAGGTTCCTTCAGGTTGCTTGGGTACCTCAACATACTGGGTGAATACGCCCTCGGGGTCGCGCCCACGAATAGGAACTTCTTGCTCCCAAATCAGGGTCATGGAAGACTGATACTGCTCCATTTTCTGCGTCAGTTGGTCTTCGGGACGCCACCAACCGTAACGGATCTCCTGGAGAAAATCGTACAGTGCGGCTGGGGTGTTGTGTCCTGTATTGCGCACGCGGTAGAGCGTGAGGCGCAGGGTGTCTTCGGCGTTGAAGCCGCGAATGCCCATGCGCAGCGGCTCATCGGGATAATACACGGCTTGTGGGTGGATTAGCTCCAGAAACGGCTCCTGCGGCTTGAGGGCGAGGTCGATCTCGACGCGTCCGCCCTCTTTGACCTCGATGCGCCGGTTATCATCCTCCAAATTGTGAACCTCGCCCCGAGCGTAGACTTGATAGACGCCCGCAGGAATGCCGCGCAGCTGGAAACGCCCTTGCCTATCAGTGTAGACCGCCCATGTGTCGGTGGGAACCCATCCATAACATTCCCACTCATACCATTGTAAGTCGCGCCAGCCTTGGAGGCGATGTTTCTGAATCGCGTCTGTTTCAGGCGTAGGCTCCGAGGGGGGCGAGGCATCGAAAGGCTCCACCCGCACGAACTCTACATAAGCGTTGGGGATGGGCGCTAAGGTGCGTTCCGAGTAGACCACTCCGAACAGGCTGCCGCGCGGCGGCTCGTTCCGAATCAGCTCTGCCACACCGTACAGCTGAAACGCCAGCAGAAGCGTGCATCCAAGCGCGATATGCGCTACCTTGCGCCAGACCATCGTCTCACCGTGCTATTATTAGACGAGTGAGAAGCGGATTCCTGCTACTTCCGCGGCTACGAGAGGCGCTATGCGCCGGGACAAAACAATGAGGGTGTTCGGAAATCACTTTGCATGGGGCAGACATGTAGGTCTGCCCCTACCGATGGCGCCGCGTGGGGTGTAGGGGCGCGCCTATGTGTGTGCCTTGCTCTCCATCCCCCCGCGATTTATCGAATACCCTCCAAAACAATTGCCTGTGTTTATGTGCTTTTGGGGGAATTAGGTACACTTACACTCATCTCTGCGAACGGCGGAGAAATACCCTAAGGGAGGAGTTGTTCGATGAGAAATGCTGACGTAGGTCGGCGCGATGGGTGGGCAGTCATACCCGCGCGTACGGCACTTTTGGGCGGATTATGGCTGCTGTCGGGGCTTAAGGCGTTCGCCGCTGAAGCGGTGGAGCTTCCCCCCTTCGGTTCACAGGAGTATCTGATTCTCGGAATCGTGCTGTTGCTGGCGTTCACGGCGTTGGGCTTTGGGTTCTACCTGCTGCAGTGGACGCTCAAGCAGCCCCCAGGCACGCCGCGCATGCAGGAGGTCGCTGTCGCGATTCAAGACGGGGCAAACGCCTACCTGAAACGGCAGATTAGCACGATGATTTGGTTTGTGCTGGCGATTACCGCAGGGCTGTTTTTCCTGTATCGTCCTGTATACGAGCGCATCTATCCGGGCGAAGGGTTGCTGCTGGGCGCTGGGATTGCGGTGGCGTTCTTTTTAGGCGTGTTTGCTTCGTATGGCGCGGGCTATGTCGGGATGTATATGGCGGTACGGGGCAACCTGCGCACGGCGGCGGCAGCGCTGACCAGTTTCAAAGACGCTCTTGAGATCGCCTTTCGCGCGGGCGCGGTCAGTGGCATGTTCACGGTGGGCTTGGGCTTGCTCGGCGCGACGGTCATCTTCTTGCTGTTCCGTGAGAAGGCGATGTTTGTGCTGGTGGGCTTCGGGTTCGGCGGTTCGTTGGCGGCGTTGTTTATGCGCGTCGGGGGCGGAATCTACACCAAAGGCGCGGATGTGGGCGCCGATCTTGTGGGCAAGGTGGAAGCAGGCATCCCCGAAGACGACCCACGCAACCCCGCCACGATTGCCGATAATGTGGGCGATAATGTGGGCGACTGCGCCGGGATGGCGGCGGATGTGTTCGAGTCGTATGAGGTCACCCTCGTGGCGGCGATTATTCTGGGCGTGGCTGCCAGTTTGGTGCTGACCCCCGCAAGCGCGATGAAACTCGTGATGTTCGCGCTGCTGGTGCGCGGTGTCGGCGTGATTGCCTCGATTATCGGCGTGCTGGCGGTCAAAGGCGAAGACCGCGCCGACCTGAACCCAATGCAGCCCATCAACCGCGGGTTCTGGGTTTCAGCCATCCTGGCGGCGTTGGGCAATCTCGGCGTGGCGTACTTCTTTATGCAGGA
>NKPV01000137.1 GCA_002254605.1 Armatimonadetes bacterium JP3_11
CAAATTCAAGTCCGTGCCCGGTAATGCACCGCAGACCCACGCCCCAGGCGGCTCCACCTGAAGCCCGACATAGCAGTTGAAGCGGCGCTGACTATCTAACGACTCATCCAGCACGCCGCACTGCACCGTGAACACTTCGTTGTAGGGATCGGCGTTTGTTGCGAGCCGCCAGACTCCGGCTTGGGGAACGAACAGAGTATGCGGTCCTTGGTTGCCTCGCAAGAAGGTATTGGGGGGATCGCTGGTGGGGTAGGGCGGCAGGTCGTCGTCTGAGCCGGTCCAGAACCCCTGAATCTGGTAAATCCCTGCGTAGGGGAAGTAGACGGCAATCTCCACACGCCCGATACGGAACTTCCCACGCCCTGTGGGGTCCCACACGCGGCGAATGTTGGCATCGTCCAGCACGATGTTGTAGCTTTCGTACGCATAGTACTGTTGCTGTCCCGAGTTGGCGGGCATGCGCCGATAGAGTAAGTAGTCCGCCGCGGGGAAGAAGTCGCCCGTATCGGGCTGCCAACGGGGCTTCGGAGGGAACAGGGCAGGGGTCAAATCCCCCGCACGCAAGATCTTGACAATCTGCACATCATCCAGTCGCTCCACGAGTTCCCACGGACCAAAGGGCGTCCACTGGGTGTTCTGGGCGACGCTACAAGCAGCGATGGTTGCTGCTACGCCAGCGCCAATAATCAGCCGCATAATGATCTCCGTCTTTGCAAGGGTTGTCCAAGCCGGTTGCTCGAAACGCCGTCTTTATTATACTACATTTACGATGGAAACGCCTCCATAAGTGCGACCTTCTATGGGGATGTTGGGTTCTCTGGGGGGACTGTAGAATAGCGGAGAAGCCCTCTACAGCCTCCCATGCGCTTAAGGTTCTTGGGGTAGCCTATCGCCCACCGCCATGCGCAGTTGTAGTTCGGCGACGGCGGCGTCGTAGGTGGCTTGCACGAGGTTCGTCTCGGCGGTAACGAGGGCGAGTTGGGCGGTCAGCACTTCGACGATTGTGCCCACGCCTTCACGAAGCGATTCTTGGGCGGCTTCGAAGTTGCGTCGTGCGGCGGCGACGGCGACCTTAGAGGCTTCCAGCCGTTCGTTCGCCTCGCGGAGGCTGAGCAGCGCGCTCTCCACCTCGGCGTAGGCGTCGCGTTCAGCTTGTTGCAGGCGGTACTGCGCGCTTTGCAGGTTCGCTTCCGCCTCGCGCAGGTTCGCACGGGTCAGACCGCCGTCAAACAACGGATACGAGGCAATGACGCTGAGGCTCCCTTGGGTGCGCGTGTTCGGCTCCACCTCGCGAAAGCCGCGCGCCGTGATTTGCAGGCGCAGCAGGCTATTGAGCCGTGCAGCGTCGACGCCGAGTTGGTTGATTTGCAGGTTCAGTTCGGCGTTGCGCAAGTCGGGGCGTTGGAGGCGAGCGCGTTGCCACAGTATCTCGATACTCATCTCTGGCGCAGCAGGCGGTGTGCCTTCGGGAACCTGCAGGGCAGGCAACTCGCGCTGCGGACTCCAGCCAATCAGCCGTTTCAGGTCGGTCTCTGCGAGGCGCAGCGCGTTGCGGGCTTGAATCTGTTGCACGCGGGCGTTCGCCAAGTCGGCTTCCGCCTGCAGCACATCTTTCTGCGGGGCGGTTCCTACCTCCGCCTGCGCTTTGGCGACCTCCAGCAGCGTTTCCGCGCGGCGCACCGCGGTATCGGCGACCTGCAGCAACTCTTGGCGACGCAGCACCTCATAATACGCGCGCGCCGTCTGGAACAGGACGCGGCGCACGGTATCGCGGGCACTTTGGCGTGTGGCTTCAGCAGAGCGCGAACTCTGGCGGATGCGCAACTCGCGCTGCCCGTTATCCAGCAGCAGCCACTCCAGTCCCAAGCCGTTTTGACGCTGGGTGGTATCGGTGTGGACGCCTCCACCCTCGATGCGCGTGCGCGTCGTGCTGCTGCTTATATCGAAACTGGGATAGAGGTTCGCGCGGGCAGCGTTCAGGCGGGCTTGCGCCGACTCCGTATCGGCAAAGGCGGCGCGGGCGGTACCGTTGTTCTGCAACGCCAACCGCAGCGCATCATCCACACTCAAACGCTCTTGCGCCTGTGCAAACGCACAGCCGATGAGCGCAAGGCTCCATAGACGGGTGAAAGCGCTCGGTTTCATCACGATTCCTGTTCGACGAGTCCGGAGCGGTTCCTGTTCGGTGCGATTGCGTCCGACAGCTTTCTGCGCGTCAGCGGGTACACTTTCCTTGTGCGCATTCCTAACTGGCTGAAGTGGACGCTGGGTGCGGGCGCGGCGATTGCAGGCGCGAACTGGTTTTTGCGCAAAGTGTGGTTCTATCGCGACCCGTTGCGTATCCCGCCGCCTGATCCCAATCTTATTTTGGCGCCTTGCGACGGCAAGGTGGTCTACATCCGCCCCGTGAGCGCGGACGGCGCCGTGTTCGCCGAGAAACTGGGACGCCCCATCCCCATCACAGAGATCACTCGCGCCGAGTGGGACGGCGTCTCCCCCGAAGGCTGGCTCATCGGAATCTACATGAGCCCGCTCGATGTGCATTACAACTACGCACCCATCGCCGGCACGGTGCGCAAAATCGTCTACACACCTGCCCGCGCCAACCTGCCGATGGTCGACCTGTGGGAATATGTGAGTATGACATGGCTGCGCCGCGCTGTCGACCTGCTGGGCAAACGCTATCACCTCGTAAACGAACGCCAAACCCTTTTTATCGAAAACGAGCGGGTGCGCCTCGCGATGGTCGAAATCGCCGACAAGTTCGTCAATAAAATCACGACCTATGTCCAGGAGGGGCAGTGCGTGCGTCCCGCACAAAAGGTCTCGTTCATTGAACGCGGCAGCCAAGTGGATTTGCTCCTCTTCACACGCGATGTCGAAATCCTCACCCACACAGGCGCGCAGGTCTACGGCGGGCAGACGCCTGTGGCGCGATTAATCAAGCCCGATGATGAGTAAGCAACTGCTTTCAGGGGTTCGAGCCGTCGGGTTCGACTTAGACGATACGCTCTGCGTCTATATGCCCGTCGCGGTTCAGGCACGGCTGCAGATTTTTGAGCGGTATCTTGTCCCACGCCTCAATCTGCCGATAGAGACGATTGACCTGCACTACCGCCGCGCCTTCAAAAGCATGCTGGAAGAGATCCACTCCGACCGCTGGTATCCGCTGTACCTGCGTGAGGGGCACGCCACGCGCACCGAAACCTTCCGGCGCCTGCTGGAAAGCTTAGGATTGAACCCTGACGAGCTGGCGGAGCAAATTAGCTGCGAGTACGCTGCCTTACGCGAGCAGATGCTCCGCCTCCACGACGAAACGCTGGAAGTACTGCACACCCTGCGCGAACGCTACCCGCTTTTTGTAATCACCAACGGACCCGCCTACGAACAGCGTCGAGAGCTTAAGGTGCTCGGACTGGAAGCGCTGTTTTCGGTTATCGCTATCGAGGGCGAGCGGGGTATCGGCAAGCCGCACAAGCCGATTTTCGAATGGGTCGAATCGCGGTTGCAGTTGCCTCCGGAGCAGATTCTGTTCGTGGGTAACTCGTGGGAGCATGATGTGCAGGGTGCACTGAACGCTGGCTGGCGCGCGGCATGGGTGAACCGTGAAGGCGCGCCCCACCCCAATCCCGACAGCCCCGCACTCCTGTTGCCGAACCTCCGACCACTGGTCGAATGGCTATGACAGGCACTGTGATTTTGGCAGGTGGGGGCGAAACACCCCCCGAAATCCCGAAAACCATGCTCCAACGGGCAGGCGGGGCGAACGCGCGAATCGTGATTCTGGCGCACGGACAACAGGATGTCGCGCGGGGCGGGCGACGCTCCGCCGAATTCTTTGCAGAAAACGGCGCACTCAATGTCATCGCGCCCGACACACAAGACGCAGACGAACTCACCGCACTGGTGCAAGCGGCGCGCGGCGTATGGCTTCCCGGCGGCGACCAGAACCGCTTTATGGAACGGTTCGGCGCGTCGACCGCACTGCTGCAGGCGATACGCCAAGTCGCGGAGCGCGGCGGCGTCGTGGGCGGTACCAGCGCGGGCGCGTCGCTGATGGGCGCACGCATGCCCACAGGCGACCACTCGCCCCAAGGCGACCTCAAAGTCGGCGCAAGCCCCACCGCACCCGCCATCGGCGTCTTGCCTAATGCGCTTGTCGACCAGCACTTTCTCAAACGGCAACGCCTGCCGCGCCTGCTCTGTGCTCTGCTGGAGAGCCCCCACCTAACGGGAATCGGTATCGACGAAGACGGCTGGGCGATTGTGCACGGTAGGAAGCTCACCGTGCAGCGCGCGCAGGTCGTCGTCGCGCATGTGCGGGCTAAACCCCGCCAATACGAGCAATGGCTCGGCGCCCGCGACATACGGCTCCAAGTGCTGCTGCCCACAGAAACCACATCCCTATAAGCCAGCCCCACCCCGAAAATCGGTATAATTCTTGAGGGGATTATGGCATTAGAGACGGTTCTGGGGCACTATCGAATCATCCGCGAGATCGCCCGCAGCAACGATGTGGTGTACGAGGCGGTCGATACGCGCATCAACCGCCGCGTCGCTATCAAAGAGCTGCTGATGCCCCCTGGCGCCACCGACGCTATCCGTCAAGACCGCATCGCCCGATTCCAGCGCGAGGCGCGCGCCGCAGGCACGCTCACCCATCCCAATATCGTCACCCTCTTCGAGACCGAAGCGGAGAACGGACGCTACTTTATCGTGATGGAATATCTGGAAGGGGACAACCTGCGCCAAAAAATGGATCGGGAAGGCGCGTTGCCCCCCGAAGAAGCGGTGCGCATCGCAACGCAAGTGCTGGATGGACTGGCGCACGCCCACGCCAAAGGCGTCATCCATCGTGACATCAAGCCCGAGAACATTCATATCCTCCCCACAGGGCTGGTCAAAATCACCGACTTCGGGATCGCACGCCTTAAATACGAGCCGAACCTCACGATGGACGGGCAGATTTTCGGCACCCCCAGCTACATGTCGCCCGAACAGGTGCAAGGCGGCGATATCGATGAACGCACCGACCTGTTCTCGGTGGGGGTCGTCCTCTTCGAGATGCTGGCGGGCTACAAACCGTTTCAGGGCGACTCGGTGATTACGATTACCTACAACATTGTGCATACCGAGCCTCATTCGCCGCCGAGTATCCCCGCGCCCCTGGAGTGGGTGATTCGCAAGGCGCTACGCAAAAACCCTGCGGAACGCTTTCACTCCGCCGAAGCGATGAAACAAGCGCTCCTGAACGCCCTGGAGCAACTCCAAGCGCCGCCTGTAATGGCGATGCCGATGGGGGCGCCGCCCTACACAATCCCCGCACCCACGGGAGGCTATCCGCCGCCGTCGCAGCCACCTGTTC
>NKPV01000226.1 GCA_002254605.1 Armatimonadetes bacterium JP3_11
ACTACGGCGTTTACGGGCGCTCTGCCAGCAGCAGCGGCTACGGTCTCTACGGCGAAGCCACCGCCGCCACAGGAACCAACGCAGGGGTCTCCGGTCGAAGCCCCAGTATAGACGGTTACGGGGTTTGGGGGCAATCGACGAACACTGCGGGAGGGGTTGGCGTTTACGGAACCGCTGTGGGCAGTACGGGCACAGGCGTCTACGGGAATGCCTTAGCGAGTGCAGGACAGAACACGGGCGTTCTGGGACGCACGGAGAGCCCGCAGGGACGCGGAGTCGTCGGTCTGTCGACTGCTACGACGGGAGTGAACTACGGCGTGCTGGGACGCGCGGAGAGTGCGAACGGCTGGGGAGTCTTTGCGAACGGTCGGCTCGGCGCGTCAGGAACCAAATCGTTCCAAATTGACCATCCACTGCGCCCCGAGACCCACTTCCTAAACCATTTTTGTATCGAGGCGCCGGAACCTTACAATCTCTATCGCGGAGTCGTCACGCTCGACTCACGAGGCGAGGCGTGGGTGTCTCTGCCCGATTACTTCGAGTCGATAAATCGTGAGGCTTCGTATCATCTCACGCCAATCGGTGCACCGATGCCGAACCTCCATGTGGCGATTGAGATTCAGAACAACCGCTTCAAAATTGCAGGCGGCGCGCCTGGCAAAAAGGTCTCGTGGGAAGTCAAAGCCATTCGCAACGATCCTTGGGTGCAGCGCTACGGCTACGAGACGGAACCCGAAAAACCCAAAGCGTGGCAAGGACTCTATCTGCATCCAGAACTCTACGGTCAGCCGCGCGAACAAAGTATCTTACTCGTTCCTACGCTACCCTCAACCCCCAATCTATAATCCTAAACCCATCGCCTGCCTGCTTAGCAGGCAGGCATTCAAGGAGGACGCCAATGAATAAACTGTTAGGCATCTTGGGAATCGTATGGATCGCAGGCATCATCAGTGCATCTGCGCAGCAAGGCGGTAATTTTGACTTGACCTGGTGGACCATCGATTCAGGAGGCGCGACCTTTGTGTCGGGCGGCGACTTCACTCTGGGCGCGACCGTTGGACAGCACGACGCAGCCGAGGACTCTTTCGGAGGTCCGTTCCGCCTCATCAGTGGGTTCTGGTATTCACCATGTTTAGTAGCACATCGCGGCGATGTTACCGGGAACCACTGCGTCGACGATGAAGACCTGCTGATTATCTTGTTCAACTTTGGCGCTGTAGGGAACAACATCGCCGACGCGAACTGCGACGGCATCGTGGACGATGCCGACCTGCTGATTGTGCTGTTCAACTTCGGGTTTGGATGCAGTTGACCTCATGCCTGCCACGGGGCAACGGTGCATCCGTTGCCCCGATTTTTTAGGTATCCTTAGCCTATGCAGCCCACACTACCCGAAGGCTGGACTCAGGAGACTTATCAGTGGCTCAGGGCGTTAGGGACTGTGTCTGACCCTGCGCCGCTGCTCCGTCAGCATCGCGAATGGCAACGCGCAGACTGGGTTCAGGGGCGCTTGGATGCCTTGCAAGAGTTGGCGCCGCGCGAGCTGCGCCAACTCTTGCCTTGTGTGCGGGGGTTGATTCGCATCGCCGACCGTGTGGGCGATAGAGATTTGCGTTGCTACGCCCGCCAACGCCTATTAGAGTTTCACCAAGCCTTATATGACCTGAACGGCGTCTTGCCCGTGATGCGACAGTTGGAACTGATCATACCTCAAGCGACTCTTAGGCGTCAGGTGCAGGGCAGGCGTGTGTTAGCTGCGCTCTATGATATTCAAGGCGACTCAGAGCGCGCCGCGGCGCAGGTGCAGCATGCACTCCGTGCGGCGCGAACGCTGGGCGAACCCCGTTTGCTTAGCCAATGCGAATACCAATTGGCTATCTTATACTATCGGCAAGGCGATCTGGAGCGAAGCGTCTCACTAATTCAACAGTCTCGTGCGCATGCCCAACAGGCGAACGCGACGATTGGAGTGGCAGAGTCGTGGCTCTTTGAGGGCGTGCTGCGCCGCGCACGGGGTGAGTACGACCTCGCGCTCCGAGCGTATCAAAACGCACGCCCCCTCTACGAACAGGCAAACTTCTCGCTGGGTGTTGCACGGTGCATCGC
>NKPV01000002.1 GCA_002254605.1 Armatimonadetes bacterium JP3_11
AGACCCGTGGCTGGGTTCGCTGTATGCCCCGCTCACGCTGAATGGGTATGGGTATTGTGTGAACGACCCCGTGAATGCGGTGGATCCGGATGGCAACCTTCCATTGATCGTAGTCGTGATTATAGGGGTTGCTGCAGGCTTGGGAACTGTAGCAGCAGGAGACTATTTCTTAGATGAAGGCAATGACTTTGACTGACCCTGGAGGGCTTATGCCATAGGCGGAGCAACAGGTGGTGCGTGGGGGCTGCTTTTGGGACTTTGGTCTGGGGCTGGTGCTGTCACAGTGACCGTGTGCCGCTTTGGGAGCGCGATTACACCTGGCAGCTGGGTTCAGATTGGTGCGCCTTCGGTAGGTACATGAATACGATCAGGAATGGCGCAATATGTGAGTTATGGAGCTTATAGGGCAGGGGTATATGTGATGGAAAATGTTCCAAAGTCTGCTTTGCGTTGGCCTCTGGGATGGGAGTTTTGGAAAGGCTTGCTAGGTCAGCGTATCTACTGGCTATAAATTCGGAGGGTGATTCGATGATGGCGTCCATCTTATTTAGTGGTTTGTTTTATGTTATATTATCAATAGCTGTTATTCTGGATACAATAAATGTTTTTCTTTATATACGCCATATTATAGCAGAAATTGTTTATCGTCGCACAGGTGTGCGAAAAAAAGTGCCATCAGCTGCTCCTGTTGCAGCGACATTATTTTATATTATGTTTTTACCATATGGCGTATCTGTGAATGCGAGTCTGGGTAAACCCTTTTTCCCGATAAGTACTGAGTTGAAGGTCGGGCTTTTATTCCTTATGGGACATATTGCTTTACATATTGTGTTTATTATTTTATGTTGGTTGATATCAGGTTCGACTCATAAGGTTCAATAAAAGTTGGTCGTGGAACACAGTGCAGCAAGACGCACTGGATAGCGGTGCAAGCGAACGGCGGCGAATGGGTGTATAATGGTTATGGTTTAGCGATGTACCAGCGCGGTGGTGAATGGCGGTACTGGAGCATACGAGGCGATCTGGTGGCGGTTTCGGACGCTGCTGGAGCCTTCACTTCTGCCGCGTTGACCGATGCGTTTGTGGACAGCGTATCGGGCAACCGTGCCGTGTACGACTGGAACGGCACGTGGTTCTACCGAAACGAGCTGACCGAGACGGGCGGCTTGGTGAAGGTCGGCATTCGCTGGTACGACCTGGCGGTGGGGCGGTTCTTGAGTGGGTGCAGGCGTTCGTTGGTGAGGTGGTGGAAACGGTAGACAAGCGTGCCCAAGGCAGGTAGGAGCTGGTTCGGCAACAGTTCTGTGGCGAGGGCGAAGCGCAAGCGTCGGTAGAAGGCGTGCTCCTAAACCCCTTGACAAACAGGTTCGGGATATGGTATATTATGTGCGGCTATTAGACCTGAATGGTCTAATAGTGTTGTTGACACAAGGAGGCAAGGCGATGAAGGAAACACGGGAGCCGTTTGTACCGACGGGCGCGATAGCGTTTTTCGTGACGCTGATTATCGTCTACGCACTGGTGTGGCTCGCCGTCTACGGCGTGATGCTAAACTGGAGGTGAGTTTATGGACCTGTTTGAGAAGCGTGCGATGGCTCTGGGTTTATCTTTGGTCATGATGTTCTTTGGGCTGGTTGTCTACGCCGCGAAAGGGCTCCAGGCGGAGTTGCCTACCTGTCTTCCGAACGCGCGATTGTTCCAGAATGGACGAGTGGTAGAAGTGGGACCAAACCGTTATCAGGTCGACGCGGTGGCGTTTATGTGGAGTTTTGATATGGGGCAGGGGAACACCATCAGGATTCCGCGCGGCGCAACAGTAGATTTCTATGTCACCAGCCGTGATGTGATGCATGGCTATCACATCGACAAAACCCTCGTGAACCTGATGGCGATTCCCGGAGCCGTGACCTACACTCGTGTGAAGTTCGATAGAGCAGGGGAGTATCAGATTGTCTGCCATGAATATTGCGGTCTTGGTCATCAGAACATGGCTGGCAAAGTGATTGTAGAGTAAGGAGGAGGTCACCATGCAAGCGACTGCGATACCGACAAAAGGCGCAACGCGATTTATCATTCTCAGTGAGCTGATTATTCCGTTTATCTTACTGATCCTTGGGGTGCTGCTGGGGCTGTATCAGGTTCTGGCGCGTGCGGGGATCATCAAGTCTGCCGATGTGTTCGGCATTAACTACTACCAAGGGTTGACACTGCACGGGGTGATTAACGCCATTGTGTTCACGACTTTTTTTGCGGTGGCGTTTGGCAATGCGATTATGCTGCACCAGTTGCGGCGCCCACTTAAGATGGGCGTGCAGTGGGCGGCGTGGGTCTTGATGGTAGGAGGCACGCTAATGGCGGCGTGGGCGATGCTCACAGGGCGCGCCACGGTGCTGTATACCTTCTACTTGCCGATGGTAGCGCACTGGACTTTCTATGTGGGCGCGACCTTGCTGCTCATTGGCTCGCTTTTACCGTATTTTCTGGACTGGATTCCGAACACCGTGGCGTGGCGACGCGAAAATCCAAACGCGAAATTACCCCTGGCAGTATTGGGCACTCTGGTTAACTTCACGCTTTGGTTCTTGATAATCTTGCCTTTGGCGACCACCGTGTTGTTCCAGATGCTGCCGATGTCGCTGGGGCTTGTGAGCGAGGTGAACCCCCTGCTATCGCGGACGCTGTTTTGGTTCTTTGGGCACGCACTCGTCTACTTCTGGCTGTTGCCCTCGTATATTATGCTCTACACGATGTTGCCGAAGTTAGCAGGCGGGAAGCTCTATTCCGACCCTGCAGCGCGTCTGGCGTTCCTGCTGTTCCTGCTGTTCTCGATTCCCGTGGGGTTGCATCACCAGTACACGGAGGGCGGTTTGAGCAGTGGATGGAAGCTCTGGCACGCGTTCCTTACCTTTATGGTAGCGTTGCCCAGCTTCATTACAGCATTCACCGTCGCGGCGTCATTAGAGCACGCAGGACGCAACAACGGTGCGCAGGGGGTGTTCGGCTGGATGAGCAAGCTGCCTTACTGGAGCAGGGAAGGGGACAAGTGGCTCTTCGCCTACTTCATCTCGGGCTTGATTCTGTTCCTGTTTGGCGGCATTACGGGGATTGTAAACGCCTCCTATAGCCTGAACCTCGTGGTGCATAACACGGCGTGGATTGTGGGGCACTTCCACACGACGGTTGGCGGCTTGGTAACGCTCAGCTTTTTGGGCATGACGCTCTACTTGGTCGCCCGATTGCGCGGCGTTGAGGTAAAAGCGAAGCCCTTGGCGCTCGCTGCGCCATACCTGTGGATGATTGGCTTCGTTATCTTTGAAATTGCGCTCTCGATCGCCGGTCTTCAGGGCGTACCGCGCCGCAGCAACCTTGGAATCAGCTATTTAGACCCGTCCCAGACACACCTCTATCGAGGCGACTGGCTGTTTTGGTCGCATGTGGGCGCGCTGGGTGGCGTCATTGCAGTGGTCGGTTTCTTACTCTTCACCGTCTCGCTGCTGGGCACACTGTTCGCCAAACCTGTGAAGCAACCCGAGGTGGATTTTCCTATTGCCGAAGCCATCCACGAGGAGGCAACGCCGCTGGTGGTCAATCTGCGTCCTTGGGTAACAGCGACGCTCTTGCTAATCGCGATTTCGTATACCTATCCTGTTTATGAGTCGATGACGCGCGGACAGATCACGAAAGTGCCGGGCTACCAGAGCATCCAGAACGGGCTGGTGCCCCAATCCGCGCTGCGTGAACAGACGAGGTTACCCGAATGAGACGACTTGCTGGATACCTCCTGTCATTCGCGCTGGGATGCTCTGTCTTCGGGCAGGGCATCCCGCCCAACCTCAGCAAAACGATAGGAACCACTCCGCCTGATGTGAAGTTTGTGGACACGCAGGGGCGGGCGTTCCGACTCAGCGACCTAAAAGGTAAACCTGTGATCCTCAGTCCTGTCTACGCGGGCTGTCCCAGTGCGTGCATCGTCATCAGCCGGAGCGTGAAGCACGCTTTGGAACAGCTCGGGCTCCCAGAGGACGCTTTCATCATAGTGACTTTCAGCTTCGACCCGAAAGAGGGGCGCGCTGAAATGGCGAGTTTCCAAAAGACGCATCATTTAAACGCTCACAACTGGCGTGTTGCGGTCATCCCTGACGACCAAGCCCTGTTTCAGATGCTCGACGCGCTCGATTTCCGATTTACCTATGTATCCGAGCAGGTAAAAGACCACCCGAACCTCCTGGTGTTTCTCGACAGCGAGGGGGTGATACGCCACTACGAGTTCGGGTTGGAGTTCACTCCCGCACAGTTGCAACGAGGTTTGCGCATCGCACGCGGTGAGTATACGCTTTGGGAGCGGGTAAGCGACTGGATTTTTCCTTTAGGAGCGCTGGGTCTGTTGGCGACAGGCACTTGGATCATGTTCGGCTCCCGACACCGACGGAGACAGGGTAGGGAACCGAGTTAACTCAGTGGTATAATTCAGTTGAATAGGCGCAGGGGATCTCATCGCGATGACGAAACTCTTAGATTTAGGTGCGCGATCGGAGTATGCAATCGCCGCGTTGGCGCGTTTAGCCCAGCGCGGGGAAGGGGCGATTGTCACGGTCAAAGAGTTGGCGGAGGAGACGGGCATCTCGCAGCATTTTCTCTACAACATCTTCGACGATTTGGCGAAGGCAGGAATTGTGCGCTCGTTTCGCGGTGCGAAGCGGGGCTTTATGCTGTGCCGCCCCCCCGAGGAGATTAGCTTCTATGACATCGTTGCTGCCGTTGAGGGGCTGATTGAGAAGCCGCATTGCCTGCTTGATCGAAATCGGGTCTGTTCGGCGACAAATCCCTGCGCAGCGCATTTTTTCTGGATTGGGCTGCGAGATTATGCGGAACAATCGATGCGCGGGTTGACCTTGGCACAAATTGCCAAGAAGGCTCCATTTGGCAAGTAGTTATCTACGCCTGAAGGCAATGAGTCCTTCAGAGTAGGTGCCGCCTACCGCCCACTCAACGCCCTCTTGCTTGGCTAAATTTGCATCAGGGCGCGCACTGTTTGCTCTGTGAGGAAGGCGCGTGCGAAGGTCCGCTGCAGTTCAGCGTCTTCCTGCAGCTTCTCCACCAATTCGCGAATGTCGCTCAGCGTAATCGCCATGAGATCCTATTCGATTATACCTTAGCCATTCGGGAGCGTACCACTTCGCCAACCTGTTCGATAGGGTGTTCGGCAAAGGCGCGTTCAAGAGCGTGGAATACGGGGCGACCTGCCTGGTTTTCTAAAATCCACTCGCGTGCAAATTCACCGCGTTGTATCTCTCCGAGAATGTCGCGTAGGGTCTGTCGCACATGCGGGTCGATGAGTCGTGCTCCGCGCGTCATCGCGCCATACTGCGCTGTGTCGGAAATGGCAAACTGCATCCCGCGTATGCCGCTTTCATAAATCAGATCGGCGATCAGCTTCAGTTCGTGTAAGCACTCGAAGTAGGCTACTTCGGGGGCGTAGCCTGCTTCTACAAGGGTTTCGAACGCGGCGCGTATCAAAGCAGGCACACCTCCGCATAACACGGCTTGCTCGCCGAATAAGTCCGCCTCACACTCCTCCTTGAAAGTTGTCTCGTACACCCCCGCGCGTGTCCCGCCCAACGCTCGCGCGTAGGCAAGTGCAATCGCTTTCGCCTCGCCTGTGTAGTCTTGATGGACAGCGATTAGGCAGGGTGCACCGTGCCCTTGCACATAAAGACGCCGTAGCTGCGGTCCAACGGCTTTGGGGGAGACCATAAACACATCGATGTCTTCAGGGGGGGTAATTTGCCCATAATGGATATTGAAACCGTGAGCAAACCCCAGCGCATGTCCTGTGCGTAGGGAGGGAGCAATTTGTTCTCTATAGAGTTGGGGTTGATGCTCATCGTTCACTAATAACATTAAGACATCGCCTCGCTGAACAGCTTCGGGGATGGGACGGACTTCGAATCCATCGCTTTGGGCGCGTTCCCACGAGAGTCCGGGGCGTGCGCCGACGATGACCTTGATGCTGCTGTCGCGTAGGTTCTGTGCTTGCGCATGTCCTTGCGAACCGTAGCCGATGATTGCCACGGTTCGGTTCTGCAAGGGGGTCAGTGGTGCGTCGGCTTCGGTGTAAACCTGTGCCATGTTTACTTTTCCTCCTTAGTTTGGGATTCGGGGAGCGATTTAGGGCTGGGCGCTTCAGGTTGGGCTTCCCGCTGGATGCGCACTCGCACGGTGACCTCGCGTGTGCCGAGGATTTCCACTCCTGCAGGGGCTTTAAGTGGCACCCGAATCTCGGCATCTGCAGTTTTGTTGCGCAAGGAGATGGGCGCGGTCTCGATCACATTGATCTGGGCGAGCCGCGCAGGGCTGCCACGCAACTGTACCGACACAGGCTCTACAGAAAACCAGATGACCCGGTAGGGGAAGGGTGGCAAGTCTTCCAGGCGGGGGCTAACAGGTACCGTTTTGGAAGTCGGCTGAGGGATCAAACGCACCTTTAGGCGCACTTGGTCAGGAGTCATCTGCACCGTTAGCACGGGTTCGCCCGATTCGTCTAACGGGGTTGGGGTGGCTTCTATTTCCAGGTCGCCTTGCAA
The DNA here is from genome assembly GCA_002254605.1 of Armatimonadetes bacterium JP3_11. Taxonomy (GTDB): domain Bacteria; phylum Armatimonadota; class Fimbriimonadia; order Fimbriimonadales; family GBS-DC; genus GBS-DC. The sequence goes on from NKPV01000002.1 coordinate 6,585, forward strand.
GCCAGTCATGTCGAAGTTGAGTTGTACGGTACGCACACGGCGCACTTGCGACGCCGCACCTGTGATGCGGACACTGTTAGGTTCGGGAATGGCTTCGGCTAATACCTCTTGCAGGTCGGGCACCCCTGTCAAGTTCACGCGCACGGGGAATTGTCGGCTTAGGCGTGGCTCCATCGTCACGCGCACGGTAGGGCGCTCCAGCTCCAGGGTCAAGCGGTCGCTCCAGTCGGCGGGATAGTCGAGGCGCAGAGGGAGGCGATTCTCGCCGGGCTTGGCTTGGCTCAGGTCGACGGTGACGCGGATTTGCTCGGCGCGTGTCTGCTCCACGAGTTCCTTGACCCCACGCACAATCACACGAGCGCGTGCACTCTCAAGGCGCACTTCGTAGTTTGGCGGCGTGTTGCGCTGTTCGATGGGGGGTTCGTAAACGCGCTCGATCACAGGATGCAGTTGCGACTGGACATAGAGCGCAAGCAGCACCGCTGTCACCAGCGCGCCGATTTTTTCCAGCAAGTTCTCGCGCCATCTCATCCGCGCCAGAAGTGTACCTGTTTAGCCGCGCCACGCGCCGCGAGCGACGGCGGGAATAAAGTTCTCAAGCTCGGGGCAGGGGAGGGACACCGTTGCGCCGCGCTCCGCACTCAGATACGCTGCCATGAGCAACTCAGTAATCCGTGCGCCGTATTCCAAATCACAAAAGGGCGTTTTGCCTTGCAGGAAGCAGTCGGTGAAGTAGCGGTTCTCCGCAATGTAGCCGTAGGTGTGCGCCTCGTCGGCGAGGTAGGGCATCAACCCTTGCTCAGCGTTCTGCTTTTCCACGAGGTCTTCGCCTGCTTCACCGTGTACGGCGCGGCTGAAAAAGATTTCGCCTTCACCACTTAAGGTATTAATAGTGAGCATATACTCTGGTCCCAGCACCTCAAAAGTGAGGCGCAGTCCTGGTCCGACAAAACACCATGAGGTACTGGCTTCCACCATCGCCTTGTTGCCCGAGGGGGTTCGAAACTCGATCCGGGCGGTGGCGTAGTCTTCGGCGGGCGATTTCGTGTAGTCCACCTCCATCTCGTGTGCATAGGCGTCGCGCAGTTTGCGGGCGTATTCAGGACGCGCCCACTTGAGGCAGGCGATTTGCGCCGAGACGGAGCAGGGAAGTAGGGCGCTGAGTGGCTGGTCGGGCGGGGTGAGTGCATACCAGCCCGCGGCGACGCTGTGGCACATCATGTCGTTCAGCACACCACCGCCTTGCAGGTCACCTCTCCAGAACCATGCGCGATGGGGACCGCTGTGTTCTTCCGCACAGCGCGCCAGATACGGCTCGCCAGCGACCGCCGCCCCACGACGCCACAAAAGTTCCTTCCCGCGCACGAGGGCAGGGGCAAAGAGTTGGTTCTCCAGATAGCCGTGGGGAATGCCTGCCTCCGAGATCGCCGCGAGGATCTGTCTTGCCTCTTTCAGATTTCGGGCGAGGGGTTTTTCTACCGCTATGCCTTTGAGCTGCGCTCGACCAGACTGCACCTCCTCCGCGATGGCTTCAATGAGCTCCACGCGCACATAGTTCGGTGCGAGGAACCAGATGGCATCTACCTCGGGGTCACACGCCAACTCACGCACCTCGGTATATACCTTGGGATTTCCCACACCCAGCGCTCGACAAAACGCCGCCAGTTCGGAGCCTTTGGCGGCGTCGCGCGTCATAATTGCGGTGATTTCGGCGTTCCGCACAGACGCAAACGCTTGCGCGTGGAACCGCGCCACAAAGCCACTGCCTACAAAACCGATACGAAGCCGTTCCATCAGCGTCTAAAATTCCCCGATAGGCTGAAAAATCCTGCTGAAAATTGCAGGAGTTAAGGCGCATGTGCCAAAATTAAAGCAAGTGATGGAGGCGTACTTATGAGATTGAAACGATGGATTCTTGGACTATCCGCGTCGTTGTGCGTATCGGTGGCGATGGCGCAACCCCCAATCACTGAACCGTTGTTCACCGATGCCCCATGGCCCACTTGGGGCTATGACATGCGACGCAGCCATTATGTGCCTGATGTCGCGGGACCTAACACTCCTGCAGTGCGGTGGTTCCGTGTCGGCGGCGCTCTGGAAGAGCCAGCGATGCCTTCCCCTGATTCGCTGTGGGTTCCTCAACATCCCTCAACTGGTTCGCGCTACACGCGATATAGCTTTTATAACGCTTCAAATGGACGATTAACGGGCTCCTTCGGACCTTTCTGGGGGCAACCCTCCACGCCGATTTTCCTTAATGCCGCGATATTTATTGTGGACAGTAATGGCAATCCCGTGTTTCCGCCTGTCCCTTGGAATGCGCTGATGCTTTCGGGCGGGCAGTATGAGAGCTTGTTGTTCAGCCCCTCGCCTGTGTTCGGTATTCCCGATGTTTTTTGGACCATTCGTGGTTTCCCAGCCTATCGCACAGGCTTTGGCGCGTTCACCGATGGGTTTTACATCTATCCCATCTTCGCAGATAACTTCGGAAACATCATCATTTTGTATCTGGCGTGGTTTATAGAGGTGGACTCCAGTGGGAATATCACCTATGTTATCGCCGACTACGGGTACATCCCCTTTGACCAGATTCCCGCCGCGTCCCTGAGTACAGTGTCGGGGGCTGGGAACTTAGTGTTGCTGGGATTCCATAACGGTCTATTGCTGGCGCTCGATACCACTGTCTTTGATTACGCATGGTTTACCAATATCGCCACGCTGAGCGATAATGGCAGTGGTCCCGAAGTTGCGTCTGACGCATTCGATCGTCCAATCGCCATCACTTCCGATGAACAGACGGCGATTGTGTGCGCCTCCAATAGTGGACGCGTTTATGGGGTCGCTATGGCGGATGGCTCGCGTCAGTGGGAGTACCAGGCAGGCAAAGCAATTATGGGCGGTCCTTCTATTGGACCCGATCCGAACAACAGCAACGAAGACACCGTCTATATCGTGGTGCGCCATTCCGCCACGCAGAGCGCCATCCATGCGATTCGCGCCGCCGACGGAGCCCAAAAATGGGTGCGATTGCTGCCGAATGTCAGCCGCTGCACACCTACAATTGACCAGAACGGTGTGTTGTATATCGGCGATGAGCGTGGCTTTTTCTACGCGATTAACCCGAACAGCACGCTGAAGTGGCAGATCTATTTGGGCGCGCCGATTCGGGTTGCTCCTGTGCTGGCGGATGTCGGCGGTGTAGCCACTTTGTTCGTGGCAGCGTCCAATCGTTACCTCTACGCGATTGTCGATCAGTCCGCGCTTTCAACCGGCATTACGCCCGGGGGTGTTGTACGCACACCTGGAGGCGCGATTCCGCGCTGATGCATGCAAGGCGGCGGTTCTTTCTGCCGCCTTGCAAAGTGTGATTTTGGGGTATAATTACGGTACACTACTATCGGAGCGTATCCCCCTGCCAGTGCGACCTGCACGGGCGATAGAGTGAGTTAGAAACTCTGAGATCGGATGGGAATTACGATGAGGAAACGCACACGCACCACTACTACCGAGGAACAAACTGAGGCGCTGAACGATCCGACCCCAGTCATCCCGCAGACTAACGGCGCAGGCGACGGATTGGAAGTGGAGATGCGCCCCAAAACGCGCGAAACCCTCGACTTCAAACAGCTCTGGCAGCAGCCGATGAGCGACCTGAGGCGACGTGCCAAACGGGTTGGAATCGGCGATGAGATAGAAGACAAGGCGGAGCTTATCTATCACATCCTGCGAGCCACCGCTCAGGAGCCGGGCAGTGAATACGCTTGGGGCGTGCTGGAGATTTTGCCAGACGGATGGGGTTTCTTGCGCCGCCACCCGAACCTGCAAAGCGTCAACGAGGATGTTTATGTATCGCAGTCGCAAATCAAGCGCTTCGGACTACGCACAGGCGACTTAGTGTTCGGCGTGGCGCGTCCCCCAAAAGAAGGTGAAAAATATTACGGTTTGCTCCGCGTGGAGGCCATCAACGGCGTCCCCGCTGACGAGGTGCGCCGCCGAAAAGATTTCGAGCAGTTGACCCCGCTTTATCCGAACCAGCGACTGGTCATGGAAACCACCCCTGAAAACATTTCGGGACGCATCATCGACCTAATTGCGCCTATCGGCAAGGGACAACGGGCGTTGATCGTTGCGCCGCCGAAAGCAGGGAAGACCACGCTGTTAAAAAATATTGCTAACAGTATAACTGCAAATCACCCCGAGGTTATCCTGCTGGTTCTGCTCGTGGATGAGCGTCCCGAGGAAGTGACCGATATGCGCCGCTCGGTCAAAGGGCAGGTCATCAGTTCCACCTTCGACGAGCCACCCGAGAACCACATGCGCGTGGCGGATTTAGTACTGGAACGCGCGAAGCGGCTCGTGGAACAAGGGAAGGATGTGGTGGTGCTCTTGGACAGCCTAACACGCTTTGGACGCGCCTCAAATCTAACGACCAGCCCGAGTGGGCGCACCTTGTCGGGCGGTTTGGACCCCGCGGCGCTGTATCGTCCCAAGCGGTTTTTTGGGGCAGCACGGAACATCGAGGAGGGCGGTAGCCTCACTGTGATCGCTACCTGTCTCATCGATACCGGCTCGCGCATGGACGAAGTCATCTTCGAAGAGTTCAAAGGCACAGGCAATATGGAACTGGTGCTCTCGCGCGATCTGGCAGAACGGCGTATCTTTCCAGCCATCGATGTGAAACGTTCTGGAACTCGCCACGAAGAGCTGCTGTATACAAAAGAGGAACTGATGGCTATCTGGCAGCTACGACGGCTACTCGCCAATCAGGAAGACCTTGTGGAAGCAGCGGAGCAACTCATTCGATTGCTGCAACGCACGAAGTCGAATCGCGACTTCCTGATGGAGGTCGTGGCACGTACCCGCGCTGGCTAAGGAGGCGAAACCTATGCGCGACGACGAACGCAAACGACGCTACGACGAAGACCCGGATGACGAGTTCGAAGGTCTCTTCAAGGACATCGAAGAAGATGACTTCTACGATGATCCTGTTGAAGACGACGATGAAGAGCGCATCGAGGATATCGAAGCGCAGCTAAAACGGCTATTCGGGAGTGAGGGCAGTAGCGAGCTGGAAGAGCGTGCCGCGCGGGCTGATAGTGGACGCGAGCTGGAGGTGCATGTCACGGGCGTCTATGAGCGTATCGAACACGGTCAGCCGCGCGCCTTGCTGGTGCAGTTGCGCGATAACTATGGACGCACCGTCCCCATCGTGATTGGACCGTTTGAAGCGCATGCAATTGCGACCGCCTTGAACGATGAGACGCCGCCGCGCCCGATGACACACGACCTGACCCGCAACATTCTCACGCGCTTGGGAGTGAGTATCGACCGTGTGTTGATCGACGACCTGTGGCAAGGAACCTTCTACGCCAAAATCTACTTGCTGCACGGCGACGAGGAGATTGAAGTCGACTCGCGCCCCAGCGATGCAATCGCGCTGGCGTTGCGCTTCCGTGCGCCGATTTACATGGCAGAATCGGTTCTTGAAGCTGAGGGTCAGCCAGATGAGTTTTAGTTAACATAATCCCACTTATCGGACTCTATGCGCGCCCTGTGGAACCGAATCGTTTTTGATGTCGCATATGTGTTTTTCAAGGTCTTCTTCGCGATAACTTTTCGGTTCCCGTTTTTTGTATGGCTGCGGATTGAAGAGCGCAGAAATGTGCCCCGACGCGGGGGACTTATCGTGATCGCGAATCATCTCTCACTTGCAGACCCGCCTGTGCTGTGGTATGCTGCGCCGCGGCACCTGTGCTTTATGGGACGGCACGATATCCTCACCATCCCCCTCGTGGGAGCGATTGCTCGGCTTGCCAAAATGGTGCCTATAAAGCAACGCGCGCCCGACCGCAACGGGCTGAAACTCGCCATCGAGACGGTGCAACACGGCGAGGCGTTGGCGATTTTTCCTGAAGGGGAGCTATCAGAATCGCGCGACCTACAACCGTTCCTGCCTGGTGTCTTGCTCATTTTGCGCCAGACGCGCGCTCCTGTGCTGCCTGTGGGCATCGTCGGCACAGACAAAATCCTGCCCTATGGCAAACTGGTTCCCAAGCCTGCGTTCGGAGTGGTCACAGTGCGCTTCGGCGAGCCAATCCCTGCCGATGCGATACTCAGATTGCCCACCCCCGAAGCGCAGCTGGCGTTCTTAGAGGAGCAGGTGGCGAAACTCTCTGGGCAGCGCCGATCGAGGGACTGCTCTCCTTGCCAGCAGCCGTAGCCACACCGTGTAGACATACGATGTTTTGGCATGAGAGGTACAATTAGGTTGTTGCTAGAGATAACTTGCGACTTGCAGCAGAGTGAGAGGCAAAGATGGACGCTCAAGCCCGTTCAGGCGATTGGCGCGTAGCCACCTTAGGAACAGCGATAGTGCAATCGCGCTTTCGCACCCTTTCGCGTCCTGCCACGCCGTTTGAGCTGATGGACGACGCGGTCAGCTACTATCGGGAGAACTTCAAGCCACTGTTTCGCATTTCGCTTTGGGTGTATCTCATCCCAATAGTCTTCTCCCTACTGTTGCTGGCGCCGATGGTCTACTTTGATGCGATTTCAGCGGGCAACCCACTTGTTTCGTTGCTTTTGGACTATTTGGGGCTGTTTTTACTGCTGCCATATCTCTTTGTTGCGCCGATTGTTCAAGCGGCGTTCACGACCCTTGCCTTCCGGATGATCGCCCTCGGCGAGCCGATTACCTTCCACTCGCTCTGGGAGCGGTTGAAGCCGCGTTTTTGGTATCTCATTGCAAACCAATTCTTGGCGCTGCTGGCGCTTAGTGGGCTATATACGGTGCTCTTTCTGGGCTACTTTTTGCTTGTATTGGCAGCTCTATTTGGCGCAGCATCACTCGCAGGGAACAGCCCCACGCTCGGAATAATTTTGGTATCTACCCTGTTGCTAATCATCACGGTTCCGACTTTAGTGTTGGCGGCGCTGATTAATGTCTGGTTCCTGGTTTTACCGCAGATTGTGGTTCTGGAGGAGAATACCGACGCCATCACGGCGTTCTCCCGCGCATTGGCGCTGGTACGTCCTAACCTGAAGCATGCGGTGCTGAGCTGTCTGGCGTTTTGGGGCGCACAGGCGGTGTTTATGTTATCGGTAATGTTCCTCTCGTTCCTGGTTCTTGGCATCGTGATGGGGATCATCGCCATCTATGCCGATCCAGAACAGATTTTCACGCGCTGGTGGCTCACGATAAATCAACTTTACGAATCGCTCTCTTATGTCGCTTATATGTTCGTTATGCCTGCGATGTATCTGACCAGCATTCTGCTCTATTTTGATTTGCGGTATCGGAACGAGGGGCTGGACATTTATGAGATTTTGCAGCGTGGCGAGGGTTAACTGCTTTTTGCTGGTCGCCTCCCTGCTCTGGAGTTGGGCTTTTACCACAGAGCCGGGCGACGCCATGCTGCAGGCGCAGAGCGAGTTGGAGCAGGCACAACGCGCTCGCCCTGTGGAACGAAAATTTTTCCTGCAGGAGGCGAAGCGTGCACTTGCTCCACTGCCTGCTGAAGCACGCGCAACTTTGGAAAAACAGATTGAGAATGCCTCCAAAAGCAACGACTTAGCCTCCATCGAGCGCGCCCTAAGCAGTGTGGAGGCGTATCGTGCGACACTTGAGCCGTCCCCTTCCCCCTCCCCTGCCCCACAAGCGGTCAAGGCGCAACTGGAGCGAATTTTCGCGGAGCCTGATATGCAGGTTCCGCCTAAGTCGCTCATAGAGCGCGCCTCTGAGGCGTTTCTGCGCGCAATTGAGAGCCTTGTTCGTTGGGTGCAGCGACTGCTCGGCGGCGTGGGTCTGCGGCGCTTAGGCGGTTTAGAGCCATTTTTGCAGGGGATCGTGATTGTGTTGTTGGTGCTTACGGTAGGTCTGGCGGTGTCTTATCTAATGGGGCGTGTGCGCTTATCGAGGCGGGCGAGAAGCACTCCCCTGCCCCTTGAGGCGGCGTTTCATGACGCCCGTTCTATGAGCGCGTTGGAGTGGCGCGAGTTGGCGCGACGGCTTGCGTTTGAAAAGAACTGGCAGCTGGCGGCGCGCGCTTGCTATCTTGGTATCTTGCGCCTGCTCCATGAGACTCGTTTGCTGGACTATGACCCCGCGCTCACCAACTGGGAACATCTGCAGCGGCTGCGTCAGCCGCTCCCGTTTCGCTCCGCCTCCTCCTCTACTCCCCTGCCCGACCCTGCTTTGCGTGAAGAGGTGTACAAGGTGCTTCATCCCCTGACCCTGCAGTTTGACGCGCTCTGGTACGGCGGTATGACGCCCGACGAGCGCGTTTATCGTCAGTTTGACGAGTCGTTTGAGAAGCTCCTTGGGAGGCTTACGGCGCATGCGGTTTCTGCGTGAGCGGTTCGGGCTGATTGTGCTGATAGGCGTCGTGGTGGCGTTGCTGCTCTACTCGCTCCAGTTGGCGCAGCAGGCACGCGACCCACGCTATGCCGCCCTACCTCTCAGCTACAGCCAGCACCGTCGTGGCGTGAAAGGGCTGGCTCGCCTGCTGGAACGCAACGGCTACATCGTGCGCTCGCACAAACGCACCTTCAGGCATCTGCCTCGCGATGCGGATATGCTGGTAGTTTTTCCGCCACCGTTGGTCATCAATGTGGGGGGTGATGAAGGCGGATGGACCGAAGAAGATGCGGAATTCTTAGATGCTTGGCTGCGGCGAGGCGGGCGTCTGCTTTTATTGAGCGGTGACGACCGCCTCCCCGAAAGCCTCAAGGAGGACGCCAATCGCCGACTGCCCTCCTTTCAATTCCCTGTGGAGCGTTTTTTGGAGGCGCGTGCTACTCTGCCCTTGCCTTGGGCAGAAGGGATCTCTATAGTCAAGCTGGGGGACCAACGAGTTTCGCTGTCGCCGCGCTCGGAACGGTGGGTTCCCCTGCTCCACGCAGGCGGCGCGATTGAGGCCGCGCTCTGGTACTACGGCGATGGCGTCGTCTTTGAGTGCACCGACTGGCTTTGGCTCACGAACGAGCACCTCCGTGAGGCGGATAACGGCGCGTTTATTCTGGCAGTCGTGCGGAAGTTGCTCCCTGAAGGTGGGGTCATCTACTTTGACGATGCGGGTCAAGGCGATTTGATTCGGGAGCGCGAGGTGCGTGGCTTCTGGGGCATCGCGCCGTGGGGGGTGCGGATTGCCTTCGCGCATCTGCTGGTATTGACGGCTCTTGTGATGTACTCGGTAGGAAAGCGGTTTGGTCTTCCCCGCCCTGCTCCCGCGCGTGCGCCTGCGTTGGGCGAGTATGTTGAGGCGCTGGCGAGCGTTTACGAGCGCGCTCAGGCGACTCAACCCGCCTTAGAGACGATTCTGGAGGATGTGCGCCGTCGCCTCTGTCGGCGGCTTGGCTTGCCTGCTGGCGCGACCCTATTGCAACTCATCCAAGCACTGCCACCCGACGCGCCCTTACGCGACGCGCTGACAGAGGCGCATCGGGCTCTGCAAGCGCCTCGCCTCTCGGCAGAAGAGGCAATCAAGATTCTCAAGAAATTGGAAACAGAGCGACCTTAACCCCCCAATTAGGACTAAAGTCCCTATTCTCTTGAGGTGCTTGCTTCGTCATAATCAGTATGATGGACGCCGTGTTGATTGCGGGGGGGCGTGCGCGTGCGCCGCTGGCGGCGCTCGCAGGTCACCCGATCAAGGGGTTATTTCAGTTCGGGCATGCAACCCAGGTGGCGCGGGTCGTTTGCGCTCTTCAACAGAGCGGAGTGGAGCGAATTGCGGTAGTCGGGTCGGAGCTTTTGTTGCACGCTCTGAAGCCGTCTCGTGCTGAACTCCTGTTCGTTTCGGAGGGGGCTGACCCGATAGACAATCTCTTGCGCGGTGTGGAGCGGTTGGGTTTGTCATCCGGGTCGCAGTTTCTGCACTGTGCTGTGGACCTACCCATGATTACGGGCGACGCCGTGTGTGAATTCATTCATGCCGCGCCCTCTGACGCTGATGTGGTGGTGGGGTGGACATCGGAAGCGGCGTTTGTGCAGATGTTTCCCGGCGCGCCCTACACGGCGTTGCAATTTGCCGAAGGGCGGCTCCTCAGCGCCTCGGTGAGTGTCTTGCGTGTGGGGTTCTTAGAATCGCAGGCTCCCCTGCTTCATCGGTTGGCGCGTGTGCGGAAGTCAGCAGTCCGCGTTGCGTTCACACTTACGCGTGCGTTTCACTACCATTTGATAACGCTGGGCATACCGCTTATGGCGCAATTCCTCACGGGGCGATTAGCGTTGAGCCGAGTTGCTTCACTGGCGGAGCGTTTGTTGGGGGCGCGTCTCTATTTCAACCTCGATGCCCCTCCTGAACTGACCTACGATGTGGACACCGAAGAAGACTTCCGCTACGCGCAGGCGTGGCTCCGTGCGCATAACAGGTATACTTTTTCCCCGAAGACCTGAATGCTGGGCAAGCTTTGGCGGTTGTTAATCGGTCCGGTGTTATCCACGCGGCGGGCACGCCATGAACGGCTGCCTGTGCTGTTAGCCTTACCAGTATTCGCTTCGGATGCGCTTTCATCCTCTGCCTACGCCACGGAGGAGATGATGTTGGTGCTGTGGTCGGCAGGCGAGGACGCGCTGCGTTTAGCCTTCCCCATTTCGCTGGCAGTGGTCGCGTTGCTGTTTATCGTGGTGTTTTCCTACCGCCAGACCGTGTACGCCTATCCTCATGGGGGCGGTGCGTTTATCGTTTCGCGTGAGAATCTGGGCGAGTTTTGGGGAATTTTGGCGGCGTCTGCGCTGCTGGTGGGCTATGTGTTGACCGTCGCCGTAAGTATCGCTGCGGGCGTCAACGCGATTATCTCGGCGTTCCCTGCCCTGCTCCCCTATCGTGTGTCGCTTTGTATCCTATTTATCGCGATGATGACTTACATCAATCTGCGTGGGGCGCGCGAATCGGGTTTGGTGTTCGCACCCCCCACCTACGGCTTTGTATTGACCTTTGCGATTTTGATTCTGGTGGGCTTAGCGCGAGGCTTTGCGGGGGACATCGAACCCGCGCCCTATCCGCCCTACGGCGAGGGGGCACAAGCACTGAGCTTACTGGTTATTCTCACTGCCTTTGCACGCGGCTGCTCTGCACTCACAGGCGTCGAGGCGATTTCGGACGGTGTGCCTGCCTTTAAGCCGCCCGAGTCGCAAAACGCCGCGCGCACTTTACTGTTGATGGCAATTATTCTGGCAGGGCTGGTGATGGGCATTACCTACACCGCATCGTACTTTCAGGTGCTCCCTGTCAAGAACGAGCATGGTGAGATTATCGAGACGCTCACCTCACGCCTCGCCCGCACGGTGCTGGAGGGGACGCCCTTCGAGTGGTTCTATTATGTCGTTCAGGCAGCCACCATGCTGATTTTGATACTGGCAGCGAACACAGCCTATGTCGACTTTCCGCGCCTGTCGTCCGTGCTGGCGAATGCGCAGTTTGCTCCCCGCCAGCTAGCAAATCTGGGAGACCGATTGGTGTTCAACAATGGCATAATTTTGCTCGGGTTGCTCTCCGCCTTGCTGATTATCTACTTCCGAGGCGACACGCACGCGCTGATTCCCCTCTATGCGGTGGGCGTCTTCATCGGTTTCACCTTGTCGCAGGCGGGTATGGCGCGTCGTTTTGTGCGTGTCAAGCCACCACGCTGGCGGATCGGTATGATGATTAGCGGCTTTGGCGCCTTTACAACAGGGCTCGTGCTGATGACGCAGCTTATTGCGAACTTCCGCTACGGCGCTTGGATCACGCTGGTCGCTATTGGTGTGCTGATGTTTTTGCTCTTCAAAGTTCACGAACATTACATAACTATCAAGGAACAGCTCAAGCCCAAGCCGAACGCGCCGCGCTCCATGCGGCATAAAGTGGTGGTGTTGATCCCGAGCGTGCATCAAGGAGTGTTGCAAGCGCTCGACTATGCCCGCACTTTGGCGCATCCCGACGAGATCGAGGCGCTGCACATCAATGTAGATCCCCGCCCTCCAGCTGTCTATCGACGCGTCTTGAAACGCACCAAAGATGAGGAGACGGAACTCCGCCTCGTGACCCCCGCCGCCGAAAAAATGCAAAAAGAGTGGCAGCTGTTCGTGCCTGACATCCCACTACGCATCATCGATTCGGAACACCGCTCGTTGATTGAACCGATTGAAGACTACATCGACGAGCTGATTGAGCGGGAGCAGCTGGATCAGGTGACAGTGATTATCCCCGAATTCTATCCGCGCAAGTGGTGGCACCACCTGTTGCATAACCAATCGGCGTGGATTCTACGCCTTGCGCTGATGAAGAAACCCAAAGTAGTGGTGTCTACCGTGCGCTATTTCTTGGAGCGATAGCGATGCGGACGATTCTCATGGCATATCGTGGTACCGAGCATGATAAGCGCATTCTCCGCTGGCTCTGTCGGTTTGTGCGCCAAAGGCGTGATAACCTCAGGCTGGTGTATGTACTGGTGGTGGGTTATACCCACGAGGTGGATGCCCCCGAACCTCCCGGCGTTCAAGAGGCGGAGCAGATGTTGTTGGAAGCGGAGCATATCGCGCAGGAGGAAGGGGTCGTCGTCGCCGCCGATTTGGTGCAGGCTCGCGAAGTCGGTCCCGGACTGGTTAGTGAAGCGGAGGAAGTGGAAGCGGACCTGCTGGTGCTGACCGACCATCGGAAACTGTTGCCGATGGAGAACCCGCTGGGCGTGGGCGTCGTGGCGTATGTGATGAAACACGCCCCGTGCCCCGTGTGGCTATGTTATGAGCCGTTGTAGCGCAGGTGGTCGGCTACCGAGTGATAGAGGGCTTGCACGAGGGTCTCCAACTCCAACGGTGGCGGTTCGGGATGGGCATGCCCAAACAGCGCCACCACAGAGACCTCAGGCAGCCTTAGTGGGATAGACGCCTGCATCAGCACTGTGGCGCCGCGCACGAGAAGCGCGCACCCCATCAGCTTGATGCCCGTCTCTGCGTGAACAATATCGGCGATGGCTGGCGTGGCGAAGCAGTCGCCCCCATCGTTAAGGCTACGAGGGTCGGGCGCAGTGGCGTCGCCCTGCACCGCAGGCACACCCACACGCCGAAATGCCTCAATCAGGGCAGGAGCCAAGTGCAGATAGACCTGACGCGGATAGAGCCGAACATCCGCAGGCTGCCATACCAACGCCAGCGTTAAATCGTGTCCATGCAGCACCGCCTTGCCTCCAGTAGGGCGACGGAACATCGGGATACCGAGCCGTTCGCAGCCCGCTACAAGACGCGATGGCAACTGCTGGTTCACCCCATAGGTCAGCGCAGGCGACGCCCACTGATAAACCCGCAATGTCGCGGGAATCTCACCCCGCTCAAACGCCTCAAGCAGGGTGAGATCGCGCGCCATGTTCACTTCAGGGGGACAAACACCGTCGTTTAGCAGGCGCACGCGGGCACTTCCTGCGGATAGATGACCATACCCTGCCATCGTAAGATGAGATTCTTGGCTGCGCCTGCCTCGTCCAGCCGACGCACAGGCGTGCTATGCGGCGCATTGTGGAGCAACTCCGGCTGCTCCATCGCCTCGCGAGCAATCTCCAGCAGCGCGTTGGCAAACATGTCAATCGTCTGCTTGCTCTCAGTCTCGGTCGGCTCGATCATCAAACACTCGGGCACAATCAGGGGGAAATACATCGTGGGCGGGTGGAAGCCGTAGTCCAGCAGGCGTTTCGCGATGTCAAACGCTCGCACATTGTACTGCTGCTTATAGTGCTTCGCCGTGACGACACACTCGTGCATACACAGACGATCGACGGCAGGTGGGAAGGCGTGGCGAATGCGCGCCAGCATATAGTTGGCGTTCAGCACCGCGAACTCACCAATCGTGCGCAGGTTCTCGCCCCCATAGGCGCGCAAGTACGCATGCGCCCGCACCAGATTGAGAAAGTTGCCGTAGAACGCATGGACGCGCCCAATGGATTGCGGGTGATCGTAGGAGAGCGCGTAGCGCCCCTCGCTGGTCTGTACGATTCGGGGGACGGGTAGGAACGGAACCAGTCGCTCCGATACGCCCACTGCCCCCGCGCCCGGGCCGCCTCCCCCGTGCGGCGTGGAGAAGGTCTTGTGCAGGTTCAGGTGCATGCAGTCGAATCCAATATCCGCAGGGCGCACGACGCCCACCAGCGCGTTCATATTCGCGCCGTCGCAGAACACCAAAGCGCCCGCCTCGTGGAGCAGTTCGCAAGCTTTGCGAGCGTTGCGGTCGAACAGTCCCAAGGTGCTGGGGTTCGTGAGCATCATCGCCGCCACTTCGTCGCTCAGCGCCGCCTTCAAGGCGTCCAAGTCGGTGTCGCCCTCGGCATTCGTGGGGATGGACCTAACGGTGTAGCCACAAAGCGCCGCAGAGGCGGGATTGGTGCCGTGCGCCGAGTCGGGCACGAGGACGATTTTACGCTTCTGTCCCTCGCCGCGCGATTCGTGGTAGGCTTTGATAAGCATCAGGCTCAACAACTCGCCGTGCGCGCCAGCCACATTTTGCAGGGTGACCTCCGCAAAGCCTGTAATCGCCTTGAGGTCCTGCTGCAGTTCGTACATCAGTTGCAACGCCCCTTGCGAGAGCGATTCGGGCTGGAGCGGGTGCGCGTGGGTGAAGCCCGAAAGCGCAGCGACCTTCTCGTTGATGCGTGGGTTGTACTTCATCGTGCAGGAACCAAGCGGGTAGAAGCCGATGTCGATACCGTAGTTGCGCTGAGAGAGACGCGTATAGTGGCGCAGGGCGTCCAGTTCACTCACTTCGGGCAGCGCCGGCGGCTCCAAGCGCACATTCTGCTCACCGAGCAGCTCCGCAAGCGGCTGGGTGGGCACATCGCACGCAGGAGGAAGCACGCCTTTTCGCCCCGGCACACTACGCTCAAAAATTAACGGAAAATCAACCTGACGACCCATAGCAGCAGGATTGTACCTGATAGCGCGGGAGAGCGTCTCTTAATGCTTTGCAATCGCTATGAACGCGTCTTTGGGTTGGGCGTATCCTGCGAGTCCGACTCTGGTGTATAATAGGTTCGCTATGCGTTGTGCGTGGTTCATCGGAATGCTGATAGGCCTCTCGCTCGGTATCGCGCAAGAGGTCACAACCGAGTCACAACCCTACGAGCCGACGGTCGTCGTCGAGCCGCCTTATTACTCGCTCAAGCAGCTCAAACAGTGGATCGATCAAGAGAAAAAGCGTGCGCAAGAGCGTCTCGCGGCGTTAGAGCAGAATAGCGCCTCGTTAGACCCCGCGCACCGCCATAAACTGAAAGATGGTCCCGAATATCTGGAGGCATTATGGGACTACTTGTATGTGCGTGCTTATCCGAACGACTCGGTGGATTGGGTGGCGTATCTGCGTGCGGCGGAGCAGCGCGACCTGATGGCGGGCGCCTTCTTCCCAGCGTCTGGAGCGCGCTGGGAGTTCGTGGGACCGCGCAACACAAGTCCACCCCATCGTGCCAACTTCGGCGCTTCAGCCGTGTCGGGGCGCGTGAACGCCGTGGCGTATGACCCTGTGAACTCGAATGTTTACTACATCGGCGCACCGCAGGGGGGCGTGTGGAAAACTACAGACGGCGGCGCCACTTGGACTCCTTTGACCGACCACTGGCAGTTTCTGCAGGTCGCCTGTATCGCGATTCATCCGACAAACCCCAACATTATCTATGTCGGCACAGGCGATTTTCAAGGCTGGATGCGTCCATTCTCGCAAGGCGTGATGCGCTCCACCGACGGCGGACAAACTTGGCAGAGCCTCGGCGCCGCTCAGTTCAATAATCTCTGTGTATCGGACATCCTGATTGACCCCGAAAACCCCAACATAATCACCGTCTGCACAGGCTGGGGACCTTATCAGAGCATCGCGGGATCTCTTTGGCGCAGCACAGACGGGGGAGACACATGGACACGCGTCAGCTCTGTCAGCGCCATCTGGAGCGACCTGGCGATGAGCGCACGCAACCCTACAACGGGCGTGCGCTACTATTACGCGGTGGGACACGGCACTCCGGGGCGGCTTTTGCGCTCCAGCGATCGCGGGCAAACATGGACTGCGCTCAACGCGCCGTTCAGTGTAGGCAACCAGTCCTCCCTGCGTGTGGCGACCTCGCCGAACAACCCCAACCGCGTCTATCTCATGTCGGGAGTGGACTCGCAGGTGTGGGTGAGCAACGATGCGGGCGTCACTTGGACCGCGATGAACCCCAGAGTGGACGGTGGTTTCTATCAAGCTTGGTACGACGCCACGATGCACATCTCTCACGACGGCGCGGGCAACGATGTGCTCTATCTGGGACTGGTCGACTTAGTTCAGTGGACTCCCAACTACGGCTGGCGTTCAATCGGTCGTGCGTTCACGAATCAGGCGATTATCCATGTGGATATCCACAGTATGGCGATAAACCCCCGCAATCCTAATGAGCTGCTCATCGGTTGCGACGGAGGTGTCTACCGCCTGACCTACACGCCCAATACAGGCGCAGTGAACAGTACAGGGCTGAACGCGACGCTGGGCATTACTCAAATCTATTGGGCTGCATTCCACCCAACGGACGCGAACCGCTTGATGGGCGGAGCGCAAGATAACGCCACCCCGCGCGCAAACGGTAATCTGAATAGCTGGCAGTGCCTCGTAGGCGGCGACGGAGCCTACTGCGCTTATAACCCGAATAACCCGAATATTCAATACGCCAGTTCGCAGTATCTCAGCATCCGACGCACCACAAACAACTGGAGTACCTTCCAAGACATCACTCCAAACTATGGTTCCGATCGCGTAGCGTTCATTGCGCCCTTGACCACCCATCCCGCGCAGCCCAACTGGATGCTGGCAGGAACGAACTACCTCTATATCTGGAACGAATCGACGGGCGCATGGACAAACCGCGTGGGCGGGCAGTCCCTGACGAACGGACGCCTGCGTGCCATCGCCGGCGCCCCCAGCAACGCGAATGTCATCTACACAGGCGGCGACGACGGACAAATCTGGATGACCACGAACGGCGGCTCCACCTGGCGACAAATCAACGCTGGGTTGCCCAACCGCGCTGTGATGGACATCGCCGTTCACCCAACGAATCCATACAAAGTCTATGTCGCGTTGGGTGGTACGGGCACGCCCCATGTGTACCGCTGCGATAATACGCTTGCGAACCCTGTGCAGTGGGTCAACCTCAGCGGCTCGGGAATCACGGGACTGCCAGATGTCCACACGAACACAATCTGCGTGGATCCCACTTCCCCCGACACCGTCCTGTATGTGGGCAACGATGTGGGCTTTTTCTATAGTTTAGACGGCGGGGCGACCTGGCGCAACGGCACGCAGCCGCTGGGGCTGCCGAATGTGCAGGTCAACACGGTGCGCGTCGTGCCTGCCACGGGCTACCTAATGGCGGCGACCTATGGGCGCGGCATCTGGCGCATTCGCCTGCCTCTCACCCCCACCGGCGATGCGAACGGCGACGGCTGCGTGGACGATAGCGACCTACTCATCGTTCTCTTCAACTTCGGCGCAAACAACGCGCAAGCCGACCTGAACCGCGACGGCGTCGTGGACGATAGCGACCTACTGCTGGTGCTGTTCCACTTCGGTAGCGGGTGCTAAGCCGCCAAATGCCAAGACTAAAGACGCTCAGTTATTCCATCCCAAATGCCCGTTGATGGAGATGGTGTATACCGCCTGACCCGTAATCAGGTGGTAGATGGCTAACGGCATATCGATGGCGAACTCGCCTAATATCACCCCAATCGCCACTGCGCGGAGCTTCTCGTAGCCCGGCAAGCCGAAATAGCGGTTCACAAAGAGCTTAATCAGGAGCACGATTCCCAGACCGAACCACACATAGTCGATGCCGAAGTTCATCGAAAGCGCATAGCCTGCGGGATGGATGGGAAACCCCGGAATTCGGTAGCGGATGAAGTCCAGCAGCAGCACGAAGCTGAACGCCCCCGTGAAGAAGGCGATCGCCGTGACATTGGGAGGGTAGCGGTTGTCGGCAAGCTGCGTGATGACGCCTGCCATGCTTCCCCCCACATCGCCCGCGCCGTCACGATAGTAGCGGTTGATGCTAAATACCTCCCCCAAAAAGATACCCAGCAGCACCGCCGCCACCATCACAAAAAAGAGCGATTTCTGGTTCAGCCGCGCAATCTCGCCCATCTTCATCGACTCCAGTTGGTAAGGCATCGGGTGCGTGCGGTGCAGGCGGTTCATAAAGTGGAAGGTGGTCATCAACTTCGCGATGGTAGACTCGGTGAGGTTCTGTGTGCCTGTGAAGGCAATCATCAACTGGTGCGGTCCCATAAACGCCATCTCGTGGATTGGCGCACCGAGCTGAGCCCTGAGCCGTGCTACCACCACGCTAAATGCCATAAAAAGCGAGACATAAATCGTGACCAGCCACCACGGCAGCCCGACTGCGACGCCCAGCCCAATTAGCACGGCGAGGCTCGCAATCAATCCGATAAACGCCCACCGCGCCGAGAGCGCATAACCCGCCTCCGGATTCTCGCCCGTCTTTATCTCGTTCCAGATCTGCCTAAGGTAGCCACGCGAGGCGTAAATCACGCTCACAAAGAGCCCCAAAAACGCCCCCCACGACTGCTCGCTGAAGTACGGCGGCTGGGGCACCAAATAGCCCCCTCCGAAAACGCCCTGCTCGTAGCCCATCGCGGCGGTAATTACCTGCATCCCTTTACGCACAAAGTAAAACAGCACGCTGGAAAACAATAGGTCGTTCGGCACGAACACGCCAATCGCCGCCATATATGGGAACAGCCCAACGGGGATCCAACCTACCTGATTCCAAGGTGGTGTGGTGAAATAGTCGTTCAACGCCGCGAGGAAGCGAACATTAATGCGCGGAATCCACGGGAAGAACACATGCAGACCGTTCACCACGCCAATTGCGAAAGTCACGATAAATGCGCCCCACAAATAGCGACTGCGCCAAAGCGGCGACTGCGGCTGACAAAGCAGCATCGGAACCTGAATGATGGGGAATGCGAGCCGCTCCTGCTGCGTCCACAGGCGGCGCATCAGCGTGTTGATACAGAGCATCGCCAGCGTCGCAGAGCCAAAGAGACCCATCCACCCCAGAAAGATGGGCAACCATACGCCCAACTTCGTGAGCGCATAGGGGAACTTGTACCCGCCGATGCCATATTCGCGGATTGGCTCGGCTTGGGTGTGAAAAAGCCAAGGGGTCAAGTGCGGCAGAATACGGTTCCGATAGGTGGCATTATTCTCCGCGTACAACCCGAACGAGTGCCATAACGGGGCGCAAACATTCATCCACTCCGCCGCCATCGCCGTGCCGACGAACAGAATCGTAAAAATCACCACCAGATCGGGCGTCTCCAGCAGCCAGCGGCGAAAAACGAGCCGCCCAATCGCGTTGAGGAGCGCAACGACCATCAGCGTCGCCACGGGCGGTATCATCAGCGAGAAAATCACGCTCAACACGATTTCCACCGCCCAATAAGTCGTGAACGGCAGCAACGCAAAGCCAATTAGCACCCCCCGCAGGCGTAGCCCACGCGCTCGCTCAATCGTGGGTGATGTGAGTAGCCCCTCAGGCTGCGTCTGTGGAGGCTCATGCACTATAGGCTTGACCGACATACGGTATACGATTTCTGCACGCCCGCCGCGTTTCCTGCAAGGTATAATTCGGCTATGCCCGAGCAGCCCCAACTGTTTCTGGAGGAGGAGTGCGTCGCAAATACCAACCAGCGCAGCTTTTCGCCGCTGGAATACGACCCTGTGCTGTTCGGCAAAGACCCCACCCCCTACATCGTGGCAATCGAGACGGTGAACAACCACATCCGTCTCTTTATCCGCGAACGCGGCGCTCTATGCATCCAAGAGGAACCGTTCCGCCCGTGGCTCTTGAGCGACACGCCGATCACGATGCCCGATGTAGAGTGGCAGGAACTGAAAGGTGAGCTGGAAGGACGACGGATGCTCAAGTACCTCGCCTACTGCGCCAATCGCGAGGTGTTTGACCACTTGCGTCGTGCCCTGCGCGATGAGCATCATGAAATCTTAGCGTTTGGCTCCCTGCCACGCCAATATCTGATGCTCTCGGGCAAGACACTGTTCAAAGGGATGACCTTTGAAGACCTGAATCGCGTGCAGGTGGACATCGAGACCAGCACCCTCATGCCCGACCAGGGTGGGGCACGGGTTCTGATGGTCGCACTCAGCGATACGCGCGGCTATGAAGAGCTCTTGGAAGGCGACGAGAAGGCGATTCTGGAACAGCTCAACGAGCGCATTCAGCAGCTCGACCCCGATGTGATCGAGGGGCACAACCTGTTCGGTTTTGATCTCCCGTATTTGTCGGCGCGAGCGAAGGCGCTGGGGGTGCCCCTGCGCTGGGGGCGCGACGGTTCGGAACTGCGATTTGGCTCGCCGCGCCAGTGCATCATCGGTGCGAACAGCCGTACCTTCACCCCTGCCTACGCGCACGGACGACACTTGATAGACACCTATCTTACGGTGCAACGCTTCGATATTGGTCGGGGCGACTTAGAGAGCTACGGACTGAAAGAGGCGACGCAGCAGCTCGGCATCGCAGCGCCCGACAGAATTTACTTGGAGCGCGAGCAAATCCCCGACCTCTGGCGCGCCGACCCCGAAACCGTGCGCCGCTACTGCCTCCAAGATGTTCACGAGACGCGCCGGCTTGCCGACCTCACACTGCCTACCGAGTTCTATCAATGCCAGATGTTGCCCGACACTTTGCAAAACCTCGCCGTGATTGGCACCGGCGAGAAAGTGAACCTGATGTTCATACGCGCTTATCTGGCGGCGGGCTACGCAGTCCCCACTCAGCAGGCGGCGCGCGAATACCCTGGCGGCTACACCGAAGTGCGCAAAATCGGGCTAATCCCGCGTATCGTCAAAGCGGATGTGGAAAGCCTGTACCCCAGTATTATGCTGCGTTACCGAATTAAGCCCCAGGCAGACCATTTGGATGTCTTCCTGCCCACTTTGGAGCGACTGCGTACCCTGCGCCTCAACGCCAAAGCACGCGCCAAAAAGACCCACGGCGCCGAATCCGCCTACTGGGACGGATTGCAAAGTTCCTTCAAAATCCTGATTAACTCTTATTACGGCTATTTAGGCGCACCATTCAACTTCAATGACTACGATGCCGCCGAAGCCGTGACGCTCAAAGGACAAGAGTTAGTCAAGCAAATCGCGAGCGAGATTGAACGATTAGGCGGCGTCGTGGTGGAGATCGACACTGACGGCGTCTACTTCCAACCCCCCGAATATGTGCAAACCGAGGAGGAAGAGCGGGCTTTCGTCGAGCAAGTGGGCGCCATCCTTCCCGAAGGCATCCGCCTCGCCTACGACGGACGCTATAAGGCGATGCTCTCTGTCAAGACCAAAAACTATGTGCTGCAGGGCTACGACGACAAACTTATCTTTAAGGGGGCAGCGTTGCGCTCCCGCGCCGACGAAAAGTTCGGACGCGATTTCCTCAACCGTGCCATCGAAGCTCTGCTAAACGGTGAACCGGAAAAAGTCGCGGAAGACTATCAACGCCTCGCCAAACAGATTCTGACTGGGGAGATCGATATAAGCCAACTCTGTCGGCGCGAGCGGATTACCGAAAAGAGCAAGCAACCCAACCATCCGCTATATGAACTCGCCAAACGCTTCCAAATCGGCGATTATGTTATGGTCTATCGCAAACAGGACGGCAGCCTCGGATTGCTGGAAGAGTATGCAGGCGACGAAGACCGCGAGCATTATGTAGAAAAACTGTACAAATTCGCCGCGCGGCTGCAAGACCTATTTCCCGACTTCGAGTCGCTCTTCCCCAGACCTCAAACGATTGTCCAAGCGGAGAAGCAGCCGAGCCTGTTCGATTGAGCAACCCACGCCATCAGGTATACTTATAGTGTATCCAGCCCATTGTACAGCAGGGAGGCATACGAAATCTATGGCGGTCAAGCGGAAAACAGGTAGACCCGAAACCCCTGTGAGCGAACCTATTGAAACACAGGGTGTGGAGGTCATTGGGGAGGCGACCAACGGTCTCAGCAGCACAGTCGAGGGCGAGTACACCGCAGAGCAACTAACCGTTCTGAAGGGCTTGGAGGCGGTACGGCGACGCCCTGCGATGTATATCGGCGACACGGGCGTGCGCGGGCTGCATCACCTGTTCGTGGAAGTTCTGGACAACTCCGTCGACGAAGCGCTCGCGGGACACTGCGACCATATCGATGTGATTTTGCACAAAGATCAGAGTGTTTCCGTGATTGACAACGGGCGTGGCATCCCCGTCGATATCCACCCCGAAGAGAAACGCCCTGGCGTGGAGGTTGTGATGACCACCCTGCACGCGGGCGGTAAGTTTGGTGGGGGGGGCTACCGTGTTTCCGGAGGCTTGCACGGTGTGGGCGTGTCCGTCGTGAACGCGCTCTCCGAGTGGCTGGAGGTCACAGTCGCACGCGACGGATACTTGCATTACCAAAAATATGAGCGCGGTGTGCCCGTAACGCCCCTTGAGCGCAAGGGGAAGACCAACAAACGCGGCACGACCGTGCGATTCCTCGCCGATCGCGAAATCTTCGGCGACTACCGCTACGACCCGAACATCTTTATCAAACGCCTGCGCGAACTGGCGTACCTGAACCCCAATGTGACTTTCACCTTCACCGATGAACTCAACGACAAGCCGAAGCAAACCTTCAAGTTCAATAAGGGGATTGCGCAACTGGTGGAAGCCCTCAACGAGAATAAAGACCCCATCCACAAGGTGGTCTACTTCCGCAACGCGCGTGAGGACACCGAAGTGGAGGTCGCCCTCCAATATCACACGGGCTATCAGGAGACGCTGCTCTCCTATGCGAACAATATCCACACGGTGGAGGGGGGTACGCACCTGTCGGGTTTCAAGACCGCGCTGACCCGCGTGATTAACCAGTATGCCCGCAAAGCAGGGCTGTTGAAAGAAAAAGATCAGAACTTTACTGGCGACGATGTGTTGGAAGGCTTGACCGCCGTGATTGCCGTTAAACTGCTCCATCCACAGTTCGAAGGGCAGACAAAGACCAAACTGGGCAACCTCGAGGTGCAGGGCTTGGTGAACTCCATCGTGGGTGAGGCGTTCAGCGAGTATTTGGAGCGCAACCCGTCGGTGGCACGCAAGATTGTCGAAAAAGCGCTCACCGCGCAACGTGCCCGCGAGGCGGCGCGTCGCGCTGCAGAACTGGTGAAACGCCAGAGTGCCCTGGACAGCGGCTCGCTCCCTGGCAAACTCGCCGACTGCACCGAACGCGACCCCAGCAAGTGTGAGTTGTTCTTGGTGGAGGGCGACTCGGCAGGCGGTTCGGCAAAGATGGGACGCGACCGACGATTCCAGGCGGTGCTACCCCTGCGCGGCAAAATCCTGAATGTGGAGAAAGCCCGCCTCGACAAAGCCCTCGAAAACGAGGAAATCCGCGCACTGATTACTGCGCTCGGTACGGGAATCAGCGTCGACACGAACGGAAACCTGAGCAGCAGCGAGTCTGATAGCCGATTCGATATCTCCAAACTGCGCTACCATCGGATCATCCTGATGTGCGACGCGGATGTCGACGGCGAGCATATCCGCACCTTGCTCCTGACCTTCTTCTTCCGCTACATGCGCCCGCTGGTCGAGAACGGGCATGTGTATATCGCGCAGCCCCCCCTGTTCCGTGTGCGCGTCGGCAAGGACGAACAGTACTATGCCAAAGATGAAGAGGAGTTAGAGCAAATCCTCAAAAAAATTAAAAAGAAAAATGTGCAGGTCACGCGCTTCAAGGGACTGGGCGAGATGAACGCGGAAGACCTCGCCGATACCACGATGGACCCCGCCAATCGTGTGATTGTGCAGGTGCAGCTCGATGATGCGATGGAAGCGGAGCGCATCTTCAGCATCCTCATGGGCGACAAGGTAGAGCCACGGCGTAAGTTCATCGAAGAACACGCCAAAGAGACGACCGACATCGACTGGCACTGCTAAATCACGCGTTGCCACAAAGGAACTTTACTCCCGCACGATGGTGTATAATAAGCATATGAGCCGTAGGGGGAGTCAACGATGATAGGGCGTCGCGTGTTTGGTATCGAGACTGAGTTCGGATGCTTCGTGCGGGACGAGCGCGTGGGCACTGCCGAAACGGTCGTCGAAGCGGTCAAGAACTATGTGTTCCACAAGGCGCGTCTGGGACTTATCGACCTCACTGCCCGCGATGAAGCGTTCGAACCCGCGCGGAGCGGCGGGTTCCTGGTGAACGGAGGACGCCTCTACATCGATGCGGTGGGCAGCCACTTAGAGTATGCGACCCCCGAATGCGCCAGTTTGTTCGATATCGTCGCCCACGAGAAGGCAGGACAGCGAATCGTCTACAATACGCTCAAACAGATGAACTGGGATGAGCGCGTTAGCTTCCATAATAATAATGTCGACCACTTCGCAGGGCATACCTTCGGTTGCCACGAGAACTACCTCGTACGCACCGATGACCGCCTCCCCAGCGATTGGCACAAACTTGTGCTGCCGTTTCTAACCACGCGCCAGATTTTCGCGGGCGCAGGGCGCGTGGGTGGGCATCGGCTCGAACACGCGGGGTTCCGCCCTTCCCTCTCCGATGTCGCTGACCACCCAATTGACTTCATCTGGGTCTCCAATGTCTATAATGTAGAGCCAGACCCAACGGTGCAGTATCAGTTATCGCAACGCGCCGATCACATCGTGCGCGAGAACGCTTCGCGCGTGCGCTTTAACCGCGCCATCATCAACCCCAAGTGGGATAGTGTGTACGGCTACCAGAACTATCAGCGGCTGCACTTGCTTTTTGGCGAGGGCAACATGAGCGAGTACGCCACCGCATTGAAAATTGGAACGACCTGCCTCGTGTTAGACCTCGCCGAAGCCCGCGCACTCCCCAACTGGCTCCGCCTGCAGGACACCTTACACACCCTCAAGAGCATCTCGCGCGACCCGACACGCAAATGGATTGTTACTTTGCTGGACGGCAGCACGATTTCCGCTATAGACTTACAGCGCGCCTATCTGCAACTGGCGCAGAAACGCTTCGCCGGGCGCGACCCCGAAACCGATTGGGTGCTGCACGAGTGGGAGTATGTGTTGGATACCTTAGAGACCGACCCCGAAAAACTCGAAGACCGTATCGACTGGCTCATCAAACTCAAAATCCTGCGGGAATATATGGAAGATACGGGCGCGCAGTGGGGCGACGACGCACTGCATTCGATCGATCTGGAGTACCACAACATCAACCCCGAGCAAGGACTCTACTATGCCCTGCAGCAAATGGGCGAAGTGGTGCGTGTAGTGGACGATGTGCAGATCGACGCGAGCGTAACCACACCACCCGCCGACACCCGCGCCAACGCACGGGGCTATGTCATCAAAAAGCTCGCTGAGCGACGCTATAACCGCTACTACATCGACTGGGACATCGTCTATGTAGATCGCAATCGCCAAGTCGACATGCGCGACCCGTTCAACACCTACACACGCGAAGCGGAGCGGTTCGTGATAATGCTGTAATCGCGCCCAAATCCACCCGATGATTCTGGGAGGCTGAACACAAGCGCCTCTACACCTTCTCTCCCTACGAATGGGTACAATCATGACACGGAGGCAATCCTATGCAGATACCTGCAGAGCTGCGCTACACACGAAGCGACGAATGGGTGCGAATCGAGGGCGATGTGGCGACCATCGGCATCACCGACTACGCGCAATCCGAACTCGGCGATATCGTGTTTCTGGAACTGCCCGAACCCGGACGCTACCTACAAACCGACGAGACCTTCGGCGTCATCGAGTCGGTCAAAGCCGCATCCGACCTGTACGCTCCTGTGGAAGGCGAAGTGATCGAGGTCAACGAATCGCTCCAAACCGCGCTGGAAACGATTAACCAAGACCCCTACGGCAAAGGCTGGATGATCAAAATCCGCATGAACGACCCCAGCCAAGCCGAAAGCCTGATGAGCGCGGAAGAGTATAAAAACTATCGTCAACTCTGAGGTTAGCGATGCGCTATATTCCACACACAGAACAAGATATTCAACAGATGCTGGAGGCGATCGGCGTCGCCTCGATACGCGAACTGTTCCAAGACATTCCCGACGACCTATATATCGAGGGTGGGCTGCCCGTGCCCCCCGCGTTAGACGAGCATGCCCTGTTCAAACGCCTGAGCCAACTCGCCGCGCAGAACGCCAACAGCACCGAATGGATAAGCTTTCTGGGCGCAGGCGCGTATGACCATTTTATTCCAGCAGTGGTCGGCGCGATTATCAGTCGTGGCGAATTTCTCAGTGCCTATACACCCTACCAGCCCGAAGCGAGCCAAGGCTTGCTGCAGAGCATCTTCGAGTTCCAGACGATGGTCTGCGAACTGACGGGGATGGATGTGGCGAACGCTTCGATGTACGACGCCTCCACTGCGCTTGCCGAGTCGGCGCTGATGGCGTGCACCATCACGGGGCGCTCCAAAGTGCTGGTGTCGCAGGCGGTGCATCCACACTATCGGCAGGTACTGCGTACCTACCTATGGACGAACAGCCGCCAACTGGTGGAAATTCCCACGCGCGACGGGATCACTGACGCGGACGCGCTTGCCGCCGCAGTGGACGACGCGACCGCCTGCGCGATTGTGCAGTATCCCAACTTCTTCGGCTTAATTGAGCCGCTTGCCCCTGTGTCAGAATCAGCGCATCGGGTGGGCGCACTCGCAATCGCGTGCGTCGACCCGATTGCGCTGGGCGTGCTGAAACCGCCTGGCGACTACGACCTCGATATCGTGGTCGGCGAGGGGCAAGGGCTGGGCAACGCGATGGGCTTCGGCGGTCCGATGCTGGGGCTGTTCGCCTGCAAGCAAGAGCATCTGCGACGCATTCCAGGGCGCATCGTCGGGCAGACCACCGACGCCGAGGGCAGACGCGGCTTCGTGATGACCCTGCGCACCCGCGAGCAGGACATCCGCCGCGAGAAAGCCACCTCCAATATCTGCACCAACGAGGCGCTGTGCGCCTTAGCCAGTACGGTGTTCATGGCGTCGCTGGGCAAGCAAGGCTTCCGCGAACTCTCCGAAACCTGCACCCAAAAAGCGCACTACGCGGCGCAACTGCTCACGCAGACCCCAGGCGTGCGCCTCAGGTACCCCGATACGCCGTTTTACAAAGAGTTCGTGCTGGAATTGCCCCGCACCGCGCAAGCGGTCTGCGAGGCGTTGCTGGAGCATCGGATTCTGGCAGGGCTGCCGCTGGGCATCTACGACGCCACGATGGAGAACGACCTCCTGGTGTGCGTCACCGAAACACGCACACGCGAGGAGATAGAGACCTTCGCTGACGCGTTGCACACCGTACTGGCGCGGGGCAAGTAGGAGATTGGGCAGAGAGGCGCTTGCCCCTCTGCCAAGCGAAGGCGATTACCGCTCAAACGAGAACGGCGCGCCTAACATCCGCTGCCACTGAGCGCGTTGCTGCGCGGTCAAGACCGCCAGAATCTGCTGGTTCACCTTTTCGCGCAGCTGCTGCTTCTGGAACTCCCGTTCGTGTTTGCGTACCCCTTTGAGGCTGTACTCTGCTTCCCGCGCGGCGGCGGCTGCGATTTCGCGGATGCGACTCTGCTGCGCTGCGCTCAAACCGACACGGCGTGCAACTTCGGGGTTCACCAGGCTCAACGCGCCGTTCCATTGCAGCTCCAGCTGGAACAAGCGGGCGCGTTGCTGCGCCGTTAGCGCCTGACGCTCGTCATAACGACGCGCTAACTCGCGCTTGCGCTGTTCATACGCCTCCCACGACAACCGCGCCTCGCGCAAACGACGCTCCTCGTACTTGCGTTGCTGATGTATCTGATCAATCCGATACATCTGTTCTGAAGTGATTCCCAGCTCTTGACGCACATCCCAACGCTTGAGAAACTTATGCCCTGTGGGACGCATCAGCGGTTTGAACTCATGGTGATACTCATCGGGTGTCCAGCCGTGCTGGGAATAGCTCCATACCCAAACAAGCCCCAGCGCTGCCAAAGCAGCTCCTCTGATTAAGTGTCTCATAGTTGTATCTACGCGGGGGGAGCGTTCGAGTTCCCGCTCTGTAGTAAGCCCGCCCGGTAGGAATCGCCCTCGTGGCGTTGTACTCAAACAGTAGAAAATGATACGCTCCCTCACTGGTGGAAACGAGATGCCCGCAATTGCTACCCAAACAAGATGAGTTTGGCGATAATGAAGTAGATCATTAGTCCTGCGGCGTCGATGAGCGTTGTGATAAAGGGCGCGGACATTACGGCAGGGTCGATATTGAGTCGTTTCGCTAGTAGGGGCAGCGCCGCGCCGATGGTGGTCGCCATCGCAATAATCGCCATCTGGCTCAGCCCGACGGTCAGCGCCAGTTCCATGCGTACCTGAGCCTCTTTTTGGGGCGTCCAGATATAGGCGTTCACAACACCGACCACACCAATCAGCAAGCCCAGAATGAGCCCTGTCACCATCTCACGCCCCATCACTTTCAGCACCTGATTGAGGCGTACCTCGCCCAACGCCAACGCGCGAGTAATGGTGGTGGTGGTCTGGGCACCGGCGTTGCCCCCCGTGCCAATCAGCAACGGGATAAACCACGCGAGCGCCGACATCTGCTGAATCTCCTCATCGTAATGGCGCAGCACGGTGCCTGTGAGGCGCTCCGCCAGAAAGAGTAGAATCAGCCACCGCACCCGCTTACGCACCAGATCCCACGGCGACTGGCGCATATAAGGCTCTTCGGTCGCCTCCACGCCGCCGAGTTTCAACACATCTTCAGTGCTCTCGCTCACCAGGATATCCACCACATCGTCGACCGTCACGATGCCCAACATCCGCCCCAACTCGTCTACCACAGGCACCGCCAGCAGGTCATATTTCGAGAGCAGATTAGCGACTTCCTCTTGGTCGGTGTCTGGCTGCACCACGATAGGTTCGGACTCCATAAT
Source organism: Armatimonadetes bacterium JP3_11 (assembly GCA_002254605.1). Taxonomy (GTDB): domain Bacteria; phylum Armatimonadota; class Fimbriimonadia; order Fimbriimonadales; family GBS-DC; genus GBS-DC. The sequence goes on from NKPV01000002.1 coordinate 35,544, forward strand.
CTGCTCGATGCGTTTGCTGGGGTCGCTGATGACCACATCGCGCAGCGAACAGACGCCCACCAGTCGCTGGCGGTTGTCTACAACATACAGGTAGTAGATGGTCTCGATTTCGCTGCCCACTTGACGCAGGTAGTCGAGGGTCATCTCCACCGTCCAGTCGGGTCGGACGCGCACATATTGGCGCACCATCAGGCGCCCTGCGGTGTTTTCGGGGTACTCCAGCAGTTCGCGCACCTCGCGGGCTTCGGGCGGCGCCATCTGTTGGAGCAGCGCCTCGGCTTTCGCCTCATCGAGCTCGTCGATAATCTGTGCAGCGTCGTCGGCAGGAATCAGTTGCAGTAAGCGGGCGGCTTTCTCGATAGGAATATGCTCGAAAATCTCGTCCACAAGGCTCGGATCGAGGTACTCGATGACTTCGGACGCCACGCGCTCGTCCATTTGCATCAGGGCGAGTGCTTGCTCTTGAGGAGTCTCCATCAGCGAGAGTGCTTCAGCAAGGTCTTGCGGCGCGTAGGCTTCTAAGAGCTGTTGCAGCGCGCCGTCAGGCTGCTGTAGCGCCTCACGCAGTTCCTGAAGTAACGCTTCCGTGCGGTTGCCCATGTTATCGCCTCCTTGAGGTTCCCCCGCGCCCCAAGAAGACATTATACCTGATATACCCTTCCTGAATTCGGCATGCGCCTTTGCGCTCGGAGCGTCGGGTTCGCCGCAGAGTGTTCAGTGCGCTTTGGATTCGGTCATTCCGCGCGCAGCGAGGAATCGCCATCCCCTGCTGCAAGCGTCGGCGTTTCCCCTGCTCCCAACGCTTCCGACACCATTTTGTGTTTGGTCGCCAGAAAGAGCATCTCCCGATTGTGGATGTGCGAGACTTGCCCCACTTTCTCGCCGCGTGGGTTGTGAATGCCGATCAACGCGCCAACATACCGCTTATAAGGGCGTTCAAAGCACGCCACATACCCCCACTCGCCCAAGATAGCCTCCAATTCCTGACGAGTGAGGTAGCCCTCATTGTTGAAGGAGACTAAAATATGCTGCGCCTGGATTTGTGAGATGAGTCGCGCCATGGCGTCCCGTGCGCTCGCACGCGAGTTGAAGGGGCTCTTGCGGTGTTTCACATCCACGCGCTTGCGTGCCACGCCGTAGGTTTCAGGATTATCCCACAGCACCAGCGTCTCCCACACATGGTAGTTGCCGAGATAGGAGTGTTGGTTGTAGGGCGGGTCTAAGTAGAATAGGTCGGCTTGGAGTGCGCCTGCCAGCTCCAGCGCGTCTTCCTGATACGCCTTGCCTGCCCCCGAAAGGAGCGGCGGGTACTGGAGCTGAAGGGGGTGATACGCTCGAGGCGCCCACTGCTTGAGATACGCCATCTGAAGCCCGGTTGTGGAATCCACCCTGTCCGCCGCGAGCATCAGACTGGTCAGCAAAATCGCACGCAGGAGGGGGTCATCGTACTGTTCGAGGGCTTCGCGAATGGCTTCGATGCGTGCGCCGTTCTCGGGGCGAAAGTAGCGCGCCTGCTCACAATAGGTCTGGGTGAACCACCCCCGCCTGGGCGGCAACGCCATCAACGACTCCAAGATTGGCTGCACCCGCGCTGGGGGATACGCGTCCCGATTCGCTTCCACAAGGGCTTGCGCTAACACATAGGCGTAGGTGTTGTGGTCGTTGGCATAGACGAAGTAGCCGCGCGCTTTGAGCGCATGCGCCACCCGCGCGCTGCCCGAAAATAGGTCAGCGATGCTTCGTACCGGCGCAAGCGCACTCACGCGATGCACAACGCTCGCAATCCAGCCCACCAAAGCACGCTTTGAACCAAGATACTTAATCATGCGTCGCGCGGAGTAGGGCTCCTTGCCCCGCTTGAGTCGCCGCAACAGAAGTAAGTGGGCAAAATCCCTCAAACCTCGCCGACTTGCGCCGCCAGCGTGTTGAGGATACGCCGACGATAATCCAGATAGACATCCTTCTCACGTGCGTAGTAGACATGGTTCGTCAACAAGATGACCGCCATCTCCACCTGGGGGTCAAACAGGATGACGGTTCCTGTAAAGCCGGAGTGTCCGACGCAGCGCGTTGGGAACAGGTCGCCGCGCGGCAGCATCGGGTTCGGATGCGCAAACAGCCCTATCGTGTGCATGCTGGGCGGCTGGTTGCCAATCTGCGCCTGGGGCGTAAGCAGCAGCTGCACCGAGTAATACGAAAGCAACGGTCGTCCGCCGCTAAGCACCATCCGGGCATAGCGGATTAGGTCTTCCAGAGTGCCAAATAGCCCTGCGTGCCCCGCAACGCCTCCCATCGCTGCTGCGTTCTCGTCATGCACCTCGCCGCGCAGCACCTTCTGTGGGCGACTTTCGGAGTTTCCTGTGGGGGCGATACGTGCTTGCATCTCGGCAGGTGGGCAATAGCCCGTCGCCTGCAGCCCTAATGGCTCGACGATTTTCGTGCGGAACAGTTCCGCCTGCGACTGCTCGTACACCTGCTCCAAAATCGCACCCATCAGGATATAGCCAAGGTCGCTGTAGGTATAGCCCTGTGCGGGAGGGCGTGTGCGGGGTGTGTTCAGCACCGCCTGCAAAACCGCCTCACGCGAGTCGGCGACCTGATAAAGCGCTCGCCACGCAGGCAGCCCCGAGGTGTGCGTCAGCAACTGCTTCACCGACACGCCCTTCAGATGGCTCGCTTCGGGGAAAAAGTGGGTGACGGGGGTTTCCAGCGTCAGTTTGCCCTCCTCCAGCGCGATGAGGGCAAGCGTCGCTGTGCTGATTGGCTTGGTTAGCGACGCAAGGTCATACACGGTGGTCGGGCTGGCTTCCATCTCCGCTTCGGGGTCGGGCTTGCCAAACGCACCGTGATACTTTACACGCCCGCCCAACAGCACCGCGCACACCGCGCTGGGCATAACTTGACGCTCAATCGCCTCGTGAATCACTTTCTCAACGGTCGGCATCGTTCTGGCTCCTATCTTCCAAAAGGGTATGAGTTCACCTCGTGGGCAATCTGTTGTAGATAGGCTTCGCTGACACCGCTTTGGGTAATGGCGTCGTAGGAGAATAGGCTGAACCCGCGCGCGCCGCTGCGCCGTATCGCCCGAATCTTGTTGAGGGTGCTTTCGGGTGAGACCTGCCATGCGCCCACGCCCACAATAACGGGACGCCCCTGCGCCTCACTGACCACGCGCATCGCCTGGCGCTGCACCACCGCCGTGTCTTTATCATACGCCATCGGCAGTACCGTATCCAGCCAGTCGCTGCGCAGCCAGTAAAGCCAGTCCTGCAGCTTGTGCTTCGCCGCCAGCTCTGGTTGGGGCCACACCGCCGCCGAGAGAATCAGGTTCGGGTTCAAGTAGCGCGATTGACGGCTGAATGCGCGTACGAACGCATTCACCTGATCGCGTCGCCAGTCGCTCCACTCCGCAGGAAATGCCTGAATCCACGCCAAGGGGTTACTTCGGGCAGCGCTGCGGTCTAACGCGGCGCGGCGCGCCTCCGGCACGCGCTCCCACATCGCCTCCCGAAAACGCGCCCGACACCCCGCACAATAGCAGTAGCCCTCGTACGGATAACGCACATAGTCCAAATGAATCCCGTCCAGTTGTGGATAGCGTTGCGCTACCTCGGCGAACACCTTCAGCAGGTGCGCCCGCACATTCGGGTTGCCGGGACACAGATAAACACCCTCCACCTTGCCCGCCGTGGTCATCTGATAGCGGTCCCTGGCGTCACGAGCAATCCAACTTGGGCTGCGGCGAATCACATGCAGCCCACTGCGCGGCTTACGCGACTGGCTCCACACATAGAACACATTGAGCCATGCGTGTACCTGCAGCCCTGAGCCCTCCGCGCAGCGCAGAAGATAGCCTAACGGGTCGAAATCGGCGGGCTGGCTCATGAGCGCCTCCGCACGCGGCTCATAACTGGAACGGTAATAAGCGTCACCACGACCACGCACCTGCACAAAAAGCGCATTGAAGCCATAGCGCGCCGACAATGCAACCACCCGTTCGATGGAGTCCGCAGAGACCAACGAAGTGCGCACCACCCACAGGGCGCGCGTCTCCTCAGGCAAACGATGTCGGGCTGTGATGTGCATCGATACTGAATTTCGGCGTATCGTCGCGGATTCCTGTTCGTGCAGGACAAAATCCCTGTTCACCAAAAACGGTGTCATGAGCACAGCCGTACGGCAGTTTGCTTAGCTATGCTAAATTCTGCGCGACCCCACCCAAAATTCGCGCTTGAGTTCAAAGGGGAGAGTGGAAACCCCTAAGGAGTGGCGCCGTGCCTGCTGCGCATCATCGCGAACAAAAGCGCTTTGCGTGTTCCCTGCAGGACGGGGGGAGACAGCCCATCAAGTGAGTTCACGCCCTTTGCTCAATCCACTGCTGCGGCTGTTGGCGGAGGTCTGGGTCACGCCAGTGGCGAAGGCGCATCAGGAGCCACTCGCGACACTCGGTGACGCTCAGGCGCATCAGGCGCACCTTGGCGTCGTCGATATGCTCCAAAGGCATGAATAGGAATTGCGGCTCTATTCCGAGCGCGATGGCGAGTGTTTCAGGCTGTGCATCAGGGAGTATCAACGCGCGACGAATACCCAGCCGACGCACCAGGCTATGCTGTTCCCAGAGCGCATCGGCAATGGTGTTTGTGAACTGGGAGACGTACCAGCACACGGCATAGGGGGGTTCCTGCCCCGCAAGGATAGATTCTTCGTCTACGAGGGGGAACGGCTTGCTCGCTTCGACCTGTAAGCCTATTTGCAGCCTGCCGAGGGGCACATGCTCGGTGCGGAGCGTTTCGCGGGCAACTTCCAACGAAGAATGGGCATCCTGCAGCGCGTCGAGATCGCTCACGAGCAGCGTTAGGTTCAGCTCCGCGCTTATGCGCAACAGGCGTTGCCAGTGTGGGTCGTCGCGGGCGGATGCCTGCGGGTCATATAGCCAGAGCGGTTTGCCTCCCAGTGCGTGGGCGATGCGGGCGATGTTATTGGGCAGGGTTTCCGACTTAAGCCATACCAGTTCCGCTCCCTGCTGCGCAGCGTCGGCGGTTTGCGTCCAATCAACGGCGACGCATCCTATCTGAAGGTGTTTTCCGTCCCAAGTAGTTACGGGCAGATGTTTGCCTTCCAGGTGGTAGCGTGTGTGGGTTGCCACGCGCAGCAGTTGGCTCTGGTAGCGTGCCAGCACGGCGACGCTCGGTTCGATGTACGCCACGCCTGCGTTGGCATCCAGTACGACGGTCGCTTCGGGGGGCAGTAAGGCAGGCAGTTTCGGCACGAGCAGGATGGGCGTTTGGGGGCGCGGAGGGTCGGGAGCGCGTTCCACAATCCAGCCCACGACGCGCACATACGGCGCAAGCACAGGCGGGATGTCGCTTAGGTCGCGCGTGATGCCGATTACCTCCACCGGCTCGGTGGGCATCCGATATTCAATTGCGTGCCATTCGTCCTCGTCTTGAGCGAAGAGGCGCGGGTCAAACCAGATAGGGTTGCCGTAGGTGGGTAGATAGAGCGGCGCGCCGATGCCCAGCGCCAGCCCTTTCTGAAGGGGCAAGCCGTAGAGCGTCCATTGGGCAGGCGGTTCCGAAGACAGCTCACGCATAGACCTCTACCGAGTAGCCCTGTGCCAGATAGGGTTGCACCCGTGCGTGGCACGGTGCATAGTTCTGCGGCGGCACAAACAGCGCGATGCGGTACTGCTCGCCATACTGTTGTATCAGGCGCGGCAGGTCGTCCAGAATCGAGTGGTTCGCGTTGGGTTGAATCCGGGCGAGTTGGCGCAACAGGACGCGCGGATCGGCGTAATTTTCGGGCGTAAGGCGCAGTTCGGGCAGATTGGAGCCGACGAGAATCAGGGAAACCCCCTGGCGCGGGGCTTCCAGGGCAATCCATGCAATATGACGGATGACTTGATCGAAATCGGGGTAAACATCGCCTTCAGCTCGCCAAGTTGGGGCTTGCTCCAGTGCGATGACGGTCGGCGCGAGTTGGCTGGTCTCGAACTCTTTGACATGCCATTGTCCGTGGCGGGCGGTGGCGCGCCAGTGGATACGGCGTAGGGGGTCGCCGGGGGTATAGGGGCGCACACCGTGCCAGTCGCTTCCCTCGCCGCGCCTGCCCCGCAATGCCGACGCGGCGAACCGCCCATGCCCGCCGCCCTCCCAGCGCCAGTTCGGCAATTGAACCGGACGCGGCAACACCAAAATGGAGGTGATATCGTCAATCTGCTGTGAGTGGAAGAACAGCCCGAATGGGTCTGAGAGCGTGAGTTTCACGGGTCCCAGTTGTTGTTCGCCGCGTCGCAGTGCCGTGAGGCGATAGGACACCACGCTGCTGTGGGGAGTGCTCGATTCGGTCTCGATGGGTTCCAGCATCAGCCCCGACGAGACGGTTTCCTCCGCTTTGATCCAGAGTAGACCGTTGCGCGACGGCGCCACCACCGCTAACTGCGCCTCGACGGTCTCGCCTTCCACCATTTCGGTGGGGCAGCGGCGTGCAACGCTGAGCCGCTGGGCGCCGCGTTTGACGATGAGGTAGGTACCGAGCATCAGCGCGCCCAGCACGCTCGCCATCCAGTACATTTGGCGATTATTCGTCATCAGCCCCGAACAGAGCAGAAATGAGGTGGCTGCCATCAGCGCGGTCAGTTTATACTCTCTCATGCGGGCGCTTCGCCTCCGATCGGCACGGGTACCTGGTTCAATATCTCGCGAATCACCGCTTCGGCTTGGGGGATCCCCACCGTATCGGTACGCAGCATCAGGCGGTGCGCCAACACGGGGATTGCCATCTGCTGCACATCGTCGGGCGTCACATAGTAGCGGTCAGCGAGCAAGGCGTGCGCCTGTGCGCCGAGCATCAACGCCAGCGACGCGCGTGGGCTGCCCCCCAGCATAATCTTGGGGTGACGACGAGTCGCGTTCACAATATCGACCAGATAGCGTCGCACACCGGGGCTGATATACACGCGCCGCGTCTGATGCTGCAGCATCACCAGGTGCTCGGGGGTGAGTACCGGCTCCAGTTGGTTGAGCGGCGAATCGAGTTGGCGCGTTTTTAAGATCTGCGCTTCCACTTCGGGCGACGGGTAGCCCAGCGCGACACGTGCGAAAAAGCGATCCATCTGCGCTTCGGGCAGCGGATAGGTGCCCACCATCTCAATGTTATTCTGCGTGGCGATTACCAAAAACGGCTGGGGCAGCGGATGCGACTCGCCTTCCACCGAAACGGTGCGTTCTTCCATTGCCTCCAGTAGGGCGGACTGCGTTTTCGGCGTGGCGCGGTTGATTTCATCCGCCAGCACGATATTGGCGAAGATGGGACCGGGATGGAACTCGAACGCGCCGCGCGCTTGATTGTAAATCACGGAGCCAGTGACATCGGTCGGCAGCAGGTCAGGTGTGAACTGGATGCGTCGGAACTGCCCTCCGATGGCTTTGGCAATCGCCCGCGCCAGAGTGGTCTTGCCGACACCCGGAATGTCTTCGATAAGCAGGTGCCCACCGCTCAGCAATCCGATTACCATCAGGCGCACGGTCTCGCTTTTGCCCAGTATCACCTGCTCGACGGCGCGAATAATCTGGCGTGCCTGCTCGGCGACTGCTTGTGCTTCCGCTTCGGAGAGCCAAGGTGCGGTCGTTTCCTGCGTCATTACGGGATAAGTGTACCCTGCCAGCTCCGATTTGCGCTCCGCTCTCGGTGTGCGGTGCGGGGTCAGTTGTTAAGCCGCGCCCTGTGCGACGGCGCGAACCGCCTCGATAATCGCCTGGGCATCGATGCCATAAGCCGCCAGCAGCGTCTCGGGTTTGCCAGAGCGCGGTACTTCGCGTACCGCCAGCCGATGCACGCGAACCCCGTACCCGTTCACCGCCGCCACGACTGCCTCGCCGAGACCTCCTTCGGGATAGTGGTCTTCCACTGTGATTATCACGCCGTTCGTCTCTTGCCCACAACGGATCAGGGTTTCAGAATCGATAGGCTTGACGGAGTAGAGGTCGATCACGCGAATTGCGACCCCCTCGCGCTGAAGTTGCTCGTAAGCCTTGAGCGCTTCGTGCAGGGTGACGCCCGCGCCCACCACCGTGACCACATCGTGGGGCGACTGGCGCACCACCTTGCACCCGCCGATGGGGAACGCCTCGGTGTTGGCGTAAATGACGGGGGTCTTGGGGCGCGTCGTGCGGATGTAGGCGATTCCCGCATATCGTGCTGCCTGCTCCACCAGTTTCACCGTAGACACCGCATCCGCAGGATACAGCACGGCTGCACCCGGCACCGCTCGGAACATCGCGAGGTCTTCCAGCCCCATCTGCGAGGGACCGTCTTCGCCGATGGAGACGCCTGCGTGCGAGCCACAGAACTTCACATTGGCTCTGCCAATCGCCGCCATCCGAATAAAATCATATGCGCGGCTGAGAAAGCACGCAAAACTGGATGCGAACGGGATTTTGCCGCACTCTGCCACGCCCACCGCCGCGCCGACCATGTTCTGTTCGGCGATAAAACACTCGACGAACCGCTCAGGAAACGCTTTGAAAAACTTTTCGGAGAAGGTGGAGTTCTTCACATCGCCGTCTAAGGCGTAGATTCGTGGGTCGGCGTGTCCCAGCGCGACCAGGGCGTCGCCGTATGCCTCGCGGGTGGCGACCTGCGCGTCGAGTTCGTAGGTCGGCAGGCTCACGGGGGGGATTTCGGTCGGGCTGGGAGGCGCGGTCGCGGCGCGCGGCGGTTGCACGCGCAGGCGCATGGCGCGTTCCCGTTGCTCTGGGGTCGGCATCAGTTCCGCGATTGCCTGCTCCGCAAGGTCGGGCGGGAGTGGCTTGCCATGCCAGCCCTCTTTGTCCTCCACTGCCGAGGCGCCTTTCCCTTTGAGCGTGCGCGCCACTATCGCGAACGGTCGCTCGGCTTGCTGCGCGGTATCCAACGCCCCCAGGATTTGCGTCATGTCGTGTCCGTCGATAGTGGCGACTTGCCAGCCGAACGCCTCAAAACGGCGGCGATAGGTCTCCAAATCGTGCTGCAGCATCGTCGGTTGGCTTTGCCCCTGACGATTCACATCGACCAGCGCGACGAGGTTGTTTAAGTTGTAATAACTGGCGAACGCCGCTGCTTCCCACACGGCGCCCTCGGCGGTTTCGCCATCGCCCATCAGGCAGTAGACCTTCGCGGGGATGTGATCGCGTTTTAGAGCGAGCGCCATCCCTGCTGCGATAGACAGTCCCTGTCCCAGCGATCCCGTCGCCGCGCCGTACCATGCAAAGCGGGGTGTGGGGTGCCCTTCCAAATCGCTTTCGAACTCGCGCAGGGTGTCCAGATGTTCCACGGGGAACGCGCCCGCCTCTGCCCACGCCGCATAGAGCAACGGCGCCGCGTGTCCTTTGGAGAAGATGACGCGATCGTTGAGCGGATTGCGTGGGTTCGGCACATCGTAGCGCAGTGCGTAGAAAAACAGCGCCGCAATCAAATCCGCTGCCGACATACAGGTCGTGGGATGCCCAGAGCCTGCTTTCGTGGTAGCGCGAATAGAGTGGATGCGCAGTAAGTTCGCTTTGGTCCGTAGAGCCTCGATCAGTTCAGGGGCGTATTCGGTCATGGCTGCCTCTCTCCGTCATGAAGAGTATACCTTTCCAAGCGCTACAGATATGGCGGGCATGCGTGCGATTATCCCTCGCGTTCTGCTTCCACTTCCTGAAGGCGTTTGCCCAGCACGATGCGCGTAATCGCCGCGACCGTGTCGCCCTCGGCAAGGTCGATGAGCTTCACGCCCTGCGTAATACGCCCCGTGATGCGCAAGTCCGCCACGCGCAACCGAATGCCCTTGCCGTTCGCAGTGACCAGTATCAGTTTGTCGTCTTTCTCCACGACTTCGGCAGCGACCACACTCCCCGTCTTGCGCGTGACATTCATTGTGAAGATGCCCTTGCCGCCGCGCGACTGCACGCGATACTCTTTAAGCGGGGTGCATTTCCCGAAGCCGTTCTCGGAGACCACTAAGAGCAGGGCATCGGGCTGCACACGGCAAGCCGCGACCAGCGCGTCGTCCTTGCCCAATGTAATCGCCTTCACACCGCCTGCCGCACGGCTGCGTACCGGCACATCGGTCTCGGGGAAGCGAATCGCCAAGCCCGCTTTCGTAACCAGCAGCACATCGTCGCTGCCTGCAGTATGCAACACCCAACCGAGCGAGTCGCCAGGCTCTAAGTCGAAGGCGTTCAGCCCGTTGCTGCGCAGGTTGGTGAACTCTGTGAGCGCGGTGCGTTTGATTTCGCCCTTGCGCGTAATCATGGTGAGGTAGCCCGGCGCGTCAAAATCGCGTACGGAGACCGTTGCGGTGACCTTCTCGTCGGATTGGATGTTGATATAGTTAATTACTGCGGTGCCGCGCGCCTGCCGTGAGGTTTCAGGGATTTCGTACGCTTTCAGGCGATACACGCGCCCCCGATCGGTGAAAAAGAGAATATAGTGGTGCGTGCTGACTTGGAACAGGTGTTCCACTTCGTCTTCCTCGCGGGCGGTGGTGGCGATGACCCCTTTGCCGCCGCGCTTTTGGGAGCGATAGGCGTCCATCGACACGCGTTTGATGTAGCCGTCGCGCGTAATCAGCACCAGCGTCTCCTCTTCGGGGATAAGTTCCTCTTCGGAGATGTCTTCGGCTTCACGGGCGATGATACGCGTGCGGCGTGGGTCGCCAAACTTCTCTTTGAGCGTGCGCAGGTCGTCCTTGATAATCGCCTCCACCTGCTTGGGGTCCGAGAGGATATGCTCCAGTCGGGTGATCTCGCGCAGCAGTCCGCGATACTCGTCGGCGATTTTCTCCTGCTCCAGTCGCGCCAGCTGGCGCAGTTGCGTGTTCAGTATCGCGTCCGCCTGCAGCACGGTCAGCCCGAACCGCTGTATCATCGTGCGCCGCGCAATCTCGGCGGTCTCCGACTGGCGAATGATGCGAATAATCTCGTCCAAGAAGTTCAGCGCGATTTGTAGCCCTTCCAAGATGTGGGCGCGGGACTTGGCGCGGTATAGTTCGTAGCGCGTGCGCCGCTCGATGACAAGCCGCCGATGCTCTAAGTAGTGATCCAACAGGTCGAGCAGGCTCATCACGCGGGGCACATTGTCCACCAGCGCGAGCAAGATCACGCCGAAGGTGGTGCGCAGCTGCGTATGTTTGAGCAAGCTGTTGAGCATGCGGTTCGGGTTCACATCGCGGCGCAGTTCAATCACCACGCGCATGCCGGTGCGGTCGGAGTAGTCGGCGATATCGGTGATGCCGTCCAGTTTGCCCGCCTTCACCAGCGCGGCAATCTGCTCGATCAGGCGCGCTTTGCTCACTTGGTAGGGTAGTTCGGTAATCACAATCGCGCTTTTGCCCCCGTCCAGCGGTTCGATTTGGGTCTTGGCTTGCATCACGATACTGCCGCGCCCTGTTTCGTAGGCTTGGCGAATGCCTTTCGCGCCCAGTATCAGCGCCCCTGTGGGGAAATCGGGACCAGGGAGCAGCTTCAGAATCGGTTCGAGGGTGCAGGTGGGATGCTCCAGGCGATAAATCAGCGCGTCTACCACTTCGCTAAGGTTATGGGGCGGGATGTTGGTCGCCATGCCGACGGCGATGCCGCTGCCGCCGTTGCAGATCAGGTTCGGGAAGCGCGCGGGCAGCACGGTTGGCTCTTCCGCGCTTTGCAGGTAGTTCGGCATCCAGTCCACCGTCTCTTTATCGATATCGGCGAGCATCTCCATCGCGATGGGGGTGAGGCGTACCTCCGTGTAGCGCATCGCCGCAGGCGGATCCCCGTCCACACTCCCGAAGTTCCCCTGCCCATCCACAAGCGGGTAGCGCATGTTGAAATCTTGCGCCATGCGCACCAGCGTCGGGTAGACCACCTCCTGCCCGTGGGGGTGGTAGTTCGCGGTAGTCTCGCCGCACACTTTGGCGGACTTGGTATGCTGCGAGTCGGGGGTCAAGCCCAGTTCGCGCATCACATACAAAATGCGTCGCTGCACGGGTTTGAGACCGTCGCGCACATCGGGGAGCGCACGCGCGATAATCACGCTCATTGCGTAGTCGAGGTAGGAGCGCTTCATCTCCTCCTCGACGGGAACCTGCAACACCTCGCGACCGATTGGGCTGCTCATACGACATAAAGTATACCTGCTTGGGCTATAATATGGGGCGTGTTGAATCAAGGCGTAGTGAAGGCGGACGTTTTGATTGTCGGAGGCAGCTTGGGTGGCTGCGCAGCGGCTTTAGCCTGCGCCGCGCTGGGGGTCAAAACGCTGCTTGCCATAGAGCCGGGGCGGTGGCTTGGGGGTCAACTCACGGCGCAAGCTGTCCCCCCCGATGAGCATCGCTGGATAGAAACGCAAGGCTGCACACGACGCTATCGGCAACTGCGCGACGCCATCCGCGAGTTCTACCGACGCTATTACCCCCTCACGGACGCCGCCCGCGCCGAGCCGTTCCTCAACCCAGGGGGCGGTTGGGTCAGTGCGCTCTGTTGTGAGCCGCGCGTCGCGAAAACAGTGCTGGAATCGATGCTGCACTACCCCCAGATGCGCGGCGACCTGATGGTAGAGCCGTTGCACCTGCACGCGCTGGATGTGGAAGGCGATTTCGTACGGGGCGCGCTGTTCCAACTTCCCGACCGTGCTACGACACTCTATGTGGAAGCCGAATTCATTCTGGACGCCACCGACACGGGCGAACTGTTGCCGATGGCGAAGATGGAGTATGTCACGGGCGCGGAGTCGCACTGGGAGACCGGCGAGCCGCATGCTAAGCCCGAACCCCAACCTGCCAACATGCAGGCGTTCACATGGTGTTTCGCGATGGGCTATGACCCTGCAGGCGACTATGTGGGCAGTAAGCCCGCAGGCTACGAGTTTTGGAAGGCGTTCCGCCCCCCGTTTTGGCACGCGCCATTTTTCAGTTGGGTCGATGTTCATCCCATCACTTTGGAGCCGCGTCGCCTAAGCCTGTTCGGGGAAGACGGGACTCCCGCTATGTTTCGCTATCGCCAGATTGTAGATCCCAATCTCTACCCGCCCGACCGTGCGCCAGAAGCCGTTACCATCGTGAACTGGCCTCAGAACGACTATTTTCTTGGCAACCTCTACCCCCCCGCAGGCGAAGAACCTGAAGATTCCCAAGGAAGAGTGCCTGACCCTGAAGCCACGCCTTCCGCGTATGGCTACAGGAACCGCGACATCCCCGGCGCGACCCTCTCGCACGAGCAGGCAGCGCGCGAACTTTCGGAATGCCTGCTCTACTGGCTGCAGACGGAAGCCCCGCGCCCCGATGGCGGTGTCGGCTATCCCGGCTTGCACTTTCGGGCAGACATCACAGGTACGACGCTCGACCCAGCCCACCCGATGGCGCAGCAGGTCTATGTACGCGAATCGAGGCGGATCAAGGCGCGTTTCACGGTGGTGGAGCAACACCTCAGCGCGGAGTGCCGACCCAACGACACGTTGGCGGAACCGTTCCCCGATAGTATCGGCGTGGGGCACTACCGCATCGACCTCCATCCCAGCACAGGCGGTGACAATTACATCGATATCGCCACCCTGCCCTTCCAAATTCCGCTGGGTGCGTTGATCCCTGTGCGAATGCGCAATCTACTGCCCGCTTGCAAGAACATCGGAACCACCCACATCACCAACGGCTGCTACCGTCTGCACCCTGTCGAGTGGAACATCGGCGAGTCGGCAGGGCTGCTGGCAGGGTTCTGCGTCTTGCGCGGCACGGAGCCACACGCGGTGTACGAAACGCCCAAGCTACGGGCAGAGTATCAGCGACTGCTGGCGGCTCAAGGAATTCAGCTCCAGTGGGAGCTGTAGGGGGTATGCTTTTATTGAGCCACTATGCAGGGGATCTACATTCACATCCCGTTCTGCCACCGCAAATGCGGCTATTGCGATTTCAATAGCTACGCCTCGCTGGACACGCTGGTGAAGCCGTTCGTGGAGGCGCTGCACCGCGAGATCGCACAGTCGCCCTACGCGGGCGAGCGGTTCGATACCCTCTTTTTCGGCGGCGGCACGCCGACCTATCTCTCGGGAGAGACGCTGGCAGGGATCTTGGAACACTTGAGACGCCAATTCGACATCGCCTCCGATGCGGAAATCACCTGCGAGGCGAACCCGGGAAGCGTGTCGCGTGAGCAGCTCCGGACGATGCGCCACGCGGGGTTCAATCGCCTGAGCTTTGGGGTGCAATCGTTCGACCCCGATGAGCTGCGCCGCATGGAGCGCATCCACACACCCGAGGATGTCGTTCAGGGTGTCGAATGGGCGCGCGCCGCCGGTTTCGAGAACCTGAACTTAGACCTCATCTTTGCCCTACCGTGCCAAACGCTGGAGCGTTGGGAATCGAACTTGCGCCAAGCCATCGCCTTGCAGCCCGAACACTTGTCGCTCTACGCGCTGATGCTGGAGCCGAACACACGCTTCTATCATCTATATCAGAAAGGCAAGCTGCGCCTGCCTGACGACGAGACGCAGGTTGCCATGTTCCGCCTCGCCCAGCAGCTTACAGCGCAGGCAGGTTATCGGCAATACGAAATCTCCAACTACTCGCGACGAGGCTACGAGTGTCGGCATAACCTAATTTACTGGCGCAACGAGCCGTATTTGGGTTTCGGACCGGGAGCGGTTTCCTACATGGGGGGTAAGCGTTGGACAAATATCAAGCATCCGCGCGAATACATTCGGCGCATCCAGTCGGGCGAGCCGTTAGAGCTGGAGTGGGAGCGGCTGTCAGGTTGGGATCCTGTGGCGGAGACGCTGATGTTAGGTTTAAGGATGCTGGAGGGTGTAGATTTGACGACTCTGGAGGCGCGTTTCGGCTTGCCCGTTCGGGAACATTACGCCGAAACGATTCACAAACTGATTCAGCGCGGTTGGCTGGAGCGCCAAGGGGATACGATTCGCCTTACTCAAGAGGGGCTGCTCTGGCACAGTGAGGTCGCTCTTGCGTTTTTCAAGGAATAGGTATACTCATATCTACTGAGGGGGACGCGAATGCAACAGTCTACAAGCACTTCGGCTGTGGCAAGCATGGTATTGGGGATAGTGTCCTTGGTGGCACTGTTCAGTGCAGGTGTATTCTGGGGATGCCTGCCGTTGCCGCTGGTTTTGGGGATTGCAGCGTGGGTCCTGGGCAAGAGTGCGATAGCGCAAGTTGACGCCGGTCTGAGCAGCCCCAGCGATCGCGGTATGGCGACGGCGGGTTATGTGATGGGGATGATTGCCGTCGTGCTGTCTGTATTGGGGCTATGCTGCTGGGGTGGAATACTTGTCGGGATGATTGGGGCGGGGACGATTCCTTTCTGGGCAGGCGCGTTTTAATCTACCCGATGCACGGTCGCCCACCCATGGTGGTAGGCGTCCAGGTTGCGCGGCTGCTTGCGCCCCTGCACGATATCGAGGTAGAGGGTCGGTGATGGTGTCAGGAAAGCATCACCTACGGATAAATCCCCCGTATTGTGGTGGCTTCTGCCACACGCTTGACGCCGATGATGTACGCGCCCATGCGCATATTCACCTTGTTTTGCTGGGCAGTCTGCACGACATGCTCATAGCTGCGGCGCATTGCCTTCTCCAACTTACGGTTCACTTCATCCTCTTCCCAGAAGAAGGCTTGCAGGTCTTGCACCCATTCAAAATAGGAGACAATCACTCCGCCTGCATTCGCGAGGATGTCGGGCACGATTAGCACGCCTTTGTCGTCGAGGATTTCGTCCGCGTCGGGGGTCACAGGACCGTTAGCCGCTTCCACAATCACGCGGGCTTTGATCCGGTCGGCATTACTTGCCGTGATCACGCCGTGCAAGGCGGCAGGCACCAGCACATCGCACGGGAGTTCCAGTAGTTCCTCATTCGTGATGAGTTCTGCGTCGCGGTAGGCTTGGATGCAGCCATCGCGCCCTGCACAGTGCAGCAGCGCCGGAATGTTCAGTCCGTTGGGGTTGTAAATCCCGCCGCGTACATCGGAGATGGCGACGACTTTCGCGCCTGCCTGATGCATGAGCTTGGCTGTGGCGGATCCGACATTCCCGAACCCTTGAATGGCGACCGTTGCGCCTTCCAGTTGGCTTCCTATCTGCTTCAGTGCCTCATGTGCCATCACGGTCACGCCGCGCCCCGTGGCTTCCAGTCTCCCCTCCGAACCGCCAATCGCAATCGGTTTGCCCGTCACGACCGCAGGCACAGTATAGCCCTTATGCATGGAGTAGGTGTCCATAATCCACGCCATCACTTGCGGGTTTGTGCCTACATCGGGCGCGGGAATGTCCGACTCAGGACCAATCAGCATCGAAATCTCGGTGATGTAGCGACGGGTGAGGTTTTCCAGTTCGTGGACAGAGAGCCGCTTGGGGTCGCACACAACACCCCCCTTCGCACCGCTGTAGGGGATGTTGACCACCGCGCACTTCCAGGTCATCCACATCGCCAGCGCACGAGTCTCGTCTAAGGTGACCTCCGGATGGTAGCGGATGCCCCCTTTAGCGGGACCACGAGCCGGGTTGTGATGCACCCGGTAGCCCGTGAAGACGCGAATCGAGCCGTCATCCATTTTCACGGGGAAGTTAACAATCAGTTCGCGTCGGGGGTGCTTCAACACCTCCAGCAGGCTCCGATCCAAATTCAAGTAATGCGCCGCTGCTTCTAGCTGGCGTATCGCAATTGCGTACGCGCTACTCTCTTCAGTGTGGCGTTCGCGTTCAATCATGGTCTGCGCCATTGCAGGATTGCCTCCTAATAAAAGTACCGTCCATCCGTGTTAGTTGTTCCATAAAAACGGCTCTTCATCTAACTCAGGCGGTACGATGCGCTGGATAAGCCAGTAAGCAGGTATCGCCAATCCTATATTATACACCATGCTCCACAGGGTTCCCTGCCAAAATGCGCTGCCCGCCACCGTCGGTGCGGCAAGGTAGAGCATCCCTTGCGCCAGAAAGGTCAGTGCGATAACCGCTGGAACCACGCTGAGCCAATGCCGCTTCGAGAGCCACAGCGGGAGGTAGGCGACGGCAGTCGCCGCCAGCGTGCGACTGATAATCAGGCTACCGACGGTTTGCTCCAGCATGCTGGCGTGGAGCAACCCTGTTAAAAAGCCCGCCCACGCCGCCGTGTTCGGATTCGTAAGGAGCGCTAAGCAAGCCAGTACAATCAGGGGAAAATCGGGCGTCGCCATGCCAATCCGCAGGCTACTTGCCCAGACGCCCTGCATCACTATCGCGGTGACCACCAACAGCACCCACCGAGCCACACGCCCCCAACTGCCTGAAAGCAGTAGGCGCGTGAGCCAGTGCAGTTGCACACGATCGTAGCGGTAGTGCAGCTTGCTAATAGACAAAGCCCTCCATTACAAGTATACTCCATGGGGAAACGGCTCGTTTTAGGATCCCATCGCGTTTTGGAAGCTGTGGAGCGGACGCCATCGCTTATTTCCCGCGCTTGACGAGTGCGACGCTAAACCGCTCAATCTCGACCGCTGGGCGTACCCATGCCTTCTTCACGGAGTATTGCCGATCATACCAGACCTGCTCCACAACCCCTATCGTTAGGTTCGGCGGATACTTGCCTCCCAGTCCCGCCGTCACCACTTGATCGCCCACCTGCAAGGGTGCATCGGGAGGGATGAAGTTCAGGAGCAGCCTATTTTCGCCGCGCCCTTCACAAACGCCTATGCTGACTTTTTGTGCGTTCAGCACTTTCGCGCTGACCGCCATGCGCGGCGCGGTCAGCCCCCGAACAATCGATGCGTTGGCGTCGGCGCGCTCCACAACACCGATCAACCCTTCACCTGCCACAACGGGCGCACCTGCCAGCACCCCGTCCCGCACCCCCCGATCGATAACTATAGTCTGCTGACCTGGCTGGGGGTAGGTTGCTATAATCCGGCAACCGATCCACTCGTTGGGCAATCGAGCGCGTAAATTCAGCAAATTGCGTAGAGATTCGTTCTCAGATTCAAGCGCCTTGAGCCGCTCCAGTTCCTGTTTGAGCAGGGCGTTTTCGGTGACCAGGTTCTCGTGGTCGCGCAGCGCCTTATGTGCTTGCGTGAGTGTGGCGAAGAACTGTTGGGCGCCTTCCGTCGCCGCATGGGCGCCCCGTTGCACGGGCAGAATCCACCCGCGGATTAGTGCCGTGAGGGGATTGACTTCGCCGTGATGCACGCGCTGATTATGATAGACGCCCAGAATCAGCCCCAGCGCCGCCAGAATCAGCCATGTCCAGCGACGGCGTTTCATAGGGGCTCACCTCTTGCGCGGAGATTGCGCCGTCTGCAGCACCTTCCGCAGCATTGGATTGTTGTCCAGTTCTTCCAGTACTTTACCCGTACCCAACACGACGGCTGAGGTGGGGTCGCTGGCGACATAGACGGGCATTTGCGTCTCGTGCTGAATTAGTTTGTCCAGCCCACGCAGCAAACCCCCGCCGCCGCATAGCACGATACCATAGTTCATAATGTCCGCCGCTAATTCTGGGGGTGTGATTTCCAGGGTCTGCTTGACCGCTTCCACGATGGCGTTTACTGGCTCTGCGATGGCGTGGCGAATTTCTTCGGAAGTGATGCGCACACTGCGGGGCAGTCCGCTGATGAGGTCGCGCCCCTTGACCTCCAGTTCCAGTTCCTCATCGAGTGGAAACGCTGAGCCGATTTCTATTTTTACCTGCTCCGCGGTGCGCTCTCCGATGAACAGGTTGTAGGTGCGACGCACATAGTTGGCGATTGCCTCGTCGATTTCGTCGCCGGCGATGCGTATCGAGCGGCTGGCGACGATGCCTGCCAGCGAGATGACAGCGACTTCTGTCGTGCCGCCCCCGATGTCCACCACCATAGAACCGGTCGGCTCCACGACGGGCAGCCCCACGCCAATCGCCGCCGCCATCGGTTCTTCAATCACATAAGCTTCGCGTGCGCCTGCCCGCATGGCAGCTTGCAGCACGGCGCGCCGCTCGACCTCCGTAACGCCGCTCGGGATGCCCACCACCATCCGCGGCGGAACCCAACGATGGCGTGAGACCTTCCCAGCGTAGTATTGCAGCATCTTCTCTGTCTGCTCGAAGTCGGCAATCACCCCGTCCTTGAGGGGGCGCACGGCAATGATATTCGCAGGAGTGCGCCCCAGCATGCGCTTCGCCTCCTCGCCCACCGCCAACACCTTGCGCGTATCTTGGTCAATTGCAATTACTGAAGGCTCGCGCAGCATAATCCCCTTGCCGCGCACATGCACCAGTGTCGTTGCCGTGCCCAGATCGATCCCCAGATCGCGCCCAAACCTTCCGAAAAGTTTTGAAACAAAAAACACCCCTTGTCGCCTCCGCCTTAAGTGTACCCCGTCAGAATCATCCCCCTGCGCAAGTACCCTCAGCGCCCCAGTAAACGCGCTGCCCCCAGAAAACCGATCATTAACAGCCCCACAATCAACGCCATTACTACCCAACCCAACAGGCGCGACCATCGCGACGGTGTGCGACGCTCCACAGAGACCATTTCTGCGCGGGTGCGCGTATCCTTGCCAAACAGGAACACGAAATAGTAGCGCGTCCACAAAAATGGGATAACCCCCCGCACATCGAGCAGATGGCGGCGGTGATAACTGTGAAGCGACTGCTTGAGCAACTGATACTGTTCGGGCGTAAGCGATTCAAGGAGCACAGGGGGCAGCGCACGCAGCAGATGCAAAATATAAACATCGTGCGGCTGCTCGGCGGGTGTGTCGCCCTCAAACGCCTCCTGAATGATCCATAGAGGCGGCTTCTCGTTCGGTTCCGGCTGTGGTGCAGGATATGCCATCATCCCAATTATCGGCATCTCCGCGCTGAGGTATAATCCCATGCGTGGCGTTGCCCATCGAAACAGTAGAGCGCTGCCTGCAGTTGATGAGCCACTACCATCTGCAGGAGCTGGAGATTGCGGCGGAGGGCGTGCGGATACATATTGAACGCGCGGATGCTCCCGTTGCCCCTGCCGTCGCGGCGGTGCAACCGCCCCAACCCCCTGCCGCGGAGACGCCGAACTGGGTTCCCATCGAATCGCCTATGACGGGGATGTTCTATCGCGGTCCTTCGCCGAGTGAGCCGCCCTATGTGGAAGAGGGCGACCTCGTATACGAGGGGCAAACGATTGGACTGATTGAGGCGATGAAGGTGTTCAATGAGATTCCCGCGCCGATGACGGGCGTGGTACGGCGCATCGTGGCGCAGAACGCGAGCCTTGTGCAACAAGGCGAAGTGCTGATGCTCCTGGAGCCGCCCGAATGAGGAAGGTCGTCCGACTCTCGGTTCTCGGCGCGGGCACCGTGGGCGGGGGCGTATTGACCCTGCTTCGGGAAAACGCCGACCTTCTGGAAGCCCAAACAGGCAAACGATTCGAGGTGCGCCATGTGCTGGTGCGCGACCTGAGTAAGCCCCGCGCTGTTGCGGTACCCCCCAAACTATTAACCACCAACCCCCAAACTGCCCTGTGCGACCCTAAGGTGGACATCGTGCTGGAGCTGATGGGTGGGCTGGAGCCTGCTCGCACGCTGATACGCGACGCGTTGCAATCCGGCAAGCATGTGATTACCGCGAACAAGCTCGTGATGGCGGTTTCAGGCGATGAGCTGATTCGCGTGGCGCAGCGGCACGGCGTGCGCCTCCTGTACGAGGCGAGCGTGGCGGGCAGCCTGCCGATCCTAAACGCGCTCCAAGGCTCGCTTGCGGGCAACCGCATCAATCGCGTGGTGGGCATCGTGAACAGTACAACCAACTTCATCCTGCGCGAGATGGAACGCGCGGTCGATGCGGGCGAACCTGCAGAGACCGCCTACAACACCGCCCTGCGCAAAGCGCAGGAACTTGGCTACGCGGAAGCCGCCCCCAGCAGCGATGTGGAAGGCTACGACGCACAGTATAAAACCGCTATCCTGGCTCGATTGGCGTTCCTCCAATATGTGCCGCTGGAGAGCGTCTATCGCGAGGGAATCAGCCACCTGAGCGGACGCGACCTTCTGTGGGCGAAACGGCTGAATATGGGGCTGAAACTGCTGAGCATCTCTGAACGCTTGCCCGATGGTCGGCTCTGCGCCCGCGTCCATCCGACTTTGATTCCGCGCGACTGTCCGTTGTATCTGGTGCGTGGAGCGTTCAGCGGCGTGTGGTTGCAAGGCAACGGCTTTCAAGAGATGTCGCTCCATGGGTTCGGTGCAGGAGCGCTCGCCACAGCCAGCGCGGTCGTCGGCGACCTGATCGAAGTTGCTCGCCATCCTAAGCCTCTGCGCCTTGAAGACCCCTCCCTGCGTCCCGGTGAAACCGCCCCCATCGAATCGCTCACGATGCGCTATTTCGTCCGATTGAGCGCACCCAGCGAAGACGCCCTGCGCGCCTTGCGCGAGCCGTTGCAAACGCTTGGCGCAGAGTTCCACCCCTCCGAAACACTGCAACAGGGAATTGAACAGGTTGCGCTGACCCCACCCCTAAACGAGGGCGAGTTTCAAACGGTTATGACGCGCCTGCGCGAGCAGGAAAATGGGCAGGTACAGGTGATACGGTTCCTCTGATTTAAGTATTGGCGCTGCGATTTACCGTTCATAGCCCCTACCCTGCCATCTGCACAATCCACCAGATCCAGGGTGCGCTGAACAGGAAACTATCAAACCGATCTAATACGCCCCCGTGCCCAGGCAAAATGCCCCCAAAGTCCTTGAC